>JACPCD010000005.1:9962-105057 GCA_016179955.1 Candidatus Woesearchaeota archaeon | reverse complement strand
CCAATATGGTCATCAATACGAAACATCTTTTCAATGGCTTCAGGAACGATTAGGCTGCTGGTAATCCGCTTATCCGTAATAAAAACCACGCCATCTTTACAGGCAATGCCCATAGCAGTAGGCCCTTGCTTGACGGTTTTCTTGGCATACTCGACCTGCAGCAATCTGCCGTCAGGCGAAAACATAGTAATAGAACGGTCATACCCCATCTTGTCAATCATCTGTTTTTGGTTATTCATAGCCGACACCTCATTTCTGTACGAAGGAACTGGCTTTTTTAAGCGTTCCGGACGTGATGATAGAGCGGAGAAGTATGGGGGCCTTTTTAATTGTTTTGCTTAAAGTTAAAGCAGCTTTCAGCTCCTCGACATATTTATGGTTGACTTTGATGATGAACCGCTTTGTTGCCGGGTTAAACCGCTCTTTGATAAAGACCGGCGAGGCCCGTGATACGCCTAATTCTCCCCAGAAGGAATGCAAAGCACGCTGTACTTCCTGCTGCAGGTCCTGAACTGAGAACGTTTCTGGAGACTGGACTTCAAATACTACATACCTCTTGTTCTGCCGCAATGAGGGAAGCAATCTCATTCTATGAACTCTTCTTCATCCACGGGCGTGGTTTCGTCGTCCGTTTCTTCAGGCGGCGCAAAAACTTCCGGATCGTTGCTCAACACTTCCCCGGGATTCTGTCCGGCTGCTTTTTCAACAATCTCAATCTTGCCGAATTTTCCCGTCGACAGTTGTTTTTCGCCCTTGAATTCCGAGCACCAGCCGTTCTGGAGATGAATTTTGTCGCCAATATTTACTTTATCAATGTCTTCGTTCCACAAGGTCAGTTTCATTTGGCCCGACTTGTCTTTTACCTGAGCATTGCAAACTCTTCCTTTCTTTCCAAACTTTTCAAATGTGCGGGGGGCTTCTTTTTCTACCACGTGGAGAACTACGTCAATGTTGCCGCTGTTGGCCTTGATGTCTTTTATTTCCATGGTAGGGCTCTTTTAGGCACTCTTTATATATAATTTTCGATGGTAGAAACTCACTTTTTCAGTAATTTATCTACGGTTGCTTCTTCCCAGCCCTGGCTCAACAGCCTGGTTTTGATCTGCTGGTCTGACATTCCGTCGATGCGTCCTTCCGCCGAGCCTAATAAATAGTATATCCACGTTGAGGACGGCTGCTGTTGAACGGGCGGAGCGGCGATTTCAGATTTACATTCGAGCGTCAAGGCACTGCAGCCGTTGGGACAAGTTGTCAGTGTACCCCATGCCGTACCGTCGGCGGAACATTGTTGTAATTCTAATCCTAAACAGCGCTTGCTGTTGGGAGCGCAGTATTGTGCTACCGGGACACTGGGCTCTTGGCACGCCCGCTGCTCGCTGGGCTTAGAGGTTGGCAGAACCGCCGCAATTCTTCCTTGTGCTAGCTGCTGGTCACACGTATCGGAGCGGTAACAGACTCTGCTCTGCTGGCCGTTGCGGCATAAAGACCAGTCCCCGCATTCCCAGCTTTGGGTGCAGTTGCCAGCCGCCGTTCGATTGGCAACAACAGTCTGATTAGTAGTAGAGCGGTTGGCGGTTGACGTTTCATTCGGCGGAGTTGTAGCGGAGGGAGTTGTGGGTGGTGCACTATAGAGGAAGTTCAGCTCCGTTTCGCTGTTATTACGATAAAGAGCAGTGCCGACACGTACTTCCTGCTCGTTGCGGACAACGTAAAATGCTACCCGCAATGGAGCCACGGTTTCGGTGGTATTAATGGAAAAGTCGAAATATCCTTCTGCATCTATGCTGGTGGAATTGAGCGTCACGCTGTTTACTTTCGCCCGAAGCGTGAAAGTTCCGGCGGGCAGACTGTTCACGTGTCCGTAGAAATGATGGAAAGGAAGTGGTACGGGGGCGGCGGGAGGGGAGGGAGCAGCAACGCAACTGCTAGTGTCAAACGTGCAAGTGGCAGTACACCGCAGCGTTCCGGAAGCAAAGCCACGGGTCACGCACGTTTGACTATTGAGTGCAGTCCCATCGCATTGCTCACTACCTTCGACAAGGTTATTGCCGCAGGTAATCGGTGGCGGCAACGGGAAATGCATATTGCGGATCGTGATCTGCCCGGCATGATGGGAAACTTCCAGATCGGGAGTGGTGTCCACATCATCGAGATAAATTCTGGTTTGGTCATCGCTGCCGGTGTAGATGATATCGTCAGCGGTGAATGTATCCAGCGTAATTGTAAAAGTGTAGGTAAGATCTCCTAACCGCCGCAACGTAAACGAATAAGTCTTTTCACCAACGGAAGAGTTGGTCAGCAGGGATACAGAAAGTTCGGTAGCGGGAAGAGTGGTAATGGTAAGGCGTCCCTCAGCCACCAGATTGAGCGTGCCTCCGGCCCAGGGTGTTCCGCCAATAGAGATGGCTTTCCCCACTGCACCTTGCTTATTAAAGTAAATGGCAACGAACGTGGCTATGACGATAAGCGCCACGGCTATAATTACCCATTGCTGCTGGGTTGATGTTCTTGATGATGATTTATTTCTGGCGTTATTCATGGTATTCTGGTAAGGGTGATGACAGCGTAGCGTTCATCATCCCTGGTTCCGATAGTGGTTACTTCTAATTGTATCGTGACGCCACTCAGATGGAGAATTCGTACATCTCCTGCGGCAAAGAGGCGATTAAATATTCCCTGAAGGTTAACTCGCACTAAATCCTGCTCTTCATCCACCCGATTATCAACACCCATCCTGAAAATAGATCCCCCAGGAACTGCCACAAAGTCCAGCACGTGCTCAGCAGAACTATTCAACACCAGCGGGCTGCTATCATCCGGAACGTAGGAAAATGGTTGATGTGTAAAAGTGGCGCTCACGACACGTGCATCGGCTGCACCACTCACTGATTGTTCGACGAAGATAACTCTATCTCCAAAGATTAAACTGCCATTTGACAAAATGGGTGAGAGTGCCTGAACATTTCTAACTAGGACATTAGTTCCTCGCGGATACGGCTGCAGGGAGAAGCTTTCCAGCAAATTGTTGCGGGCAGATGGAAGGTAGAAAGCATCGGGCAATGGATGTGCGGCATCTTTCAATAAAGGATGGGTAATATTAACGATAGGTACATCCCCATCCTGAAGGTGCTGGGTAAAGATGTTCCAGTCAACAAGAGCTAATTGGGCACGTAATACTCTGTCACGAGATGCTCTTACAAACTGCAATATTCTTCTGACGGTTACTTGCTTGGCATCGCCGGTGCGACCATTGGTTTCTAAGAGATAAGTATTACTCCCTACTTTCAGCACTGCAGAACCATCCACGACGATATCGTTTACCGGTGCGCCACCCGACGGGTAACATACATCTGCGGCCGTCCGGCTGCCGTAGATTCCAAGATTGCAGAGTTCAAGTATTGTACCGCTAATGACGACGCGGTTAGAAGTAGTTAATAGGATAGAATAATCTTCGTCCTGTAAATCAATTCTCTCCAGCAAATCACGACCCGTTTCCTTTTCGAAATGAATCTTATTTCCAAAATCATCCGTTCGGATAATGATCCTACCTTCCGGAACGGTAAACGAAGCGCTATTCTCAGTAACGGCCTCCGGAGTCAATTCATCGCCACCAGCCAAGGGACTCAAACGCAGCCGTTCCAGATTGAAGAATGCCGGTTCGTTTGCTTCATTCTCATGCCCTAATAAATAATATGATTCTCTCTGTCCCGGTGATGCTCCAAATCCCAGCGCCAATTTATTTCCAGCCGTAAATACGTTGATGAAATTGTCATCATAATCGTGCTGCCTTGCTGCTGGAACAGCGCTAAGGCTGTAAAACCTATAAATAGAAGCTGATTTTTGGGGAATACGTGCATCGATAGTTGCCGAGTTGTAATAAAATAAGGCATTATCAATTATCTGGGGTACGTTGAAGGCTAAATCAATATTTCCTCTACTTTCACTGTTTATTTTAAACACAGAGGAAGAGAAAGCGATATCCTCAGCCCGAACATTAATAGTTGCAAAATCAGGTTGGATGAACCGTGTCGGTCCCAGCGAAGAGATGGAGGTGAACAATTGCTGTTCCAAATCTATGGGGGCAAGTTCCGCTTGAGTGCGCGCCCAAACATCAAATGGCGGCGGAGGATTACCGTAATTCCGCTTGATAAAAATTTTCCCATTGTTGATAACTATAAATTCAACTTGTCCCTGGCTTCCGTGCGCCGTGAAAGGAGAGGGTGTGCCTCCAGTATATGCATTGATGGATACGCTGGGAAGATTAAGCAAGGCAGTGCGCGGATGACCGGCAAGATATAAAGTTCCGTCATCCGGGAATTCAAAAGCAATCCGGCGTCCGGCAGTCATGGCGTTAATAAAATTATCGTAATTAAGCTGCCTTGGGCTTTCCGGGGTAGCATGAATCCGCTCCAACATAAATATGGACGCTTTCTTGACCCCATCGACGACAGTGAATAAGAACGCGTAATCGGCTCCCTCCATAGTTCTTTTGGTCAATTCTCCCGCCCGCAGGGTGAAGACAAAGTCGTTGTTTTGACACACTTTCATCTGCTCTGAATCTCCGGCATTGTCATCCCGACAGACGGTCAGGACACCTAAAGCTGGATCAGTAATGCGGACGGGGCTAGACTGGGTAAAGGTAACTTCTAACTTTTGCGCTAAATTCTCCGGAACAGCAAAGGAAACCGGGGCTTGGCCGGGAGGAAGGGCCTGCATGGTGAATTTACCACGGACATCGTCTACAAACATCTGCATGATCCTATCGCCCAGCAGGTCAAATTTGTAGACGTTGGTTCCGGGATGGAGGGAAGCAACATATTCAAATCCTTCCGGGACGTGAGTCATCTTGAGGTTTTGCTCACTGAAGAATCCGACACCATTATATGAAAGCAGGTAATATTCCCCGTCAACGATGATGATGGGACGCTGACCTTTGAGTATGTTGGTGGTAAAATTCTGCAGGTCAAATTCCAATGGCATACCAGCGGTAAGGTCCTCGGTAGAGTGCAGGGTGACTTTCTTCTGCTCTCCTGGACCAGAAACTTCGTCAAAGAGAAAAGTGACACCCTGGTCAGTAAATGGGTCCTGGTTCCTTCCCCGCAAGATGCTGGTAGCATCTAAAGTTTGATAGATACGGGTGTTATCAATATTACAAAGAGTTACCCTATTGCCGAAATCTTCGGTGTCGCGGTCACATAAATTGAGATTATTTAAAGTCGCTCCACGAACAGCAGTGCTAACGCGAGATCCCGGACATAACAAAGGAACTTCATAAACAGCTCTTGTGGCAGATGAAGATAAAGAATAAGTATTGCCGGTATCGCTACATCCGCTATCTGCGCAATCCGTTGATCCATCCCCATCGTTATCTATACCATCAGAACACATGGCCGGAGATTGATAAGATTCATCTTTACATTTGCCGGCGCTATCAGCAGTGTAAATGGCGTGGATTTCTTCGGCAGTTAAGGCGCGCTGGTAGATGGTGAGCTCGTCAATGAGGCCGTTGAAAGCACTAACTGCTCCAAATCTTCCTCCAATAAATGCTCCTGCATCGTTGCTAGCTATCGTTTCAGGAATTTCAAGCGTCCCTCTTGGCTCACCATTCACATAAACAGTAATTGTAGTTTCCTCGCGAACGATAGTTATAAAGATAAAACCACCGATGGTTATAACTGAACCAACCCCAACATGAGCTATAGAATCGTCTTCAGACCAAATGAAAAGACATAGATTATTATCACCACCACAACCTTCCGTAGGATTATTTATTGACAATTCAATTACTCCGAATTTTGAAAATATAAATTGGGGTTGCCCAGACTCAGTCTTAATCCATCCTTCAATCGTAAATGGACGCGAGCCGAAATTAAAATCAGCGGAATTATCAACAGTAATGGTTTTATCACGGTTGCCATCAAACTTTAAAGCCGTGCCAACTTTTCCTATTCCATGATACTCAACGGTCGCCGTACCGCGGTGTACTCCTATTAAATCTTCAATAATATTATGCCACTATCCCCGCCGGCTTATCAGCACACTGTACCGGAGCTTCATACACCTTTCCCACGAACTGCTTCGGCGAGAAGTATAACAACACCGCCACCAATCCAATAAGAATCACAATAGAAACAATAGCCAGAGTGTGCTGTTTACGCACTTCCAACTGGTGCAAACTCCTCTTTTTATCCATTCGGCTCAAAAAGAAAGCTTTTTGCTTTATAAACTTTCCGACTATCCCCCCGAGAATTTTAGAACCCTTTTTCCATCTTTTCCTTCAAGGCAATGACCCGGTAATAATAGTGCCCCTGCACCTGCTCCGGCAATTTCTGAAAAGAAGCATACAACTGAGTATACAACTGCTTCAACTCTGCCAGGGGCGCTTTATCGGACTGCTCCAGCAAAAAAACTAACTTTTTCTCTGCTCTCAGCTGCTCTTCCACCCGCTCCCGGATACTGGTAACTTTGGCATAAAAGTTCTGCTTCCACTTTTCCGGCAGTTTCAGGTATAATTCATAAATCTGAACGTACTTGTCTTTAAGCATCTCCGCGGACTGCTGGGATAATAACGGCTCAATCTCCCGGATCTTGGCCCGTACCCGATGAGGGCCCCGAGAAAATTCTATGGCCAATACGATAATGCTCAGCAGGATGACTGCAATCAAAGTAATCAGCATAACCTTTTTGGCCATTTCATCCTGGAGGATGAATAAGTAAATCAAAGTAATCAGCATAACCTTTTTGGCCATTTCATCCTGGAGGATGAATAAGTACAGTGCGACCAGTCCGGCAATCAGCGTGGCAAAGAGCAGAAAGGAGCCCAGCATCCCTCGTTTTTCCATAGTGCTCGAAAGAGCCTAAACCTATATAAATATTTGGGAGAAGCGGGCGGTGGAAAAATTGCTGCCCTCAACATTGCTCAGTGCTCTCCTGCCCCCATCATCAAGGAAAAAGTAGGGAGTGAATATTCTGCAGTAATCTGGTGACTCAGGCCCGCAACTCCATCAACCGCTGCACCAATCGGGAAATAGAAACCCGTTCCTGCTGCGTCGTTTCCCGATCCCGGATCGTCACGCAATTGTCATCCAGGCTGTCAAAATCAACGGTGAGACAATAACGAACTCCAATTTCATCGGCCCGGGCATACCGCCGGCCCACGGAGGCAGCTTCATCATACAAACAGGAGAATTCTTTTTTCAGTAAAGAATATACTTCCTCGGCTTTCCCCACCACCTCCGGCTTGTTCTTAACTAACGGAAACACCGCGCAAAAGAACGGAGTTATGATAGCAGGCAGATGAAGTATGATGTTTCCCCGCTCCGCGTTATTATCATAATTCAAATCCAGCAAGGCATAGACATTTCGGTCCACCCCAAACGACAACTCCAGGACGTGAGGAATGAATTTTTTGCCGCTCGGCTCATCCAGAATTTCCATACTCTCTTTGGATACGGCTTGATGTCCTTTCAAGTCATGATCAGTACGGTAATGCAATCCTCCCACTTCCGTAAATCCATGCTCCTGCAGCTCAATTTCCATATCAAAATGGTATTTGTTGTAAAAAGCTTTTTCTTTGTCATTCAATTCATAGAAGCGGAACTTTTCAGCGGGTATCTTTAATTCTTCCAGATAAAACTGCTGGATCTTCACCAAATGATAGACGTAAAACTGGGGAAGTCCACGTTGCACTAACTCCTCGGCCGTCCGCTCATGGACATGATGATGGCTGCGATCTTCCACCAAAAGGGCCTGCAACTTATACTCTTTAATGGCAGGAAAATCTTTATGCATCCCCACGAACGCCGGATTAAAGAATATCTGCAGTTCCGCCTGGGTAAATTCCCGCTGGCGCAAGGTTAAATTTCGGGGAGATATCTCATTGCGATATGCTCTGCCAATTAACGCCAATCCTAACGGCATCTTTTTCCGCTGCAGCTCATATTGTAATTTAAAATTAACATAGGGGCTTTGGGCCGTTTCCGGACGGAGAAAAGCTCGCTGACGAGATTCCGTGCCCATCGGCAAGGCAAACATCATGTTAACAATGGCAACGGGCTTTAAAGCCGAAGTGCATTTAGGACAGGAAAGCTTATGTTTCCTAATCAGGGCAGTTAATTCCTCAGCGGAAGACCCTTCAACTTTGAGATGCACTTGCTTTTCCAGGAAATGATCGGCACGCTCCACAAAATCGCACTTGGAACAACGAACTTCAGGATCGATGAAATTCTTCAAATGGCCAGAGGCTTCAAACACTTTTTCATGCATGATGTTAGCAGTTCAGAGGAGGGATAGATAAACCCTTTCTTCTTGCAGAAGGCAGCTAATTCCACAGCAGTATGGGCCATGAGCACTAAAAGATAAACTTGGTTTATTAAAGTTTTGCTGCATTTCTTCCAGAACCATGCGCTAGGGGTACGATGCCATTACCACCGAATCCCCCAAAAAGGGAAAATATTTAAATATAACCACTATTATGGTTATAATAACCAGAATAAAGGTTATTTTATGGACTTATTGACCTTCCTGAAACGACACGAGGACACCCGAAAAGTATTTGGCCAGCGTGAGCTCAAGATCATCGAAAAACAACTGCGGGGCATTAATCTTACCCAGTCAGAAAAAAATCGGCTGTCCCGGGACATACGCCGAAAGTTTGCTTTTATGAAAGCTGTTGCTGGATTTGAAGAGGAATTTTCGTTGAAAAAAGGGATGACCGTAAAGAGACAAATTGAAAGAATCACCAACGCTATCCGGGAAGATTTTTTATATCCAAAAATTAAGAAAATAATGTTGTATGGCTCAGTAATTGAAAATACGCTGACTTTTCGCTCCGATATTGATATTGCGGTCATGTTTGATGACATCACTGTAAAAGAAGCAACCCTTTTCCGGATTAGGGTGATGGGAAAATCACCAGAAAAAGCTGATGTGCAAGTGTACAACATTCTGCCAGAAAAAATTAAGAGAGAGATCAATGAAAAAGGGCGGATACTTTATGAACGAAAGGATACAAGATAAAATATTGGGATAGAGACTTTACTGAAAGGGTTGGGTTCTTTCCGTCCTTCCCACCTGGAGGAATATCGGCAGGATCTTCAAAATAAAGCGGCTTGTGAACGGTACCTGGAGAAAATTGTGGAAGCCATCATTGATATTTCGTTCATGGTGCTGAAAGAATTGAAATTAAAAATCCCGGAGGAAGACAAGGAAGCATTGACGCTGTTGGAACAGCAAGGAATAATTTCCCCGGTTCTATCGAAAAAGCTGCAGGATGCTAAATCCATGCGTAACATCCTGGCTCATGACTATAGGATTGTTGACGATGCGATTGTTTTTCACACCATAACCGAAGAACTTGAAAAGGATGTTCTGGAATTTTTAGAAAGCATAACCAATAACATAAAGTAAAGCCATCAGGCTTGAAGCCATTCCACTTCCTCTTCGTTCAGATCCAGCTCCCTCACCATGTGCTCATCAACTCTCTTGCAAAATATGGCCCGCAGATAGGGAACCTGCTGCACCGCTGCTTTCTGCGAGGTGTGGGTTGCCAACGCTAACTTGGACGCGATTCCTTTCCGCTGAGCCCATTTCATCTTGGCCTGCCACATGCGCAGGAAACGCATAGTCCGATGATACGGGACGAATTCAGTATTTTTCTGCTCCTTGGCGGAAGAGATGCCGGCAGTAAGCAAGTTGTTGATGTACACCAGGAAGCGCCAATGCTGCTGCCGGGTGATTCTCCCTTGAAACACATCTGCCCGCGAGAGCCATTCGTATGCTTTCGCGAGAGACTTGGCATCGAGGTACTCTTGCGGCAGATTGGCATCAATCCAGGAAAAAATATCTGAAGTGTCCATATCCAGGTTGTCCAGAGCCGGCAGGGAATTCTCAACAGAAGAGGATTTGAAAATCACCTGCAGGGCCGTCAGGATAGATTCAGTCCGTTTCCGGTCCGATAAAGCGGCTACTTCTTTCACGGTGCATGCTCCCTGCGCAGTACATACCTGAAAGTCCAGCAGGGCGCTGCGCAGATCCCCGTCTGCTTTTCTGGCTAAGGTATTCACCGCTTTTTCATCCACTGAAATATTTTCCTGTTCCGCTACCCATTGCAACGCGTGAGCAATGGTGCGATACTGCAATGGATGATATTCAATCAACAAGCTGTTCTTCAGCAGGCTCTTGTATTTTGATTCTGAGACATCATTGGCAGTAAAGATTATGGGGAAATGGGATTTTTCCATTATTTTGATAATGGTGGGAATGCAGCCTCTATCCTGCGTTCCCGAGACATTGTCGATTTCGTCCACCAGAATGATTTTCGGCCGGAAAAAAAGTGATTGCTGGTTGACGGCCGAGCCTAAAAACGAAGTGATGGCGTCTTCATTGCGGATATCTGATGAATTGATCTCAATGAGGTTGTAGTTTAATTCCCGCGCCAGGGCATAGACGGAAGATGTTTTCCCGTTGCCGATGGGCCCCTGCAGCAAGGCTGCTTTATATTTTTGCTGCCGGTAATTGACGATGAAATCTTTCAGCTGAGAGACTGCGAGTTGTTGGCCAAACACTTGGGAACTGTTCTGGGGAGCGTATTTGGAGGTGAAGAGAGCCATCGTTTCTTCAAAGAAGTGGTTCTTTTAAAGATTTGTGGTAGTAGAGTGAACTGGTTCGTTTTTGGACAATTATTTTTTCTGAAGTTAATTTTAAACTATCTCCTCCACTCCCACAATGTATTTAAACTGGCCATACTTCAAATTTATGCAAAAATGAGGATAGGTCTTACCTTTGAGGATGTACTTTTGGTACCTAAACGCACTCCGCTCTCTTCCCGAAGCGAAGCGGACGTCACGACTAAATTCACCCGCAATATTTCTTTAAACGTCCCACTGGTGAGCGCCAACATGGCCACCGTAACCGAGCACAAGATGGCGATTGCCATGGCCAGGGAAGGGGGCTTAGGCATCATCCACCAGTTCAATACTATTCTGGAGCAGGTGGAAGAAGTAAAAAAAGTCAAGCGCAGCACCTGTTATGTCATCGACAACCCTCTTGCAGTTCCGCCAATCATTACTATCCGGCAAGCCATTGACATCATGAAAACTGCTGGTGTTACCAGCCTGCTGGTGCAGGAAGGAGAAGAGTTAATCGGCATCTTCACCTCGCGCGATTATCTCTTTGAGGAAAACCTGGAGAAAAACATCCGGGAAGTGATGACGCCGAAAGAAAAATTGATTACTGCTGATTATGGCGTTGCTCTAGAAGAGGCCAAGAAAATTCTGCACCAGCATCGTATTGAAAAGCTGCCGTTGCTGGAGCGAGGAAAACTGCGCGGATTAATGACGACTCAAGACATTAAAAAATTAGAATTCTGGCCGAAAGCGTCCCGGGACCCAAAAGGGCGGTTACGCGTCGGTGCCGCGGTGGGGGTGAAAGATACCATGGAGCGGGCCAATGCCCTGATTCAAGCCGGAGCGGATGTGATTATCTTGGATCTCGCGCACGCCCATTCCGATCTCGCGGTCCAGCGGATCAAGGAGTTAAAATATCATTTTTCCGTGGACGTAATGGCGGGAAACATTGCCACGGCCGCTGCAGCTAAAGATCTGATTGAAGCCGGCGCAGATGGGCTTAAAGTAGGTATTGGCCCTTCTCCAGTATGTACCACCCGTATCATTTCCGGCAGCGGAATTCCGCAACTGACTGCGATCATGGACGTCGTATCCGTGGCCAAACAGTATGGGATTCCCGTTTCAGCCGATGGGGGTATGCAATATCCCGGTGATGTCGCGAAAGCATTGGCAGCAGGCGCAAGCACTGCCTACTCCGGTTCGTTATTTGCCGGGACGGATGAAGCACCGGGTTTCATTGTCCGCAAAGAAGGAAAGAGGTACAAGCGGTATATGGGCAGCGCCAGTTACGATAGTAATCACGAACGCAAGGAAAATGTGGATGGAGAGAGAGTAAAAGAAAGGTTAGATGTGTTCGTCGAAGGAGTTTCCATCTTAGTAGATTACAAAGGCCCAGTGCAGGAAGTCATCCGCAGCCTGGTCAAAGGCATCCAAAGCGGGATGAGTTATTGCGGCGCTCATACGTTGCCGGAGATGCAGGAGAAGGCTGAATTCATTCAGATCACCCCCGCTGGCTGGGAAGAGAGCAAGAGCAGGGGAACAAAGCTGAGCGAGTAAATGGGAGAAATAGGCCAGGGTTAAACTTCTAGAGAAAAAGCGCGTGTTTTTGAAGCACTTCCCAAAACCATAACGATGATACGGCGGAAACGAAAAGCGTCCTAAAGCTTTTCTTCTTCAAAGTCATCATCTTCGTCGTCATCATCGCCGCCAAAGCGGCCTTTTTTCTTCTTGCCCATGGTTAAATATACCCCCTCAATAAGAGCATTCCAAAGAACTACCACTATTTAATTATTTTGGTGGTGAATTATGCTTTTGGACGAAAATGGGCTTATTTCAACCTCATTCCACCTTACACGACCCAAACCACGGCTGGTTGAGCAGCAGATGCGGCAACTGGTTGATCTCTCCTTTGGTACCTTCAACGTAAAAGGTTATCGTCATGGTGTTGGCCGTCTTGTTGACTTCCACGTGCAGGAGCTTGTGCTTGTAACCAGTAAAGAGCTTGGTTAATTCATTGGTGGGGATAAGTTTGGTCGTAACAACGGTCAATTTCTTTTGATACGCGCCAATGGATTTCTTTTCCAGGTACATATCAATACCCATCACTATCCAGGTGGTTCCATAGATGAGCAGACCGAGAAAATATTGTCCGAGGCCAATCAAAAGTCCGAAAATGGCAAATACCCAAATGCTCGCGGCGCTGGTGAATCCGGTAATCCGGTCACTATTGCGGATGAGTGCTCCTGCCCCCAGGAATCCAATGCCCGTGACAATGGAACCAAGCAAGGGCAGGGGGTTATCGGTATGAATCGTTATCGCCACCAGGCTAAGTCCCCCGGAACCGATGGCGACGAAGATATAGGTCCCAAAGCCAATGGGCTTGTGCAGTTTCTGCCGTACCAAGCCAAAGAGCAGCGAGCAGACAAAAACAATGCCTAACCGGAGCAGCACCTCATTCATACGTCACGGAAAGAACGATTCTCTTTAAATAAATTATGGAGTAAACAGAAATACGGAACCAGTTAAATCTCTCAATTAGTTTTTTAAATAAACTTCCATTCTTCGTATCAATGGAGTTATCTGAGCGCTACGATCCCAAACAGGCTGAACCGAAGTGGCAGAAGTATTGGGCAGAACACCAGATATTTAAGTTCGATCCCCACAGCAAGAAAGAGATCTATTCTATCGATACTCCGCCCCCCACCGTTTCGGGAAAAATGCATTTAGGACATGCGTTTAGTTATTCTCAGGGTGATTTCATTGCACGCTATCGAAGAATGAAAGGAAATAACGTGTTTTATCCCTTTGGCACGGACGATAATGGATTGGCAACCGAAAAGCTGATTGAAAAAACTAAAAATGTTATTTCTAAAAAGATGGAAAGGAATGCCTTTATCCAACTCTGTGTAGAGACCTTGGAAGAGATACGCCCTGCTTTTGTGCAGGACTGGAAGCGTATCGGGATGAGCTGCGATTTTTCAATATTCTATTCTACGATTAATGAACATTGCCGGAGAATTTCACAAAGATCGTTTATACAACTCTATAAACAGGGACGTATCTATCAGAAGAAAGCACCCATAATATTCTGTCCTGCCTGTAAGACTGCCATTGCCCAAGTGGAAATGGAAGATGTGGAGAAAGATACCACCTTGAATTACATCAAGGCAAAAATCGAAACGGGAGAGTATATCATTTATGCGACAACCAGGCCGGAATTACATCCGGGATGTGTCGGAATCTCTCTCGATGAACAAGGAGATTATGTTACGGTACAGCGCGATACTGGAGAGAAATGGATCATTAGTCGGGACGCAGTAGAAAAAATGAATCCGGAATTTCCCATGACCATTGTAAAGAAATTTAAAGGGAAAGAATTGGTTGGAAAAAGAGTTGATGTTCCTTTTAGTCAGAAACCAGTGTCCGTGACCCATGATGTTTCGGCAAAGACCGGATACGGTTCGGGAATCGTATTTTATTGTACCTATGGGGGGTTAGATTGTGTCGAATGGATGGCGCGACATCCAACGGTGCAACCAATATTGATCATGGATGAGTCGGGAAAATATAATAATCTCAGCCCTTACCAGGGAATGAATTCGATAAATGCCCGCAAAGCGGTTCTGGAGGATCTGGAAAAGAAGGGAGTTCTGCTCAAAAAAGAACCATTACATCATACTGTTAATGTCCATGAGAGGTGTGGTACCGATATTGAGTATGTTGCAACAACGCAATGGTTTGTCAAATATCTTGATTTGCGGGAGCAATTCCTAGAAGCGGGGACGCGTTTGCAATGGTACCCCCCCCACATGAAAGTCAGGTATGACAACTGGATTAAAGGATTAAACTGGGATTGGTGTATCTCGCGGCAACGGCATTTCGGGGTACCCATCCCGGTATGGTATGATGAAAAGGGAGTAGTCATTTTACCGGATGAACGTCAATTGCCCGTTGATCCTTTGAAAGATAAGCCGAAGGGCTATAAAGGAAAACTTACGCCTGAAAAAGACGTGCTCGATACCTGGGCAACTTCTTCCATGACGCCACAATTAGCAGTGGAATTGTTTGATAATGAAACGCTCCAGAGGAAATTGTTTCCCATGAGTTTACGGCTCCAAGCACACGACATCATCACCTTCTGGCTCTTTAATACTCTCGTAAAATCCCAATTACATTATGGTATTAATCCGTGGAAAGATGTGGTTATTTCAGGACACGCACAAGATCCCCATGGAAAGAAAATGTCCAAATCAAAAGGAAATGTCATAGAACCACAACTCATGGTTGATAAATATTCTGCCGATGCGTTACGATTCTGGGCGGCCGGATCAAAATTGGGAGATGATCTCCCGTTCATGGAAAAAGATCTGATGACGGGGCAGAAATTTATTACCAAGCTCTGGAATGCCTCAAAACTGGGCTTGATGCACTTACAGGATTATGGGGAAGGCCCCGTGACTGAAGTGTTTGACCGCTGGCTGCTCAGCAAGCTGCAAAAGTTGATAAAGGAAAGCACCGAAACGTTTGAGAAGTATGAATATTCCCGCACCAAAGCAGAAGTGGAGAACTTCTTTTGGCACACCTTTTGCGATTATTACCTGGAGATTGTCAAGGATCGGCTCTATAACTCTGAGAAGAGAGGTATTCCGGCCAGGAAGAGCGCCCAGCAGGGATTATATTGGTCGTTATTAAGTATCCTCAAAATGATGGCCCCCATCATGCCCCATATTACGGAAGAAATCTACCACACGTATTTTGCGTCACGGGAAGGGATGAAAAGCATTCATCTTTCGAGTTGGCCAGCTTATAATGACAGAGATATTAATGAGGAGATGGAATTAGTGGGTGATATTGGAGTAGATATCATCAATACGGTGCGCCGGTTCAAGTCCGAACAGCAGCTGTCCATTAAAGAAGAGTTTTCAGAGCTTATACTCTCCAGCGAAGAAGCTGCCTTTCCGGAGACTATCAGTCCGTTGATAGAAGATCTTAAAGCGGTTTTAAACGTAAAACATATCTCTTTTACAGGGGATACGTCCTTACAAAGTGAAAAATTTGCCCTCAAGATCGGCTTAAAAAGATAACTATTTTTACGCTTATTTCCCTCTAGACTTACGAAACCTTTTTAAGAGGGGAAAGAATTAAGCTGAGAAAGGGGCGTGAGTAATTACGTTCTTTATTACAAATAACGAGGTGTTGACTATGGTAGAAGGGTATTGTGTGAAGTGCAAAGCCAAGAGAGAAATGTCGAATGGCAAAGAAGTGAGCATGAAAGGGAAAGGTGGGGTCACCCGAAGAGCGATGAAAGGCAGCTGTCCCAAATGCAGCACCACCATGTTCAGAATCATGGGCAAGAAGAAGTAAAATTGCTTCTTTTTTTTTCTTCTTCTATTTTCTTATTATTTTAAGAATTTAGTTTGACGGCAGAGAAGGGATAATTCTGGCGAAAAAAATTACCTATTCACTTTTTTCTTCACTTCATACCCTTCTTTGGTATCTCCTACCACATACCCTAACGCCACAATCTGCTGCCGCAATTCATCCGCTTTCTTCCAATCTTTCATTAATCGGGCCTGCAAGCGCTCTTCCGCTAAGCGTTTAACGGGAAGAGGAATTTTATCTTTTTTAACGGCAGCTAACCCCAACCCTAAGACCTCATCAAACTTTAACAATATGTTATATTTCTCTTTCCCCGACATATCCTCATCTTTTAACATATCCCACACGATGGCCAAGGCTTGAGGAGTATTTAAGTCATCATTGATGGCGGTGGTGAACTGCTGGTGGTATTCCCTGCTTTTTTCCAGTGATTTTTTTGCAGAGGAGCCTTTTTCCGTGCGTTTTTCGACTTTCAATTCCAGCACTTTTTCCAATAGTTTCTTTCGCGCACTTTGGGCACCAGCTAACGCTTCATAACTAAACATCAGGGGCTTGCGATAGTGCGTTCCCAGGCAGAAATAACGATAATCGAGGGCATTGAATCCCTGCTGTTCTATTACAGATAACGTGATAAAGTTCTCACCAGACTTAGCCATCTTGGCCATTCCCAGCACTAAGAATTCATTATGCAGCCAGTACCTTACCCAGGGCTTCTTGCCGAAGGCAGCTTCCGATTGGGCAATCTCATTAGTGTGGTGGATTGGAATATGGTCAATGCCGCCGCAATGGATATCAAACTGCGTCCCAAGATACTTGCTGGCCATGGCAGAACATTCTAAGTGCCAACCGGGATAGCCTCTTAATCTAACTTTAACTTTTTTCATTTTTAATTACCCTTATAATGGCGGACGAATCCCCCTTGATTAACTTAATTTGTTTATAGCCAAATAGGAATACTTTATAACCTTGTTGATGAATCGCATCCATTTTATCTTTAGTGCGTAGCGAGTTTATTTCTCTGTTGCTTTTTACTTCAATAACTATATTAAGTTCCGGCAAATAAAAATCAGGGATAGTATTAGCAATCATATCTCTGGTTGTATCATAATAAGGGATATTTAAAGACTCATATTCCCATTCAATATTGTGTTTGTCTAAAAATTGGGCAGTCGATTTTTCCCAATATGATCTCAGGACAATATTTTTATAAGGTACTTTTTTCCAGCCCGGAGATAATTTTATTCTTCCGTCTCTTATTCCTTCTCTAAGCTTTTGAGAAACTTTCTTAGCTATTTCTTTTTTCTTTTCTACACTAAAGTTTTGGATTGGAAGTTCCCCTTTGGCTGCTTTGCTTAGCAAAGTGTTAGAAATCTTCTTTCGAATACTTAAAAGCTCTTCATTCTTCTTTGATTGTAAAGGGTGCTTTCCCTCTTTCCACAATTGCTTGAGAGCAGCTTGATTTCTCTTTCTCCTGATTTCCCTCAGTTCATCACTTTCAACCTGTTGAGGTAGTAACCCCAATTCTCCAAGAGTTCTAAGGGATTCAGCTGCTTTCCTATTTCGAGCCGGAGAGTGGTTTTTCTTACTGATTTCTGAATTCTGCATTGGATTTCTTCCCTGCTTTGCTTCCTCAGTCCTAAATGTAGAAATTGCTCTCCCCCTTCTTTTTTCAACGGTAGGGCAATTCACAGCAAATCTGTTACCTTTTTTCCATTTTAGCTTACACCACCCTTTATGAGAAGCAAAATTGCCGCAACCACCCTTACAAAAATCTTCGGATATCATTCAGCAACCTCTTTGACTTCTATGATATCCACATTTTTGTTGGTTTTGGCTACCTGTTTAAACTCCTCATACTCCTCATCTGTAAGCGTCATCTCAAAAACAGAATCCCATTTCATCTCCTGCTCCTGAAACCTAGATTTAGTGAACCACAGCACAAAGTCATGGGAATTCTTTTTATGGGGATCTTTTTTAACCCGAGCTTTCTGTTCCGCAGCAAGGTCAAGAGCAGCTAATTTCCCATAATCAGAAACTTTCGAAGTGTCAAAATAGACATTCCCCCCGGCAGTATAGGTAAAGCCTTTCTGCTCCAGCGTTTTAATCAGCTCGATTTGCTCTGGAATATGATCCGTCGCCCGGCACCAAATATCTGGTTTTAGAATATTGAGTTTTTTTATGTCCTGCCGGAAAGCATCGGTGTAAAATTCCGCGATTTCCCAGACAGTTTTATGTTCCCGGCGGGCACCTGCGAGCATCTTGTCTTCTCCTTCATCTGCATCGGAGGTTAAATGGCCCACATCAGTGAGATTCATGACATGCTTTACCGTAAACCCATTCCAGCGTAGAGTTCTCTTAAGCAGATCCTCAAAGATGTAACTGCGGAGATTGCCGATATGGGCATAATTGTAAACCGTCGGACCACAGGCATAAAGCCCTACTTCAGGAGGATGGAGTGGTTTAAATTGTTCTTTTTTTCTGGTTAAGGTATTGTAAAGCTGTAACATGGTCACTCCTTCAAGACTATATTTTGTAATTCTTTATTAATATTCTTCTCTTCAATAGGCTTGGGAAGAATTTTTTCATTTTTTTGTAAAAATTCCAAAATATACTGGTCATACAGAGATATATTTTGAATAAGGTCTTTTTCTCGTCCTTCACACTTTAGTTTAATTATTTTCAATAAACTCTCTTTTATTTTGGTTGGTAGAAAGCTGGAACGCTGTAAACACTCCGGAAAACTAATGGGAGGCAATCCTTGAGTGGTTATTACATACTGAGCATTAACTAACCCCCGCATAGCATAAAGATATTTTTTGTAAGTAACTTCATGTTTGCTCGCTAAGTATTTCTCATAATTGAAACGGCACATGGATTTGTAATGATAATAAAGGGCAGCAGGATTAAAATGCGTAAGTGCTATTTTCTGTAATTCTTTTGGTTTCTTACCATAATAGAGAATATCAGACTGGAACCATTCAATGATGGAAGGATTGGACTTTAACAAAAGCTTAGAAAATTTAAAAATGTCAAATCCACTTAGATCAATATCTCCAAAAGTGTGATTAATGACCAAATTAGTATTTTTATCATTTTGAATGGAAATATAATTTTCAAGTGGCTGAACAAATACAAAGCGCACATCGTAATCACTATCTTTACTACTCATTCGCCAAAGTCGGCTCCCTGATTCAACTGCAAAGAGAATTTTAATATGTTCTTTTTTTTCTAAGGTTTTACACAACGAAACTATTTTGTTTTTCATGGTCTAAAACCCAATAATTTCTACCTTCTTTAAGCTTTCGTCCATCAATCGAGGAATATCCAGTTTAGCAAGCTCTTTTCCGATTTCAGCCGGATTTGATTTCGTCGCCGGATGTTTCGGCCCCAGCAGATTGCAGATTTCGGGCCCTTTGGAGATTTCATACGTGCCGATTTTCTTGGCTACTTCGATAATCTCCTGCTTGTCATACGTCAACACCGGACGGAAAATTTCCATCCCTACATTTTGGGTTATAACTGTCAGATTACTCAGGGTTTGACTAGACACTTGCGCTAAATTTTCGCCCGTAATCAGATACTGGGCCCCCTCTCGCTCCGCCACGGTGGAAGCGGTCTTCATCATCAGAATCTTGGACAGCACAAAGTAATTCTTGTGCCCGCAGGCGCTGACGATCTCTTTGAGCACATCTACAAAGGGAATTAAATAGGTTTTTTGAACACCGAGTACTTTTACCAGCTTTTTTACTTTATCGAGCTCTTCCGGGCCGGTCAATGGTTGCTGGTGGAAATGAACGGCAATGATTTCGAGTCTGTTCTGCAGCAGGTGGATGGCCACGGGAGAATCTATGCCTCCGGATAATAAAGCGACCCCTTTTTCCATTACGGGAGAAGATATGGCTGGTTTTATAAGATTTTTGATGGGCGCTACTTCCGTTGGCGTACTTTCACGAAATCGCCCACGGTGGGTTCATTAGCTTTTTGAGTTGAACCGGAAGAGACAGTGGATACTTCCTCCAATTCAATCAGAGACAGGCCCAGTTGCTTGCCTATTCTTTTGGCTACATCAATACCAGGTGTAACGGTACCGGCTTCCCATTTAGCCAGAATGCTTTCCCTCTCCCGGATAAATTTGGCGAAATCTTCCTGAGTCATCCCTTTCTTTTCCCGGGCCGAACGCAGCAAAGACGCAAAGTTAGAAATTACGCGGTATTCTGGCCCTTCCGGACGGGGAGCAAACTTTTTTGGGGCATAATTTACGCGTTGCTTCACGATGCCATGGGCAGTGCAACGCGTTGCTTCACGATGCCATGGGCAGTGCAATGAGAGCATACTTTAAGCTCTACTCCCTCGATGTCTGCCGTTACTACCTCTGCGGTTTTCCCGCACAGTTCGCAGGTGGCCATAGGATTACGCTAAAGAGAGCTGATATTAAAATGTTCTGGAGAAAAAGTTAAGATTAGCCGGAAGAAAAATAAAAAAAGAAGAAAAAAAGTCTAGCCGCATCGGGATACGTGGCCTTCGGTGACGCAGCGTTGCCCACTGGCCGTACAGTCCACGCTTACAGTACCGCCTTTCAAGCCCGGGGCGGGAGCATTTGAAATGCAGACAGTTTCATTGAGTACATTTGGGAAAGCTGCCTGACAAAAATCATACACTACCCTATCCCGCGCTGGAAACGCCGGCCAGGTCTCGAGGGTGGAGCCGCTGAGCAAAGGTTTGTTGCCGCCATCGCTATCCGTACAACTGGGACACGAGGAGCGACCACCAATTTGATCGATATTGCCATCGCATTCGTTATCCCGGCCATCACAGTAATCTACTCCCCCGCGATATCCATCACCGCCATCGCAGTTTTGATCAATGCCATCGCACGTGAGGTCATTGGCATAAGGATTGATGGCAACGTTGTTATCATTGCAGTCATTTCCCCGGTTGCTCTCTGTAGGGGTTTTCGTGCACGTCGTGACCCTAACACCTATGGCTTTGCTCATGCCACTATCACAGAAATTGTCATTATCATCGTCGCAACCTTCATCGACTACCCCATCTCTGTCGTTGTCCAGATTGTCGCAGATTTCGGGAGAGGGTGGCACTGCCACACAAGTGTTACGAGCCAAGTCACAATTGTTGGAGTCACACATATTGTTGGCAGAACACCCAAACTCGCCATCGGCTAAACCACAGACACCATCACCATTAGCATCCACTACCCCTGGCGGACAGGACGCATAACAGCCCCGAGGAGCGTCATCGGGATCAAGCTCAAAAGGTAACCATTTGTTGCCAACGGCAAGACAGGATGATTGGGTCAAACAGAGAACAGGATGAAGCCTATCACAAACGACTCCTCCCGGTACTGCGCACACCCCGTTGCTGCATCGTTCGCTTCCGGTACATTGGTCGATACAGTTCTCATAGACAGTAGGAGAAATGCACCGAGAATTATAAGCATAGGCATTAAGGGCAGCAGTCCCACTGCACCACGCTGCATCATATTGATAATTATATCCCCCATAGGTAAAATAAATATTGCCACCACTCACACGACAATCTGTTACTGCCGCCGTGGCACATCGTATTCGTATCGCCTGGCCGGCTAAGGCAGAACTTTTATGCATCTGTTCCGTAAGCTGCTCTTCTTTTGTCTGTTGTGTTTGCGTTTGGGGAGCGCAACTTACCACCAAAAATAACAACGTAATGGCCAATAAACTCAATAATAAGATTTTCTTCATGGACAACACCTCATTTTTAGTATGATTATGGACTAAAACCCTAATAATAATTATAATAATAATAGGTATATAAATATTCGTGTTCATTAGTTAAGAGTAAAAATAATGGTGTGGTCAAAGACCTAAGCCTCCATTCTAATCAGGGTGTCTTTTCCTCACTCCAGCACTACAATCTCTTTCATCGAAAAGAGAACTTTTTCTTTGCTTAAGACTTCTATCATCTGACCTTGATACTCTTGTGGCACTATGAAGACATTTGCGCTTATTCTCTGGCCTTTATATTTATGCAATAAACCGGTTCCCCGATAATAGGATTCATCACGGCCGAAAATCAGTCTTCTTACTTTAATATACTCTTTTTTTTTCTTGGAGTAATTAATCATAAATAATACCTGGCGTTCCCCCGCACTTAATATTCCAGCCCTATTATATAATAAAATCCCTTCGCTGGCAATGCTCAGCTTCAATTCCCATTCTGCTACCTGCCCTATCTGCACTGAAAAAGGGTAGGTGAACCGAAATAATTTCCATTTCTGATAGTCTTGGGATACCGTAAATTTCAGAATACCTGAATCAACCAACGACCTTACCTGCTTTTCATCCTCTTTTTCACATTCTATAAACAGATCTATATCACTCGATTTTTCTAATTCTCCCCTCACGGCAGAACCAAAAAGATAAACGCTTTTTATTCTTCGGCCGGCATCAGGATTCTGAAAGATGAAACTAAGCAGGTCAAAACAGTATGCTAGGGCGTTAACGGTCTGAGCTTTCAATTTCCTCACCCGTTTCCCGCAGCAATGACTGCATAATTTGCTTTAGTTTCTCAAAGGCTTGCTGAGCTTGTTGTATTTCCGCGGGTGTAGAATGGCCATAAATTAATTTGTTTCTTTTTTCTTCCAGGGTATAGAGCAAATCAATGATTTCTTTCTTATGCGGAAAATCTGCTTGCAAATGCCTTTCGGCTAAAGGCATAATTTTTTGCCCCGGAGTGGGTCGCTTAAACCAATCATGCTTTACCTGCAGGCCAATCGGAATTTTTCCGGTTTTGTGCAGATACAATTCCACCAGGTCAATAGCGCAAGCACTGGTGTGAAAACCGATGGTAGCGGGACGTGAATCTATGCCTACGGCAATGGCATCTTTAATGATCTGTAAATGTTCTCGGATGCGGGCTTTATGGATATGTTGGGCAGTCATGTTGGTAGAAAAGTACCTTTTATTTATAAATTTAATGGTAGATAAGTACCACTATCAACTCGTTTGATAACTTCCCCGATATATAATCCGCATATCTTTAGGAACCTCCACTTCCTCTCGGGGAGTTATGTTGTAATCAATCCTTATTTCCGTAGAGGCGTTCAACAGCCGTTCCGATTCATTGATTGCTTCAATTTTCTGGACTTCGTGGCGGACAGGCAAAGGAACTGCACATGTTTTCTGCCGACATCCAAATGGACAGGTGGAGATGCAGGATTGAGCTTCAGTTGCACTACGACAGCGAACATCCCTTAAAGAGCTGCTGCCAACACACCCGGAAGTATACGTTCGAGCCACGGTTCCATCGCGTATATTTACCGAGCCGTCAGGCAACGATGAGCAGGAATCCACCCTAACCGTACGACAGCCGGAAGAACTGGCCCCACCAGCAATAACTCCCCGCTCCTCAAAGATATCCCGTGGTTCGGAAGGAGCGCAACTGATAACAAAAAGAAAGATTAACGTTAACGCGCCAAGGAAAACAACTGCTTTTGCTACCTCCATTCTTGGAAAGAACTATTTTTGCTTTATATAATTTTCTACCCCCCAACTCTGGCTGACTGCCTATATCCCCATTCCACAACCTATATAAAACTAATTTAGCCTGAAATCTCCATGGCCAGGTATAAAATACGGGAATATGATGCCAAACGACTAATGGCGGAAAATATTCCTAATCTCGACTGCCGCAACGTATTGGTAACTCCTGAAACAAATCTTGATGTGCTGCCGAAAGAGCACCCCTGGCTGCTTACGAGCAAATTGGTGGTAAAGCCAGACCAATTGTTTGGAAAACGAAAGAAACTGGGCTTGGTGCTGATCAATGCTGACTTTGCCCAGGTCAAAGAATTTATTCTCACCCACCGAAACAAGCCTCTTACTATTGGAAAAGCAACTGATACCTTAACCCATTTCCTCATTGAGCCCTATATTCCTCATGAGCAAGAATATTACCTTTCTATCACTTCCCGCCGCGATGGAAACACCATTCATTTTTCTTCTGAAGGAGGGCAGGATATCGAAGAACGCTGGCATTCCATTAAGAAAATAGTTGTTCCAACGTTAGGCACCGTGGAAGGGAGTATGATGAATGAAGAATTTTTGAATGGAGTTCCCGAAAACCACCAACCTACAATACAGCAGTTCATCAAAAATCTTTACCACGCCTATCTTAATTTAGACTTTACCTACCTGGAACTAAACCCCTTTACAATAACAGCTCCAGGAGATATTTGCATCCTCGATACGGTGGCTCATCTCGACGGAAGTGCTGCCTGGAAAAATAGCAGCAGATGGAACATTCCGTCTTTTCCACCAGAATTTGGGAAAAAATCGTATCCAGAAGAAACTTTTATCGAAAACTTAGATCGAGAAAGTGGCGCTTCTCTAAAGTTAACGATTCTCAATCCGCAGGGAAGGATATGGAATATCTTATCGGGGGGAGGAGCAAGCATCATCTACTTAGATACCATTGTCAATCGAGGATACGGGCAGGAATTGGCGAATTACGGGGAATACAGCGGCAACCCATCCATGGAAGAATCGTATCACTATGCCAAAACGGTTATTGATCTTATGACTCGAGAGCATCATCCGCAGGGAAAAATACTTCTCATTGCAGGTGCTATCGCCAATTTTACTGATATTGAAAAGACCTTTCAGGGGATTATACGGGCGCTGCGAGAGTATCAACACCAGTTGCGGGAAGGGAACATTAAGATCTTTGTCCGCCGGGGCGGGCCAAATTATGAAAATGGATTGGCCTTGATAGAAAAAGCAGGAAAAGAAATTGGTGTGCCTATGGAAATCCATGGACCAGATAAACCTATGGTCCACATTATTTCCCCGGCACTGGAGATGCTGCCATGAATACTGCACCATTATTCACAAAAGATACGACTGCTTTATTCTACAACCTGAAACCGTTACCAATTCAACAGATGCTGGATTTTGATTTTCTCTGCAAACGTGCCATTCCCAGTGTCGCAGCGATAATCCATCCGGGCAGAAGCGGGTACCATAAAGCATTCTTTGGCGGACAAGAAATACTCTTGCCCATGTATGATACGCTGGCAAGAGCACTCCAAAAACATCCCGGCGCGGACGTCCTGATTAATTTTGCGTCCTTCCGTTCTGCCTATGTCCCGGCAAAAGAAGCATTGGAATCAACGACCATCAAAACAGTAGTTATAGTAGCAGAAGGAGTCACAGAACGACAGACCAAAGAATTAATTGCCCTGGCACAGAAGAACAACAAGATAATTATCGGACCATCAACTGTGGGGGGCATTGCCGCCGGCCGTTTCCGGATTGCCGGCTATGCTGGAGGAAAAATTGAAAATATCGTACGAGCCAAGTTGTATCATCCCGGCAGCGTTGGATTAGTTTCAAAATCGGGAGGCATCATGAATGAAATGTTCTCCATGATTGCCCGAGCCACTGATGGGATTTATGAAGGCGTCGCTATTGGCGGGGATGTTTATCCCGGCTCAACGCTGCTGGATCACCTGCTGCGGTTTGAAGCTATGCCGGAAGTAAAACTGATGGTGGCGATGAGTGAATTGGGCGGGAAGGATGAATATGGTATCATCGAGGCAAAAGAAGAAGGAAAAATAACTAAACCGCTGGTGATGTGGGTTGCCGGCACGTGCGCCAGCATTTTTCCCTGGGAAGTGCAGTTCGGCCACGCCGGCGCTAAAGCGGGCAGGGAGCAGGAGAGTGCCGACGCAAAGAATCAGGCGTTAAAGGCAACGGGCATTATTGTTCCGTCTTCATTTGAAGAATTGGAGAACACCATTGCAGAAACGTTTAAAACAGTGGTGCCTGCAGGGAATTACATGCCTGAAAATCCGCCCGTAATTCCGGAACGAAAAGGGACGCATTTCACGAGTACCATCTCTTCCGATCTGGGGGATGAACCCACTTATAATGGCATTCCGATTGCAGAACTCGTTGCCCAAGAGCAGACTATTGGAGACGTCATTGGGCTATTATGGTTCAAAAAGAGGCTGCCCCTGTATTTTACCAAGTTCTTGGAAATATCAATTATCTTAACCGCAGACCATGGCACGGGCAGGGAAAGATGTTATTTCTTCCCTGTGCAGCGGACTGCTCACCATCGGGCCACGGTTTGGCGGCGCAATTGATGATGCCTGCCGGTATTTTAAAAAGGCTTTTGATCACCACCAGTCACCAGAAGATTTTGTGAACGAAATGAAACAAAAAGGGATACCCATTCCCGGCATTGGTCATCGGGTTAAATCGGCAAAGAACCCGGATCGAAGAGTTCAGTTATTGAAAGAGTATGCTCAAAAAAATTTCCCTTCCACCAGCTATTTAGGCTATGCACTCGACGTAGAGAAAGTGACGTTGAAAAAAGCAGAAAATCTTATTTTGAATGTGGATGGCTGCATGGCTGCTTTGTTCTTAGATGCGTTAATTTCCTGCACTCAGTTCACAGCGGATGAAATCGATGAGATCGTGGAAATTGGCTATGGCAATGGCTTGTTTGCACTGGCCCGGAGCATTGGAATTATTGGGCACGTATTGGATCAGAAACGGCTGAAGGAAGGGTTGTATAGGCATCCGACGGAAGATATATTGTATGCGAAGGAGGATAAATAATTGAAAGTGAAGGGAAGTTGCGTATAACAATTGTTATACTCAATATTTTAATCACCTTTTCAGACACGCTATCGCTTCCGTAAATCTTACGCATTGGCACCTTCGCATAGACGTCAAAAATGGAAAACTACTCAATGATACTGAGTCTAACGTTGTCTATGCGGTTCACTTCGTTCTCCCAAATTTTCGCTAACATGAAGTAATGGGGGAGTTCCGTACGACGAATAAAAAAGAAATAAGATAATACAGAAGCCATTTTATTTATTTTTCTCTATCCACTTTTTAAAGATTCTTTTGATCTCAGAAAGATGATTTTGATCATAAAAAGTGTGTGGAGCGTCTTTAATAATATGCATCTCTTTTTCTCCAAGCAGAGTACCAAATAAAATCTTCTGATGTTCAGGAGGAGTAGAATCATCTTGATCTCCAACTATAAGTAAAACGGGCATTTTAAGTTTTTTAGCATTGGGAAGTACATCATATTTGAGGCGATCTTCCATATGAGACCACTTGAGTTTCTTGAAAAATCCGGGTTGTGACTTACTTTCTTCTATTCTCCAACCAGTTTCCTTCCATTTTTTAAGAATATCATTTCCTCGATATTTTGGAGAATCAAAACTTATTTTTCCAGAAACTACTGTGGATATGGGAGCTAAACCTTTTACTCTATTAGGGTATTTCTCGGCAAAAAGAATTGTTGATATCCCTCCCAAACTATGTCCACAAAGCCAAAATGGTTCTTCATACCAAGATTGACTTTTTGCCCAGTTTATAACATCAGTTAAGTCTTCAAAATAATTAGTAGTGGTTGCATCTTCGTATTTACCCTCACTTTCACCAGAACCTAAAGTGTTAGTTGTATCAAAACGGACAACCGTTAAACCTTCTTCTTTGAAAGCATCAGCGAACGCTTTAATATGAGCTTGTTCTTTAAATCCACCTAAACCATGCATCACAAAAGCTAAACCATTTTGATTTGGAGAAACATCTACCAGTAAAACCATTTTTTGATTTCTTCTGTTTTTGATAAATTGTTTCGTTTCCATTTCCTAATTCTTCATTTCATTCAACACATAATAAGCTCCTCTGTACGAGCCTACTTTTTTAACATATTTAAATTTCAATAACTCTGTAATATCGGCAATAGCCGTTCCAAATGAAGTATTATTTAGCTCCATATACTTTCTCGTTTTGATGGATTTATGCTTTTTCAAAAACTCAACTGCTTTCTTCTGCCGCTCATTTAAATCAGCATACTCTTCTATCGGCTTCTGGCTTCCTTTTAGATTATAAAGTGTAATACGAAAGAAATGTTCATAAATTCCAAATTCAGGATCTTTTAGTTTATGTTCACGCATGGAGTTTATCATTCTAGGGACACCAGAGCCAAGACCTTCTACATAATCATAATCTCGTAATAAGTGATATATAATCGGATTTCTTCGTACCGATAATGTTCCAAATAATTCTCTCGGTAGCCCAAATGGCAAAGAGCCGGGGCTTGTTATCTCAATCCTATTGCTAAAAAGATAAATTTGGATGGCATCCTTGCTGAAGTAATCTCTATGTGCTACGGCATTGACAATAGCTTCTCGTACCACATCAATAGGATATTCAAATTTTTCTTCTCTCTTAGCTTTATCAGTAATTTCTATGCTTTTAGAGAGGTTCTTCTTGACAAAAGAAAGTGATTTTTCTATAGAATTAACAGGATCGGATTGAATAAGCTGATGAGAAATTATTTTAACTGGCTCAGTGCCATCAAATTGCGCTAGTTTAATCTCAATCTGGGGAAAGAAATCTGCTGGCTCTTTGGCAAAAAATAAGAGAGTAGCATTCTTAATCTTTATACTTCCATTTTTGGAAGCCAGTTTTGAGCTAATGAGAAAATTTTCTATTGAGTTGTTTTTCAAAAAATCATCATGCCCGCGTATTTTGAGGTAGCCTTTAACTTTTTCAATATCAAGATTATGTATAGTACCTTCGCCAGAAATCTCATCAAAACAGAGAATTTGCCGACTTCTTAAGAACTCTACTAATTGATTCCCCTCTATTTTTTTAAGTGTACTTCCAACTTTTACATAGACCACACCTTGGAATGTGTGGAAAGTATTATCAATTGCTTTCTGGATGATAATTGCAATGATTTTCTTTCCTTCGATAGTATAGACTTGAATTTCTGGAACGATGGGCGGTGCGATTGCTTGAGCAGCTGCTGAAATTCTCTGCTGGAGTTGGTCAATATCATCTTTAACTCCAATAACTTCTTTTTTTGCCCCAACGCCAATAATAATCATACCCCCATACGTGTTGGCAAAACCAGACATTAACTTTGAAAAATCCTGCGAGCTATGAAAAGATTGCTTAAACTCTACCTCTTGTGTTTCTCCGTTTTCAATTACTTCTAAGAGTTGGTCTTTATCCATTTCTATCAGTCCGCATTGATAATTATTGATACTAAATTGATAGTAATATATAAAGCTTTCGACGTTTGAGATTATAGGTAAAAACGGATACTATCAGAAGAATTTGATACTAAATGATAATAATTGATACTTAGTGATAATGTTCTCTCACCTACTTTTCTTTACCAAAGCGGGTGCTCTAGAAATCACAATTCAACTGCGGGTTTCGCTGCGGCTCAACCACGCCAAGCGTTCTTGTGCACCCGCTTGTAAAATTCCATATGTTATACGCAACTTTCCAATCACCTCCAAAACTGGTCCAGTCTAGCTTTGAAACAGCAAAGTCATACTCCTCCCAAAACCCCGACTTTTTCTCCATAAACTATATAAAACGCACTTGGAGAGTTTATATCATTATGGTCTTACCCCTTTTTAATCAATTCACACCCCTGTTTGCAGCTATCTTCATCATCACCTGGCTTATCATCCCCTTCTGGATACGCCGGGCACAGAAAGCAGGCTTAATAGGTAAAGATGTCCATAAGAAAAATCTGCCCCAGATTGCAGAGATGGGCGGCGTCACGGTGCTGCTGAGTTTCATTCTGGGAGTGATGGGATACGTGGCCATGAGAATATTCATCTTTAAAGCCGAGACCAATATTACTGCTATTTTAGCCATTCTCTCGGCTATTCTTATCGCCGGAACCATCGGGATCATAGATGATATCCTGGGATGGAAGATAGGGTTAAGGCAGTGGCAAAAGCCTTTGTTAACGCTGCTGGTAGCTATGCCCATCATGGCTATCAATGCCGGCTCACACGTCATCTCGCTGCCCTGGCTGGGAAGCATCGACTTAGGGATACTGTATCCTTTGCTGGTTATTCCTGCATTTATTATGGTAGGAACGAATGGGTTTAATATGCTCGCAGGCTATAACGGATTAGAAGCAGGACAAGGCATCATCATCCTCAGTACCCTGGGCTATCTCAGTTACGTCACTGGCTCTTCCTGGATGGCAGTCGTTTCGTTCTGCATGGTCTTTGCACTACTGGGATTTTGGATTTACAATCGCTACCCGGCAAAAATATTTCCCGGGGATACGCTGACCTATACGGTAGGAGCATTAGCCGCAGCCATTGCCATCATGGCAAATCTTCAGAGAGTGTTCCTGATATTGTTCATTCCTTACATTCTAGAATTCTTCCTCAAGTTAAGAGGGAAATTCCAGAAAGAGAGCTTTGCCAAGGTGCAGGACGATGGAAGCTTAACTAATCAGTATGACTCTATTTACGGCTTGGAGCACCTGATGATTTTAATCATGAATAAATTAAAAATAAAAGCAACTGAACGAAAAGCGGTGTATTCTCTTCATGCATTCCAATTATGCTGTGTACTGCTGGCGGTTGTTCTTTATATGTAAAAAAATGTACTCTCTGCATCACCTCCCACAAAATATACCTTGCCTATAACCAGACTATACCGTAAACCCCATAAACCAATAACACAACCTATGAAAGCCAATACTGTCGTGGTAATGATTCCCGCGTACAATGAAGAGAGCACTATTGGACAGGTCATTGCCGCTATTCCCCGCAACTGCGCCGAGAAGGTGAAGGTACTGGTCATTAATGATGCATCCACGGACCATACGACAGAAAGCGCTTTCCGTGCAGGAGCAGATAAAGTCATTTCTCACAAAAAAAATTTAGGGCTGGGCATTACCTTCCGCGATGGCATCCATGAAGCGTTAAAGATGGGGGCAGATATCATCGTCAACATTGATGCCGATGGACAATTCAACCCTCACGACATCCCCAAACTTCTTCAGCCCATCCTCGATGATAAAGCGGATATGGTGACCTGCTCTCGCTTCAAAGACCCGGCATTAATGCCGAGGATGCCTGCCATCAAGATCTTTGGCAACAAGCTCTTTACCAAAGTATTAAATGCCTTTCTGCATACCCATTACCATGATACGCAATGCGGTTTCCGAGCCTATTCCCAGGAAGCAGCACTCCATCTAGTGTTATTCAGCAGATATACCTACACCCAGGAAGTATTCATTGATCTGGTCAAAAAGGGATTCCGCATCCAGGAAGTGCCCTGCAAGGTTATCGGCGAGAGAAACGGAAAATCCAGGGTGGTCAAGAATGTTTTTTCCTATGGGTTAAAAGTAGCGTTAATCCTGTTGCGGAGCATGAGGGATTATGAACCACTGAAATTTTTTGGGTTGACGGGGTTTTACCTGACGCTCCTGGGACTATTAAGCAGTTTAGTGTTATTCGTCCGCTGGCTGCTCATCAGTAGGGTTGATCCATATCTTATCGTCATCTACGCCAATGTATTCCTTATCATTATCGGGGTTTTATTCATCATTCTGGGCTTGATTGCGGACATGATGGACCGCAATCGGCAGTTGCAGGAAGATATTTTGTATAAACTCAAAAAACAGGAATACCGGAAGCGATAACCATGTGCGGCATCTGCGGATTTAACTGGGACGATAAAGAATTAGTGAAAAGAATGACTGCCATTCTTACGCATCGCGGTCCGGATGGCGGTGCCGTTTATAGGAGCCGGGGCATCAGCTTAGGCCACCGCCGCTTGTCCATCATCGACTTATCGGACGCTGGACGACAACCCATGACCAACGAGGAAGGAACAGTCTGGGTGACGTTTAACGGGGAGATTTACAATTTCAAAGAGTTACGCACGATGCTGGAGGAGAAAGGCCATCGCTTTGAATCCAACACCGACACGGAAGTCATCGTCCACGGCTATGAAGAATGGGGCGAGAGCATAGTGGAGAAATTTGACGGGGAATTTGCGTTTGCCATCTGGGATCAAAAGAATAAAAAGCTATTTCTGGCCCGGGATAGATTAGGGATAAAGCCATTATACTATTACTGGGATGGCAGTAAGTTTCTGTTTGCCTCGGAAATAAAAGCGCTGCTGCTGGAACCATCGCTTAAACGCGAAGTTAACCTCTCGGCAGCATATCACTACCTCAACTGGCGGTATGTTCCGGGAGAAGAGACGCTCTTTCAGGGCATCAAAAAAATGCTGCCGGGATATACACTCACGGTGAAAGGGAAAGAATTACAGTTGCATCAATTTTGGGATGTGCCCATGCCCAGGACGCTGAGGGACAACAACGCGGTCTCCCGAGTAAAAGAAGAACTGCAGGAATCAGTGCAGCAGCGGTTAATGGCGGACGTTCCCGTAGGGGTGTATCTTTCCGGAGGAATTGATTCGGCAGCAATCGTTGGTTTAGCATCACAGAGTACCACCGAGCCAGTTAAGACATTTTCCGTCGGATTTGACCACAGCCAGAAGGTGGACGAATTGCAGCAGGCCAGAAGAGTGGCAGAACATTTTCAAACGGACCATCATGAGATTGTCGTTGACCAGGCAATTTCTGAGATGCTGCCCTCAATTCTATGGCATCTGGACGTACCACATGGCGATCCAGTCATTATTCCCCAATTTAAATTGTCTCAACTAGCGACCAAGAGAGTGAAAGTGGTGCTCTCTGGTGAAGGTGCGGACGAACTTTTTGCTGGTTATGTGCAGTATAAGACTTTTCTGAAAGCGCAACACCTTCGGAAATTTCCCCGCTTCATTACTAAAAGTGTGGTGAGAAGTATCCCCACGCCTATCCTCAATGCATTTTTTGACTATCCGGCATCACTGGGCACTAAAGGAAAAGAGAAAGTCGTCGATTTTATTCACGATCTTTCGCAGGAACGAAAAGCATATCACGATTTGACTTCCATCACCACCACCAAAGATAAGCAGCTGCTCTTCAGCGAGAATTTTCGCACCAGCATACATCCTGCAAAAGAAATTTATTATCAACAGCAGCGAGAACCGCTGCTGGACCGGCTGCTTTATTATGATACGAAAACCTGGCTTCCAAATTACGTGCTCTTCATCAACGACCGCATGACCATGGCCCATTCCATTGAAGGACGCGTTCCCTTCCTGGACCACGGCTTAGTTGAATATGCTGCTTCTTTGCATCCACGGTTGAAAATGAGGGGTCGGACTGATAAATGGGTACTACGCCGGGCGATGAAAGACATCTTGCCGCGAACCATAACCTCTGCTAAGAAACATGCTTTTTTCATGCCGCTCGATAAGTGGTATAAGGAGGAGCTGCGGTCACTGGCAGAGCAGATTTTTACGCCGGCAAACGTCCGCCACCGAGGATATTTTAATTATGAATACGTCAAAAACATCTGGGAGAAATATAATTCCTCAAAACTGATTTATGGGAAACAGCTGTTTACGCTAATCAACTTTGAATTGTGGCAGCGGATGTTTATTGATAGTGAGAAGATACCGTTGGATAATAAAGTGGCCTTAAAATCGTTGCTCTAAAAAATGGTTACTGCAACTCCTCGCATCATGACTGTGGATTTAGAACCAGACTTAGGCTCACGGGAGTGCAAAAGCATGCACGTAGTTATCCCGAGGTTGTTAGAGTTCTTTGACCAGCATAACATCAAAGCGACTTTTTTTACCGTGACGTCATTGCTTGAAAAGTATGCACCAGAAATCAAAGAAATTTCCCGGAAACATGAAGTTGCGGCACATTCCCATACCCATCACTGGCTGAATCCAGTAAATGCCGAATGGGAAATTAAAAAATCGAAAGAAGTTCTTGCCGAGTACGGTATTGAATGTACAGGATTTCGGGCGCCTGGATTCATAACGACGAAAGACCATCTGGAACTCCTGCAGAAGTATGGCTATACCTACGATTCCTCTTTTGCCCGATTTTTTCCGGGACGTTACCAAAATCTCACTCTCCCCGGAAAACCGTTCCAGCGGGAAGGAATGACGATATTTCCCATGCCGACGATGATCTATCCGGCCGTTAACAGCGGATTATCGTACCTGAAATTATTGCATCCCTTTTCTAAGGTATTTCCTAAACCATATATGTTCTACCTGCACCCCTGGGAACTGCTGGAGAAAAAAGAATTATCGGCACCGAAGTCATTGGTCAATAGCCTCTTGCTCCGCCACAGCGGAAAAAAGGCGTGGGAAATCTTACAGAAGCACGTGGAGAAAGCGGAAAGCAAATGGATTAGCTGCCGGGAATGGATGAAATTAAATCCCCAGCCCCTTGCGCAACGGCATACCCACTAATTTAGTAACTGGGAGCGGCATCTTTTTCCAGAGGTTCACCACTAATTTATGTTTTTCTGGATCCACCATCGGGACTTCTTTACTTTTCCACAGCATAAAATAGGACGGTAAATCCATTACAGTCGGCCCCCACTTCTGCTTATACTCAAACTGTCCTGAACCTTCACGTACACGGCCAAAGTCAAACCACCTATAATTATTCTGGCAGGCCCAGCGGATAAAAGTCCAATGCATCGCATCATTGGGGCGATGCTGCTGGTATCGTGGATCAGAAACCGCAATAAGGATATGCACCCGATCGCCGTAACAGAACCCCAATAAGGCGGCAACTAATTTCTGCTCCCCTTTTTTGTGGATATATGCGCCATACACTTTCGCCATGCCCTTTGCCACCAAATGTTTATAAAAACTTTCAAAATATCTTTTGCTATAGGGGGGGCTGCCAAAGGCACGCATATTTCGACAATACAACGAATATAATTGGGGTATTTCCGCAACGGGTACATCCTCAACGTCCACTTCTTTCAGAGCCTTATTGATGGCTTTGCGCTTGGCATGCTGGATGTTTTTCCAGATGGTCTGTTCGTCTGCTAGAGGGAGGACAAACCGTTGGTAAAAGTTCTTTTGAATCAGGTGCTTTGCCAGCAGAGAATCGAATTGGGCAATCCCCCCTCTAATTTCTAAGACGTCATGGCTTCTTTTATATTGTTCAGAGAGAAAATCCAGCAGGGGGCCCACATACTTCTCATCCCCGGCAAATCCCCCATATTCAATATACGCGGAAGAAATTATTCGGTTGCCGAAGATTTTGCTGCGCACGTCAACGAAGGGAAAAATTGTTTTGATCCCTCCATTATCAACTGCCGAAAGTAATTGGTAGCGACAGCTAAAGGCTTCTTCAATAAATTGCTTATAGGGGAAAGTGTGGAAAATGAGATGGTCATTCTTCTCTAAAAAAGAACCAAGATAACTCTCCCGCCCATAGAGTTCCACCACCTGCATTTTAAGCTCCAATCCCGATAAAAACTACCGCAGTCATTATCGACGCTATGCCAGCCCATTTATAACCATTCATCCGTTCGCCTAAAAAGAATACTGACAATAACGATACCCAGACATAACTTAAGCCGGCAATAGGATATAATGAAGAAAGATCGCCAAATCTCAGGGCATAGACAAAAAGAAGCGCCGAGATCCCATACAAAAATATCCCAAAATAAATGGGCACATTGCGGAAGAGGCTAACAAAATTGAAAGTAATTCTGGTGGAAGAAATCTTAAACAGCAGCGCGCCAATGGCCCCCAGGAGCGTGGATATGCCAACCAGCCCCATTCCGATAATAATCTCTTTAACCATTACTTCCTCCCGCAATAAGGACGATGCCAAAGATAACTAAAATGACAGCGTTGATCTTAAAGCTATTGATAACCTCGCCGAATATGAACGCAGAGATGAACATGACCCAGATAAACGTGAGCGACACAAAAGGATATATGACAGAGAGATTGCCAAATTTCAATGCCAGCACCAATAGGGCTGCTCCCATACCATACAAGACAAATCCCAAGAGGAGGTGGTAATTGGTTAGCAATCGTATGATTTCGAAAGAAAAATCTTCGGAGCCGTACTTGAATAATATTTGGCCGGAGGCGGTAAATAAAGTACATAAAATAATTAAGATTATTCCGGTTTTGGTGGAGTGGGGATTATTCATGAGCGATTTGCCGTATGGCTTTAACCATGATTGCAATTTCCTGAGGGGACCTATATAAAGCAAACGCAAGAACGTTCTTCTCGGCCGCAGCAGCTTTTGGTTTATTCTTATCCAGGCAGCGAAAGGTGCGCATCAGGCCAATATCAACGCCATGATGGAGCAATCTTTTTTGTAATGCTGATGCTTTAATGCTGAGAAGCACAAAGTATAACCACGCAGGAGCACCATTTTTTGGTTCGACAAATGGAACGACTCCCCGCAATCCCCGAAGACAGTATTCTCCATTTCTTCGCCGAATGCTTTGTATTTTATCATATCGTTTCAATTGGTGCAGAACAACTCTTTTCGCCAGCGGAGGACAGGAGTAAGGCCCCGGGGGAAATGGAGGCTGGCGCCCCAAATGACGAGAAAGTCGGGGATAAAAGAAAGGATAAAAATATTTATGAAAGAAAAAAGGTGAAACCAGCACTGAAGCTACTGTTTTCCACAATGTTCCAAGAGGATATTTCTTCAGCCCTGAAAGGCGAAGCGGATGTTTGCTGGAGATTATCCCTCCGCAAAACCCCACATTCTTGCTTATTCCAAACGAATACACTGCATAATCGCCAAAACTGCCCACTAACTGATGTTGATATGTTGCGCCGAGCGCCTGGGCGCAATCTTCAATGAGAATAACTTTATGCTTCTTGCAAAGCGTAGAGATAGAAGCAATATCCGGCAGAAAGCCAAAATTATGTGTTACGATGAGAACATCAACCTTTGTAATTATTTTTTGAATTTCAGAGGTTTCGGCAACGACCCCAGAATCATAGAACATGGGCTGGCAGCCAGCACGGTAGACCGCCTCTAAAACAACCTGGCAGGTGTAGGCAGGAACGCCGACTTTTTTAACGTTCTTTTCGACACGAAGCTGCGACAAAACCTGCCGGATTCCTTCCCGGGCAGAGCCAACCCAATATTTGTATGGTTGAGGGATGTACTTATGGATGGTTCTTCGGTCCAGCGGACGAGGAAATAAATCACTGACACGAGCAGTTATCCGTTGCTGGCTCAATAACATGATTTTTTCTTCCATAAATCTATTTAAATAACTTGTTAAAAAGAGGCTCAAGAGAGAAAAACCATGAATATCTACTATATTAACCCCACCAACAACATCCGCCGGCCCATTGCTGAACTGACCGAAATTATGGCTAAAATGGGCCATACGGTCGCTATTATGTACCCTGTAAGCAAGAACTGCCCTACAGAAAATTGGGTTGCAAACAGAGTTATACTGCAGGGTTCTATAAAAGCCATTCCCATCCCCGCCTGGTATTTTGCCCCGCTGCGATACTCTTTTCCCAACCCCGTTGCCTTATGGAAAGCGACCCGAAACGCCTTTCAGAAAAACGATAAGATTCATATTTGGGAATATTATTACCCTCTCTCTATTGTTCCGCTGCTGTATGCATGGCTGCATCGCAAAGAACGAAAGACGATTCTCACCACGGACGGTTTTGTAGGATACTCTTACCAACCAAAACAGCCCTGGTGGTTAGTGCCGGCATTTCGACTGTACACGCGATTCCTGGGCCGCTTTCTGTTTACCATCCCCAAAACTATAACGACCTATGGCAAGGCGATGGTGCCCTTTGCACGGCAAGCGGGAGTGCCGATGAAAAAACTGCGGGTCATTCCCACCGGCATTCATCTCGAAAGATTTCAGAAGGTGGATCGGAAAAAAGTAAACCTGCTTCGGAAGGAATTCAGGATTAAAGATGAAAAGGTTATTCTTTTTGTGGGCATGCTTACGGAACGGAAAGGGGTAGGAAAAGTCATAAAAGTCAGCCAAGAACTGCTCCGCGAAGGATTCAAGATTAAAACGCTGATAGTGGGTGATGCCCATGGAAAAAATATATTTAAAGAGAAAGTCAGGCCGGAATTCCGGCAACAGGTACTATTTACGGGGGGGCGGAAAGATATCCCGGAGTTGATGCATTTGGCTGATGTCTTGCTGCTGCCCTCGGAAGGGGAAGGCCTCCCGGGCGTGGTGATGGAGGCGATGGCGTCAGGATTACCGGTAGTGGCGACGAACGAAGGGTGTACGCCGGATTTAATTGAGAATGGAAAAGAAGGATTGTTGGTTAACATTAATAATCCGAAAGGATATTCTTCCGCCATTAAAAGAATTCTTGCCCAGGAGGGATTGGCTCGAAGAGTATCTACGGGGGGGAAAGAAAAGATTAAAAAATTTTATTGGTCAGTTATAAGCAAAAGATACCTGAAATTGTATGAGCAAAGATAAAATGAATCCCATTACAAAAAACAACCCCAGAACTATCATTTTTATTAGCCTGGCGACACAAAAAACCCTGGAAAATTCCATTCATTCATCCATTTTGGAGATGCTAGGAAAGCATTTTGAAAAGGTCATTGTTTTCTGCCGGGGGAAGAAATATTCCATCCAAAAGGGAAATAGACGGTATTGCAGCGGGGGGTTTAGAGACTGGTGGAGATATCAACGAAAAGTTCCACCACGAACCCCCATCTACATCAATGATTTTTTCGTCGGGGGGCTTTTTGGCGTTTTACTGAAGAGAAAGAAGAAATCAAAATTGTTTTTGCGTGCGGCCAGCCCTTGGGTTTACGAATTAAGTTCGCTGTCATCAGTTCTTAAAACAATGATCTTACAGATGACGAAACCACTGGTTATTAAAAGCTGTGATAAAGTGATCTACAACTCGAAAGCATTGGTCCAGCACCAGTACCAACACAATTATGAAGTGATATACAATGGCGTGGATACAACACTTTTCCGGCCGATGAAAGTTCCTAGAATAAGCCCAAAATTAAATCTCATTTTCGTTGGCAATCTCAACCCCGAAAAAGGGTTGGAATATCTCTTCCGGGCAATTAAGCCGCTTCAGGAAAGCGTGCACTTGAGCATTGTGGGGGATGGGAAATTGCTCGCTCAATATAAGAAAACGTATCCCTTTGTCCAGTATTATGGGAGGGTAGAGCAGAAAGAGTTGCCCTATATCATCAATCAGCATGATGTTTTGGTGCTCCCTACCTTTGTAGAATCTTTTCCCAATGTCATCTTGGAGGCGATGGCGTGCGGGAAGCCGGTGATTGCGGCCAGGGTTTATGGGATACCGGAAATCATCAATAATGGTGGGAATGGATTTTTAATTCAACCAAAAAGCACCAAGCACATTGCACACACTATAAGCCGATGCATTAAGGAGAGTAAGGTTATGGCCTGTATGGGCAGAAAATCAAGAACTTTAATCCAGAGAAAATTTAGAGAGGAAGATAATTTGAGATCATTTCACCATTCGATTTTTAAAGAAAGTGATAAGGTTAATCAATAAGCTCATCTGAAAATTAATGTTCCAGAAGATTTATAAATATTTTTAAGCTGTAAAACAGAAGGAAGTTTAGGGGTGGCGAGAAGTTTTCCGTCATAATATAGTGCTTTAATTATGAAAATCAACTATCATCTTCTTGCTTTAATCACCTTAGCCATCAGCTACGGTTTTCTCACGAGCACCGAATTAGGCACCGCAAGCCAGGCTCAAAATATCCCTACTGTTTTTCACATAATGAACCCAGACTATCTCTCTAATGATTGGTACATTAAAGAGACTTCTGGTTTTGATGCTCGATATTTCTATAACCAATTAATTATAATTATAAATTATATTTTTAGGAACTTAGAGTGGACAGTCTTATTTCTGCATAGTCTCTCTTTTGCCCTGTTCATTGGTGGATTATACTATTTAATAAAAACAATTTTAAAGGAAAAGAATAAGACTTTTTTCACAACCGCAATCTTTTTTGTGGGCTACCCTATTGTTCTCGGAGGGATTTCTTTTTTTAAATCTTCTCTTTCGGCTAATGGTCTGGCCTCAGCTCTCTTAGTCATTGCAATATATTTCTATTTTAGGGAGAAATATATTTATTCTTTTACAATATTGGGATTAGTTACACTTATAGATGTTGGAGAAGGAATCCCTATTGCTGGATTGTTTATTGGAGGCCTCCTCCTTTCTAAACCCCTCTTCTCCAAAGAGAAAGCCATCTCTTTGTTGCAAAGTGCCCCCTATTTTATAATTTCCTTGCTGTTGATTATACCGCTGTATTTGAGTAATATTGATAGTACCCCTACTCTGGCGATAGCTGCTGCCAAAATTTATGCTAACTTTCATGTAACCCATACCCTGCCATCGTCATGGGGGATGACAATCATCTTGCCTTTTATACTTTTTGTTATATTGTTTATCTTTATATTAAAAAGGACGAATTATGAGTATAAACATAAACGGATCATCAGAAATTTTTCGTGGATAATTTTATTGTATATCATTATAGGGGTTGTCTTTGTGGAGATATACCCCATTGCAACGATAACTAAGATGGTAATATTTAGGGCCACAAAGATAATTGCCCTCTTGGGATATTTAACGTTAGGGGCATATCTCTTTGACCGTTTAGAAAAATCAAGAAATTGGTTAGAAAAGAAGTATTTGATAATGGTTCCGATTTTTTTTATCTATCCGCTGCTGGCTATTTTGGCGATACCTTTATTCTTATTAATTGAATATTATCAAGAAAAAAAAGAAATGGATGTATTTGATCTTTTCCTTAGGAAAAAAAACACCATAATCCCTATAACAATATTACTAACCGGTGCAGGAATATTTTTAGTATATAACTATTTATTATTTCTGCTCCCCAGAGAACGCATGGCTCTCAATGCCGTGCTCCCTTTTGTCATAATCCCAATTATGTTTTATTTCATATTAATGTACACACTGACAGCAAAGGAAAGGATAATTGCTATTATTGTAATAATTATTTCTTTAGCAACGGCAATAATTGGCCCTTTCAACCCCCATTTACATATCCCTACTCACGACCCTGAAACAAATGAAATGTTGGATTATCTTAAGATTAACTCTCCCCCTGATGCCGTCTTTTTAACCCCCTTTGACCTATCGGGGTTCAGGACAACTGCCAATAGGTCAATTGTAGTAGACCATTTACATCCTTTTACTGACAAAGGTATGGCCCGATGGTTCCTCCGGATTAGAGATATCAGCAATCACCAAATTACAACATTCTCGCAACTCAAAGAGTATTATCTGATACTTCAGGGTTACGATTCGCTTCAGGAAAACGATTTGGAAAGATTAAACCGCAAGTACAATATTAGCTATGCCCTCTTCAAGAAACCAAAAGAATTGAACCTTAGTTTATTTTATGAAAACGAGAAGTATATCGTTTATAAAGTGCCCTTGACCAGAGATGAACGTTAATCTTATGGTGGCAGCTGACGTGAACTTTTCAATGACGCTACAGTTTGATAATATTTAAAAACCAGGCATTAACTTTAAAATAGCCATGTCCGAAGAGAATAGTCTGCAACAACTCATAAAAGGTGCTGGTTTATTTTTTCTGGGAACATTATTCATATATTTGATGAAATTCATTTACAGAATAATCGTCTCCCGTTATTTAGGGCCATCCGATTATGGTTTACTTTCTTTGGGAGAGGGGGTATTCAATATCGCCATCCTCCTGGCAACATTAGGGATATCTTCCGGAGTAATTAAATTTATTTCCCATTATCTGGCAAAAAATAAGCCAGAAAAAATCAAGGGAGTGATTATAGCTTCTTTAAAATTTATACTCCCCACCAGCATAGTAATTTCGGCATTAATGATCATATTTTCAAATTACATAGCCATTGGAATATTCAACAAGGAAGAATTGGCACCGCTTTTAGTTATCTTTGCTTTGGCAGTCCCGTTTTTCGGATATTCCAATCTGTTGACCAATATATTTATTGCATTTAAGAAGATACATTACCGAAACCAGTTGAATGCGTTCATCCGCCCGGTTTCATCCATATTAATAGTTATTTTAATCATCATTTTGAAAGGAAATGTTTATTTAATAGCCATAGCTTTTTTAGTTTCATATGTTTTAAGTGCTGCCTGGGGATTTTATCTCTTAGAAACAAAAACGTTCTCCATTATCAGAACCAAAATAAAAGCAGTATTTGAACTTAAAAAGTTGGTTTCTTTTTCTCTCCCATTGTTCTTCTCTGGCCTTTTTGTAAGTATAATGGGCTGGATAGACACGCTATTCCTGGGGGCTTTAAGGACTTCTGAAGAAGTGGGAGTTTATAATGTCGCCTTGCCATTTGTAAATACCCTCACTATTGTCCTCGCTTCCTTTGGAAGTATTTTTTTCCCCTTAGCCTCTGAATCTTATGCCAGGAAAGAATACAAAAAGATAGCCCAGATGTATGATTCCATCGCCCGGTGGATATTTTTATTAAGTCTCCCAATGCTTTTTATAGTGCTATTCTTTTCTAAGGAAATATTAGGTATAATTTTTGGCCCGGCATATGAATCCGGATTTCTGGTCTTGCAAGTACTAATGGTGGCCTATTTCCTAAAAATAGTTATCGGCCCGGCAACGGAAACCATGATGGTCTTTCACAAGACTAAAACTTTATTTTATATAAACTCCGTGGCGGTCATTTCCAATATCCTCTTAAATTTCTTATTTATCCCCCGGTGGGGCATTGTCGGGGCTGCTGTGGCGACCACCATATCAATTCTCATAAAAGAAGGGACTATTTTCATCATAATCTGGAAACGCATCAATCTGGTCATCCGATGGAAAGAATATCTTAAATATATTGGTAGCGGCCTAATCCCTTTAATAATGATTTATTTTTTAAGATTTATCCGCCCTGAATCTTCTTGGTTGCTTTTAACCAGCATAGTAATTTATCTCATTCTGTACTTAGTTCTTCTTATCTCTTTCTCTTCTTTCACGGAAGATGATGTAAAAATAATAGAAATGTTAGAAAAAAGACTTACGATAAATTTGTGGTGGTTAAGAAAGCTGATGATTAAGTGAAGAGCTGCCTTTTAGGGAGCAGTGTTAGTGGATCTTTTCTGTATACGATTAAATAAATCTGTCTTTGAATTTAAATGAGATAAGGCTTTTGCCAGGTACTTTTCCGCCATAAACCTATAAAAATCATGGCGGTAGCGAAATCTGGCAAAAGGATAATACATCAGGAACAGCCTCCGGAGCAAAGGGTTAGGATATTTGTATCCCATCTTTTTATCAGAGAAATAGGATAAAAATACGGCATTCTCAACTAAGCGGATTTTTTGGGCGGTTAACCAACAAGGGTATTTTAAATACCAGGTGTTATAATTAAAGTCAGCCCATTCCTGCAAGGTTTGGGGAGGAACAAATCCTTGATCTATCGCCAACTGAAACATTTCTGTTCCTGGATAAGGGGTATAGAAAAAGATAGGCGCCACCGCATATTCATTCTCCTCTTGAAGGATTCTTCTAAATTTCATAGTGTCCAAAAACTCCTCCTCCGTTTCCGTTGGAAACCCCCCCATAAAAGTATATTTAATAATGATGGGGTACTTGCTCATCTTTTGGTTGACTTTCCGGATTACCTCTAAAGTGGTGTCCTTCTTCATTAATTTAAGCATACGGGGATTTCCCGATTCGACCCCCACGTCTAAGTTTCTGCAGCCACTTTTTACTAAATTTTCCATTGTTTGGTCATCTAACCTGAGGATATGGTCCCCCCGAATGCCAGCGGTTCCCCAATTGTAATCTTTCCCTGATTCTGCGATGGTTTTGACAAATTCTACAAAACGGTTATGGCTACCGCTAATTAAATCATCCTGGAAGTAAAAGTCTTTAATCCCATAGGTTTTTTCTAAATGCTCTAAATCAGCCATTAAACGCTTGACAGAATATCCCCGCCACTGGTTAGAGAGCATCTCTCCGAATTCATTTGTGGACTTGGAGAGTGTAACGATATTGCAAAAAGTACATCGGAACTGGCATCCACGGCTGGTCACCAGAGCCATTGAGGGATAATGGGGGCGAAAACCGACTGCAGCATAATTTTTGAGGTTAATAAGATGATAAGGTATAGGGGGGAGCTCATCAAGGTTCTTAATGGATGGACGAGGTGTTGTCTTTCTTATTTCGCCATCGGGCGTTCTATAGAATATGCCCGGCACTTGTTCAATTTTTTTCTCCCCTGCGCAGTAAGCCATAATATCGGAAAGAAGATGGTCTCCTTCCCCATAACAAACAATATCAATATTATCATCCTGCATGCACATTTCTGGCTGTATTTGCGCCCAGCTTCCTCCAAGGACCGTGATAATGCCGGGATTTAGTGACTTCACGAATTTTGACGCATGCATCATCAGAATAATCTGCTCTCCAACCATGGTGGTTAAGCAAACAATTTTGGCTCCGGCCAGGATCTGCTTCTTTACTTCATTTTCCCAATTAAAATTGACCCTTTGGTCAATAAGAACGACGGCATACCCATCGTTAACTGGAACTGCGCCAACAGCCAGCAAGCCGGTGGGGGCCCGAACCCCCATAATATCCCATACGCCACACTTTGGCTGTAAAAGTATAATATCTGCCATATAAGTGTTAAATGTTCCAGAATATTTATAAATATTATGACCCAAATTTATGGAATGAAAGGAAAATGGTGGGAAATCAAAGAAGAGATCAAAGAAGCGATAGATGCTGACGGGTTTCGGCAGAAATGGGTTCTGGACCCGGCCGGTTATTTCTTAATACGCATTAACCCGGAGCAGCAGATGATAGAAGTAGGACATTGTACTAATGAGCACAAGTTAATCAGAATCATAAAAGGAAAGACCCCTGAAGAGATTATGTATAAAATTATTGATGAAGGGTGGGTGTCATTATTGGATCATGCTGCTTATCTTGGAAAAGAACTTCAAAAGGCATCTATTGCTTTACACTATAACTTTAAATACTGCCAGGACTCAGAATTAAGTGCAGAAACGGCTCTGTCCTAAATGTAGGTTAGTGGCATCAGGTCAAAGCTTATCCAACCAGAATATCCTGCTGACAAGGGGGTTGTCCCATCCGGGGAACGTCAGCCTTAAAGAAGCAACAACAAAGCTTTGAATCCACTAACCCGAGCGTCAGCGAGATTTAGGACAGAGCCTACAGAACCCAAACCCATCTTAGGCAGCACATAAGCAAATTCTTTATAATTCCATAAGGTATTTATACTGTATATCAGCAAATAGGAATATGATTATCATTACTGCTTCCTTGATGTGCGCAAGCCAGCTTTATCTTTATCGGGATGTCCGTTCCCTGCTCAACGCGGGGATAGATATGTTCCATTTTGATATCATGGACGGTGATTTTGTTGAAAATATCGCATTAAATATAGATCTTATTAAAGAATTGCGAAGTGTTACCCATAAGAAATTTGATGCCCACCTGATGGTGCGGCGGCCATCAAAGTTTATTTCTCGCCTTAAGGATGCCGGGGTGAATATTATTTATTTCCATATCGAGGCGGCAGAAGACCCCCACTATGTCATTGAGCTGATCAAACGGGAAGGATTAGAAGCCGGTTTGGTTATCAATCCGGAGACTTCACTCGAAAGAATCTATCCTTATATCGGACAGATTGATTACTTGATGTTTATGACTGTACAGCCAGGGTTTGCTGGACAAAAATTTGAGCATGCCGTGCTTCATAAGATTGACCAGTTACGGGAATTCCGCTGCGGAAAAAATGATTCTTTAAAGCTGGTTGCTGACGGGGCAATCAATGAAAAGACCTTGCCACAACTTGCAGAGCGAGGTGTCCATGTTTTCGTTGGCGGCAGCGCCGGGCTCTTTAATCAGGAAGGGTTCAACAACAACCTAGAGATCCTGAAACAGAGGGATTTGATGGTTACATCATTGGAGAAAAAATAAAATGACAAAAATGACCAATTGGTTTATTCAACTTCTCCCCAGAGAAGAATTAGCAGAAAGGAGAGGGCAGAAAAAGAGGGGATAAGAATGCTCATCATTAAACACCGCGTTAATACGGTAGAAGAACTCAAACAGACCCCGCCTGAGTTCGGAGTCGAAATTGACCTCCGGCCGGAAGGCAATCGAATCATACTTCACCATGACCCCTTTGTCCCAGGAACCGATTTTGAAGAATGGCTGAAACATTATCATCATGCTTTTCTCATTCTGGATATTAAAAGCGAAGGAATTGAAAAATATGTGATAGAATTGATGAAAAAGCACCACTTTACGGATTATTTTCTGTTAGACGTTACTCCCCCTTTTTTGACCAAATTAGCTAAAGAAGGGGTGCAGAACCTTTCTGCTCGCTTTTCTACTTTTGAATCTATTAAAACAGGTATAAAATATGGCCGAGCTTTCCCGGGACAAATCCCCTGGATATTCATTGATGTGATGGGGAAGAAGAAAGAAATAACGGAACTTCCTTTAGATAAAAGAACCTACTCATTTTTAAAATCACAAGGATATAAGCTTTGCCTGGTTTCTCCAGAGTTGCTCGGAAGAGAAGATAAAATAAAAGCCTATCAAAATACTTTAAAGCGACGAGAAATTATCCTGGATGCCGTCTTAACCAAAAGACCGGAAGCGTGGTTACCATGAAAATAATCATCCCTATGGGTGGAAAGGGAAAAAGGTACAATGAAGTTTCATTTCATGGACCGAAACCTCTGCTGGAGATTGACGGCAAGCCGATGATTGAACATGTGGTGAATTTATTCTCGCCCCAGGATGAATTCCTATTCATTTGTAATGAAGAACATCTCCAAACAACAAATCTAAGACAAATACTGGGTAATTTAACCCCTAAATTCAAAATAATACCGGTCAATTATGACCAAATCGAAGGGGGGCCGGTCTACACCTGTTTTTTCGCATTCGATGATATCAAAGATGATGAGGGAGTGATCGTTAATTATTGTGATTTTACGATGAAATGGGATTATAGAGACTTTCTCCATAAAGTACAATCAATTCCCTGTGATGGGGCCATACCGTCATTTAAAGGATTTCACCCCGCGTCTCTTGGAAATACTTATTATGCATATATGGAGGTTAGCGGGGCAGGGTATGTAACCGGTCTTCGGGAAAAAGAATCTTTCTCGGAAGATAGAAAACAGGATTATGCGTCGACCGGCACCTATTATTTCAAGACCGGTCTACTTTTTAAGCATTACTGCCAGAGGATCATAGAACAGAAAATAAGTGTCAGGGGGGAAGCCTATGCTACTTTGCCGTATATATTGATGATGCAAGAAGGAAGAAAAGTATTGAATTACGAAGTCGAGAAATTTATTTGTTGGGGCACCCCCAGAGATTATGAAATTTATAAGTTTTGGTCTGAATTTTTCTTTTCCTGTTCCGGATCAATCGTGGGGTTCAACAATGTGAACATAAAGACGACCAATATTTTTCCTTTAGCTGGTGGAGAGAAGTCTTTTGGTTCCCTAGGTATAGAAAAGCCGAATTATCTCATTCCTCTCCTTAACAAGCCTTTGCTTTTTTCTACGGTTAATTCGCACCCCCGGGGCATTAAGAACATATTTCTCTGTCTGGAAGACCATAAAACACAGTACAATATTGACCCTATGATAAAAAGCATTTTTCAAAACACCGAGATTATTTATCTTCCAGAAAAAACTGGCGGTAACGCAGAAACAATCTTAAAATGCAGGGACAGCATTAACCAGGATTCGCCAGTATGTGTATCGGGAAATAATTACATTCTTCGATACGATGAGAGGAGATTATCACACCTCTTTGATGACATTTCAGTGGATGTTATTGTCTTTACTCTTACCCACCACGAATATATTCTTCGGAATCCTAAGTATGGGTATGTAAAACTCCACGATGGGAAAGCAGAATTTATTTCAGAAAAAGAAGTTATCTCTGAAAATCCTTATAAAGATCATGCGGTCGTGGGAACAGTAATTTATAGAAAAGCAAATGATCTTTTTGATTCTATACAGCAGCTGATTTCGCTGGACCCCCATAAGCAGAGCTATTTTACCACGGCTATTAACCGCCTTATTCAGGAAGGCAAGAAAGTGGTCCCATTCGAGGTGGACAAGTTTGTGTCTCTTAATTCCACCACAGATTATCAGGAGTTCATCTACTGGCAGGATTATTTTGACAAGCTGCCGTATCATCCCTATAGCAAGATGGTGCATTGAACGAACAAAAAATAGAAATAAATAAAGCACTTAATTAAAAATGGCAAATATTATTCCCATGGCCGGACTAGGCTCACGATTCTCAGAGCAAGGCTACTCGACCCCCAAACCATTAATCCCGGTCTTGGGCGTACCAATGATCATCCGGGCCATTCGGAGCATGCCCCAAAGCGACAAATGGATTTTTATTGTCCGACAAGAGCATATCCAGCAGCACCATCTGGATGAAGTCATTAAAAACGAAATACCACCGGCCATAATCATCGCCGTAAACACCACCACATTAGGACAGGCTAATACCTGCCTTCTCGCTCAGGGATATGTGCTTCCTGACGAGCCTTTGTTTATTGCTGCCTGTGACAATGGGTATGTTTATGACAAGAAAAAATATGAGAAACTGATGACGGACCCTTCTATTGATTGCGTATTGTGGACCTTCACCCAGATGGAAAAGATGCGGCGAAACCCACACGCCTATGGATGGGCCAGGTTAGATGAAGACGGAATGACAATTAAAGATATGTCAGTAAAGATCCCCATCTCAAAAGACCCCTATTATGACCATGCCGTGGTGGCCACATTTTATTTCAAAAAGGCGAAAGATTTCTTTGATGCCGTTAACCTGATGATTACAGAAAATCATCGCATTAAAAATGAGTTTTATGTTGATGCCGTGCCCATTTTCCTGCGCAAGTTGAACAAGCGTTCCGTTATCTTTGATGTTGAACGATGGATCTGCTGGGGAACCCCGGATGAATTAAAAGAATTTGAATTGGAGGAAACTTCACGGAGAAAATGAGTAGATAGACTAAATTAAAAAGAAAATATAAAAAAAGTTTTAGGTGAAATTATTAGTAAAGGGAAAATGATTAAAAAAAATATTAAAGAAAAAGCACAACTTTCAGTAGTTATTCCCTGTTACAATGAAGGGCCAAATGTTCAGTTAACTTTAGAGAGATTTAGGCAAGTCAAAGGGGATTTGAAGTTAGAATTAATCATGGTCGATAATGGTTCTACAGATGATACTGCCGATATTTTACTGGAAGAACTACAAAAGCCAGAATATTCATTTGCTAAATCAATTAAAGTGCAGAGAAATGTTGGATATGGGTTCGGAATAATTAGTGGTTTGAAAGAAAGTTCAGCGGATATAATTGCGTACTCGCATGCCGATATGCAGTGTGACCCCCTGGATGTAATAGACGGGTACCATAAACTAGCCACCCAAAGCAGTCCACAAAGCCATTTAGTAAAAGGAAGGAGAAGAGAGAGGAAGGTAATCCCAAAAATACTGACAACTTGCTTCCATATCCTGGCCACCGCCATTTTCTGGAAAATATATCCAGACATAAATGGTCAGCCAAAAGTATTTCACCGGGAATTCTTGAATAAATTGGTTTATCTTCCCCACGATTTTAATTTAGATTTTTACGTATTGTATAAAGCAAAAAAAGAAAAGATTAATATTATAAACATCCCGGTTGATTACCGCGACCGGCAATACGGGGAATCCAAGTGGGCGTTCAGCCATTTATCAAAATTAAAGACCATTAATAAGTTTATAAATTATATGGTTTTATTAAAGAGGTATGGAGAAAAAAAAGCCTCTTCAATGACTGTAAAAAACAGATAGGGGAGAGAAGACGCGCATGGTAAAATACAAGATCATACTGGACCGAGAAGCTTGCATTGGTGCTTATTCCTGCGTAGCTGTCGGAGAAGAGATATGGCAATTTGATGTAGAGAACAACAAAGCAGACTTAAAACTCCCTGCAGCAAATAAGAATGAAAAATTCCAAGAGGTTATTATCGATGAAGAATTGCTTCCCAAAGCCTTGGAATCAGCAGGAGTCTGCCCGGTGGCTGCAATCAAAGTAATAAAGTTGGATACTGGAGAGAATTTAGTGAAATAAAATTAAACTTGAAAAAGATGAAACAGCCCTGGTTTTGGAAAGAGTATCTCCCCCCCCATGCCGAGAACCGCCTAAAAAGAGAAGGCGATGTGGTCTCAGCCCGGGAAGATTTTTATAAGAATAAACCGACTAATCTTACGTTCCTGCTTGAAAAAAGATATTCCTGGATGAACAAACACATTAATCCCGGAGATAAAGTATTAGAGGTTGGCTGTGGGGCAGGATTTTCCAGAGATTTCATTAGAAAAGATGCCCAATTGATATTATCTGACATAGAAAAACATCCCTGGGTTGATCAGGTAGTCGATGCACTTAACACCAAAATAAAAAGTAATTCCGTGGATGTTGTTTTTTGCAGTAATACTATCCACCATGTTGCATATCCAATAAATTTCTTCAGAGAAATGGAGAGAATACTGAAACCGGGAGGAAGGCTGCTGATCCAAGAGATGAACTGTTCACTAATGACTAGACTAATGTTGAAGATACTTAAACATGAAGGGTGGTCATTTCACCGTGACCCTTATAATATTAATCAGCCTTGTAATGATAAAGACGACCCATGGTCAGGAAACAATGCGGTACCCAACCTCCTCTTTGATGACCGGGTTTCTTTTGAGAAGAATATTCCTGCTTTTTCTATAAAATACCATAAATTTTCTGAATTCTGCATCTTCCCTTTATCGGGAGGAGTGACTGCCAAAGCAAAGACCATTAACCTCCCATGGAATATACTTAAAGTAATTGATACAATAGATTCATTTTTAATTTTTGCTGCCCCAATGGTATTTGCTTTACAACGAAGAATAGTCCTTGAGAAGCAAGAAAAATTAATTTGAAACGAAATCCCGCCAGTACTCAACCGATGATTTTAAATCCCCTAGGGCCCTGCTTTCAAACGGTTCTCGTTCCCGAAACGAAAACTCCAAGAGAAGCAGGGAGTCTTTACATCCACTTTCCTCTAATGTTTTAATCACTTTCTCTGCAATAATTTTTCCTTCCCTATTGGTTTCTGGCGTAAACGGCCAATGGCCACTTTTGTCTTTTAAACTCTGCTTAAGATGGATAAGGGGGGCATCTTTCCCAAACTCCCGCAGCCAGGCATAAGGGTTAGTATCATCGGGATTCGGGGAAGAAACATCACCATGATCGACATCTAAACACAATTTGATGGGCAGAGCACTATCATTTAACATGCGTTGTATTTTTCTTGTTTCCTGGATGGTCTCGCCATACTCCCGGGCGATAGACATCGGTTCCCAGCTCAAATATTGCATCCCTTTTAACTTTGCGTATATGGCAATCTCTTTCCAAGCGGCAATGGTCTGCTCCAGGACTTGCTTTCTCCTCAATTGGTCTTTCAGATCATAATAGGACATAATGCCAAAATGGCTCGAAAGATTAGTGGCACCAACAGCAACCCCAATATCTACCAGCCTCTTGAACCAATCAATCCAGTATAATCGTTGCCCTGCATCGGGATGAGAAAAGTGATTTACTCTGGTAAAAGCACCCGTCATAATACTATCAATAGTTACATTGTATTTTATCTTAAGTCTATTAATTCTGGCGATATAATCAGACACAATGACATCACCCAAAGCGGGGTTAAGCATATCGGCAGTAAGTTGAACATACCGTAAGCCCAAATCTTCCCCGACAATCTTCATCCATTCCTCCGGAAGGGGGAAACGATTGAGCGCAAAGCCAGTATTAATCCCTAATTTAAGGTTCATGACGTAGGTATACCTCCCGGCTTGATAATAATTTTCATTCCTTCTAAATTCTCCATTACCTTGATTCCCATTTTTATCTCTTCAAGGCCAAAGCGATGAGTAATAAGTCTTCCCACGTCAACTTTCTTAGTGGCAATAAGATCCATCGCCAGCTTATTATGACGAGGAGTTGAACCATGAGAGCCCATCACAAAACATTCTTTATAATGGATTAAATTAGATGTAATTTGGGCTTTTCGGGACCCAATCGGCAATCCTCCAAAAAGATTGACATAACCCCTTTTAGCCACGAGCTCAATTGCCTGTTCGTGGGCTTCGACTGAAGGACACATAGTAAATACACCGTCAACCCCTCTTCCCAACGTCATCTTTTTTACCTCCTCTATGAGGTTGTCTTTCCGGGAATTAATATATATGTCGGCGCCAAATTGTTTTGCTTCTTCTAATCTTTTTTCATCTACTTCGGCCAATATAACCGCAGATGCCCCCAACGCCTTTGCGACCATAATCCCCATGCAGCCAATAGGGCCCGCCCCAATGATTAACACACTTTTCCCAACCTTCATCTGCGCTAACTCGAACCCGTTTAACACGCAAGCCAATGGCTCCATGAGTGCAGCCTCATCATAGCTTACAGAATCTGGAATTTTGATAAGGGGGCCATAATTGACCATTATTGGTTCCAGCAAACAATATTCGGCAAATGCTCCCGGGAATTTATACCCCAAGGCATAATTCTCATCACAGCAATTGCCTAAACCATTAGTACAATAAATGCACCTGCCACATGGTATATCTGCACCCAAAGCAAGGCGATCACCAACTCTAAAATTTGTAATGCCTTCGCCAACCATGACAACTTCTCCAGATGATTCGTGCCCAATGATAGCGGGATACTTTACCCGATTATTTCCAGATTTAAGAATACGTATATCGGAACCACAGATGGCGCAGGCATGAATCTTTAAAAGCAAACTGCCGGGCTTTAATTGCGGCACAGGAACAGAGCCTAATTTTAGATCGTTGATTCCCTGTAAAACTGCTGCCCTCATCTGCGAAATCATAGTATCACCTGGTTCAATGTCGCCGGATCCAAATGTTTATTTATTACAAAAACACCTTTGCAATATCCAGCTATTTTTCGCTCATAAAGATCATCAAACACCCGTTTGATATCACTTAGATTAAAGTAGTGAGTAATTATCGATACCGGATCAATTCTTCCGGCAGAGAGATAATCCAACACCAAACCCCATTCATCTTCTTCAGGAAGAATGACAGAGTTCCAACTTCCCTTAAGGGTAATTTCCTTTCGCACTATCTGCTGAAATATTTTTTCTTTAACTGTTACATCGCCCTGGGGATTCCCGATTAAAGAGATAGTTCCACCTTTTTTAACAATAGTAATAGCCAATTCTTGAAAACTATTCGCTCCACTGCATTCTATAACGACGTCCGCACCTTGGGCACCAAATATCTTTTGAAATTCTGCATTATAATTATAATCTAAAGAATTAATTGTGTAATTGGCCCCCACGGCAGCAGCTATTTTTAATTTATGAGGATTCCGGTCGACTCCTATCACCACCGACGCCCCGAAGATCTTGGCCCATTGAACTGCAAATAATCCTACGGAACCCAAGCCTAAAACAACCACTTTATCTCCAGAAGAGATATTACTTTTTTTGATCCCCCGAAGAGCCACCGCCATTGGTTCGACCAAAGCGGCCGCTTCAAAAGACACCGTGGGAGCTATTTTTATAACATTTTTGGCCGGACAAACAACATATTCCGCAAACCCGCCATCGCAGCGAGAACCGAGGTAATTGTAATTCTCACACAAATTTGGACAATGGGACTGGCAAGGGGGGCAAATACCACAAGGCATTAAAGGATAAACAGTAACTCTATCCCCGGCATTTATAGATTTAATATTTTCCCCTTTTTCCACCACGATACCGGATATTTCATGGCCGGGAATAGTGGGGAATTTATACGTGCCTTTGCTCTTTACTCTGGGGATATCGGATCCGCAGATAGCGGCACATTTTACAGCTACCTGGACTTCTTCTCCAGTAATAGCTCGCGGGGTATGTTCCTGATATCTTATATCATTAATTCCGTGTAAAATTCCGGCAAAGGCCATTTTAAGATGAACATAAGTTACTATTATTGGCTTTATAATGATTATGTATGTTCAGTCTATAAATTTGTCGAATATGGGCTGGAAACCGGCGGTGGCACTAGTTTCAGTTTCCAACCCATTAAATCTTAAATTTATCCAGAAAATTCCACCAAGCCCCTGTCATCTGACAGAGATATTCTGAGAAGAAGGCATCATCATTAACCCCATATCTTGGTACCACGTATAGGTCCTGAACAGGAGAAATACGGCTTTTTTCAATAGTGGTAGCTAAAGTAAATCCATTTTGCTGGAGGATCGCCTTTTCTTTATCCCCAACGTTCCCATTCGGATAAGCAAAGAATTTCACTTTTTTTCCAGTCCATTCCATTAATTTCTGCTGAGATTCCTTTATTTCATACATAAGCTCCGGAAGAGTACAATTGGTGGTAATGGCGTGGTTTACAGTATGGGCCCCGATGGTTACCTGCGGCAAAATGGAAATGGATTTGATGTCTTCAACCGTCATGGCCTCCCTTTCTATACCACCATTTATATTTCTTAACAATTCAGCAACTATCTTTTTCCTTTTGGTTTCCTCGATGAACCATAATTTTTTAACATCCTCTTTAAATGGGGGGGGGAGCTGTTGATTATATTTTCGTACCACGCTGAACCAAAAAAAACCTTCTTCTACGGGAGCAGTAGAAATAAAAAAGGTTACTGGGATCTTATATTTCTGCAGGGTGGGAAGGACATTCTTCATGTTATCTTTCCACCCATCATCAAAAGTTATCCAAACGGCCCGTGGTGGCAGAGCAGCTTTATGAAGGAGAATGGCAACAAGCTGATCCGTAGTAATAAAAATGCAGTTGTTCTTTATTAACCACCGGATGGAGCGCCCAAATACTTCAGGAGAAGGATTATGAAAAAAAATGCCAGTTACTTTTTGACCAGAGAACATCTCTTTCTTTGACTTATAAAATGAGCGAGAGAGGATTAGAAATATACCTAATATTCCAGCCAAGATTTTCTTTATTTTACTCCGTTTAATTATTGCCATATTCAGACTAACCCATATGAAAATTCAAAATCTGCATCAGCCATGGTGAGAAACAGCGATTCCCTTTTGTTAATCTGGTCTAAAGACAGGGGCAGAGGAGAATTGATTAATACTTTCTGTTCATGGGGGGCTTTTATAAAAAAACTCTTCCTCAAAGCCCTATCGAATACTGTGTGGGAACTAAGAAGGACGACCCCCTCACAACCGGCTTCCTTGGCTAATTTTTTACAGATGCTTAAGATATCCCTAAAAAAGTCATCTTTCCCAATAGAAATGCGGTAATCAACAAGAGCAAGAAACCGCAGGCCTTTTAGGGCTACAATATTAACCACAAAATAAGCTTGACTGCCGCGAGATCTCCATACATAAAATTGGTGACCCTTCCGACTAAAGAACCGCCATTGTAAAAACTTCAAAGAGCGGGATAATTCCATTACTTCTCCATTCCAATTATGGTTGGGCCAGTTACGTAAAGAGCTTACTAATTTGAAATCATGGGTTGGAGATGAAACATTTTTTGGAAAAATATAGCTAGAATTTTTTGATGTAGGGGAAGAACCAGGGGTAGAGAAAGTATTATTAAACCACAACTTCGGCAAGCTACTTACTTTTCTAAACCATAAAAAAGTGTGCATACTACCCACCAAATTAAAGTCAGAATATAACTTACTTGCTGATTGAGAAACGCCAACAGCAAAGAAGGGGCTGTATTTTTCAATTGCTTTTTTAACTAATAAAGACCCAATTCCCTGTCCGCGGTGCTTTTCAGAGACAAAAAGATCATAGCCAAAAAAGCAACGAAACTCTTTTCCTCTTAGAAAACATACTTCGGGATTAAGTCCTAACTGGCCAACAATCTGGCCTTCATCAATATAGGCGAGGAGTACTAAGGGGCCATCCTCCGGTTTCAGAAAAGGGTTAGCTAACGATTGGAATTTAAACCGTTCTAATATATTGGGCCGGTTTGGATAGCAATCAGCATTAAATTTAAAGAAAGCACCATATTCATCGTTTGTTAAAAGCTTTACTTCCATTATAGCCCCCAACCGTCCCCAATTTAAATAGTTTATTAAAAAGAGGTTTTGGAAGCTAGTTTTACATAAAGTTTAAAAAAAAGAATAAGTAATTCCGATAACTTATGGTAAAAACGATACTTTTCCTAACTGGCTCTTGCGATAGAGAGATTTGGATGTGGAAGATATACCAAGAGATGGCCAAAACACAAGCAATAAAGCCGCATTTCATAGCTACCAGGGAAAAAAATTTAGATTATTTGGTGGCTCAGGGAGTTCCTAAAAATGAGATTACAACCCTGTTTCCTTTCCATAATGGTTCAACCGCAGATAGGGGCTATCTTAGTAAATGCGAACAAAGATATAATATAAATATTTGGGATGCCTGGTCTGTCTCTGCCGTTAGAAAAAGGAGTAGAGGAAAGCTTTCAACAGAGGAGATTTTAAGTTATTTTCAAAGTGCATTCGAAGGGATGGAAAGAATTGTTGAAGAAATAAAGCCAGATTATTGTATTTGTTACGGGCCATCAGGGTACCATGCAATAGTTCTTTATTCAGTACTGCAGAAGAATAAAGTACGGATTATTGAATTAGTTTCTTCCATAGTGCCAAATCGGTTTACATTCGCAGAAGATCTTTCCAACATATGGCCCTCCTTAGATTATGCCTATAAAGATATCAAAAGGAATGGCTTATCCTCGGAAGAAAGAATTAAATCCGAACAATTCGTAAAAGACTTCCAAAATAAGCCAAAAATTCAGGATTGTGCCAAAGAATTTAAAGAACCGCTGCGTAAAAAAGCAGAGCGGGCATCATCATATGCTTACCAAGTATTAAAATACAGAAAATTACCCCCTGATTTACGATTTGTGTTTTGGCCCCTTATCCAAAAAGTATATGATCATGCCGGTATTTTTGAGACCCCCCGCCCTGGAGAAAAATATGTTCTTTTTCCGCTCCATTATCAACCAGAATCGACAACTTTAATATATGGGAAGTGGTACGTGGATCAGTTAAGCTTAATAGAGAATATTTCCAAATCGATGCCCCTTACACATCTTCTTTACGTGAAAGAACACCCCTTTGGTTATGGGAATAGAAATCTCAGTTTTTATAAGAGGATTAAGAAAATACCAAATGTTAGACTTATATCGCCTCACCAAAATAATTTTGAATTGATAAAAAAATCTTCGCTGCTCTTAACCATAACGGGAACATCAGGATGGGAGGCATTGCTCTTTGAAATCCCGGCAGTTACCTTTGGCAATATTTTTTATAATGTCTGTGAAGAAACAATTAAAGTTAAAAATATAGAATTTCTCCCGGAAATAATTAAAAACAGTGTTGACAGAAAAATAAATAGGGACAACCTAATTAATTTTGTGGCGGCGATGTTTCGCTGCAGCTATTCCGGACTGGCAAGACTTCCTAGTGATTGTAATAATCATTCCCTAGATAAAGACAACATTAAGCGTTTAGTGCAGGGAATTAGTGATTATATGTTAAAAAAAGAAAAAAATTAATATTGGAGAAAATCGAACAATTAATAAAAACAGGGTAGAAAATAAGATTCAGGAACCCTATTGAGCCTCATAAATTCGAAAATTTCTTACCATAACTCCAAGCGGGGACTACTTCTCTTGACTTCTCAGCTACAACCAATACATACTCTGAAAATAGTCCGGTCCAATCAAGGAAGGGCAGACGATAACCGAATAATTCGGCACATCTTTTTTTGAGGCCACATACTTTAAATGAAGATCGAGCTAAGATGTTCGCTATCTCTTGGGTACCAAATACAGAAATGTAAGAATAATTCGGTCTTTGAATTAATTTTTTTGCTAAAAACAGTCCTTGAAACAGTTTATTAATATTTTCAATATTACTAAACACTAAAATAACTTCCCCATTGTCTTTCATTACCCGGCGAGCTTCCTGCAGTGCAAAAAGAGGGTTATCAATGTGACTTAAAAGCATACTCATAACTACTTTGTCAAACGTCTTGTCTTTAAATGGTAGTTTTTCATACGATACATTTACTTTAAGAACCCCGTCTTTGAATGGGGTAAGATCAACCCCTTTGTATTCTTTTACAGTGATATGGTTCTGCAGTTCACAATCGTAAGCCCCAATATCCAACACAATATCAGAGGGGACCAAGTGTTGGGCAATGTCTTTCATCCGCAGGATCCTTGAAGTGCGCATCACTTAACCTCTCGCTTTTCCTCAAAATAATTGATCGTTTCTCTAAGAATGCCCACCTGGCGTGCTGCTTCGTTGAGATCAACATAGTTGGTTTTGAACTGCATTAATTTTGGCTGTAATTTTTCGGCAACGGGGCATAATCCTGGCCGATAATCTTTGTACTTTCCTTTGTAGAGATCGGAATCTACCGGGAAAAAACCACCCAAGAAACTGCGCTCTTGGAAAACTGGTTCATTATAAATAAGACGCCAAGCTCCATAAAAAAAATCTCCCCCAAAATCATAAAATTTCTGTCGGAATTCCTGCCAGATACATCCGGCCGGTTCTGATTCGAAACGGCACACAAAGGTCCAATAAGAATGGTCATAGCCGGGAGGAGTATATTGGGGAACAAGCCACGAACAACCTTTCACCGCCTCTAAAAACATGGCTCCTATCTTCTTTCTCTGGTCTACCAACTCATCCATCCGTTCAGTCTGTTCTAAGGCAACTGCGGCCTGTAATTCTGACATCCTATAATTCCACCCCAAAAAATCGTGGCGAATGGAGGTGGGATCACCCCGCTCTCGTTTGGGCATCACACCGCCACTTCTCCCCGTCAGCGTATGATAGCCAAAAACGGAAAACCGGCGGATCATGGTAGCATAATTCTCATCATTGGTTACGACAATACCACCATCACCGCAGGTAAGATGTTTTGAAGCCTGGAAGCTGAAACTGGCAGCATGTCCAATCGTTCCAGCCAGCTTGCCGTTACATGAGGCGAGAAAACATTCGGCACTATCTTCAATTACTGTTAAATTATGCTTTTTAGCAATTTCCATTAAGCTATCCATGTCAGCCATCAGGCCGTACAAATGGACAGGAATAATCGCTTTGGTGAGGGGGGTGATATGCTCTTCAACACTTTGAGGGCTTATATTAAACGTTAATTCATCAATATCAGCAAAGACCGGAATTGCCCCTTGATGCAGGACGCAAATAGCCGTTGCTGCTGCTGTCAACGGTGGAACTATGACCTCATCTCCAGGCTTCACCCCAGCAGCAGCTAAACAGGAATGCATGGTGGCAGTGCCATTGCAATGGGAAATTCCAAAACCCATACCTAATCTACAGGCAAAGGCCTTTTCAAAACGCGTAGTCATCCCCGGCCCGGAAGAATTGCCAAAACCATAATCTACAACCTCTTTAAGGTATTCTAATGCTTTTGGAGAAACTCGATGGGGGTGTCGGGGGTCCATGCCGCTTCCTTTTGATTGCATAGATGTACAATCTTAATTTGGGTTTATATTTAAATTTATTTAAATGGGATATTAATTTTTACGATAGGCATTAATAAAGGTTGTGGTACTAAAGACGCTCTCCAAAAAACAAATGGTTTATAAATGTCCTACCTCCTTGAATCTGCTAAAATGTATGTCATTGGAATAGGCAAGACGAAGTTTGGAGTGACTACTCAAAATTTAATCCAATTAGCGGAAGAAGCCATAAATAAAGCAATGGTGGATAGTTCTTTTCCTAGTGAAAATATTCAGGCGATATATGTCAGTAATTTCTTGGGAGGAATTCTACAAAACCAGCTGCATCTTAATTCAGTTATTTCGGGATTATTTCCTCATCGCCATCTTCCCATAATCAGAGTTGAAACTGCCTGCGCCTCTGGTGGCGCAGCTGTGCATCAAGCGTTAATTGCTATGAATAAATTTGAGAATATTCTTGTATTAGGGGTGGAAAAAATGACCGGCTATGATTCAGGGGTTATTTCAAAAGCGATTGCCTCCGCTGGGGATGTAGAACGGGATCAACTCCCGGGCCTCAGTTTTCCAGCCAGCTATGCTTTCATTGCCCAAAAGTATATGGAAAAATATGGGGCAACGAGCGATGATTTAGATTTGATTTCATTAAAAGCCCATTACAATGCTACTTTAAACCCTTCGGCCCATTTTCAACATAAAAAAATTGACTTAAACACTATTAAAAACTCGGTGATGGTCAGCTCACCGTTACGGTTATTTGACTGCTCACCGGTTTCAGATGGGGCGGCTGCCATTATTATTTCAAAGAAAAGGCATTCGAAACGGGATGTAGAAATAATTGCCTCGAGCCTGAAGACGGACTTTATCTCTCTTACTCAAAGAGAGGATTTCACTTGTTTTCCAGCAGCAAAATTGGCCGCTGCGGAAGCCTACCAACAAGCAAAGGTTTCTCCTTCGGATATTAATCTAGCCGAAGTCCATGATTGTTTTACCATTGCCGAAATGGTGGCCATGGAAGATCTTGGCTTCTGTGCACCCGGAGAGAGCAAAGAATGGATTAAAATGGGCAGAACCGCCCTGCAAGGCAGCTTGCCCATCAACACGGATGGTGGACTTAAAGCAAACGGACACCCCATTGGCGCTACTGGTATATCACAGATTTATGAGATAGTAACACAGCTACGGGGCGAGGCCGGTAGCAGACAGGTAAAAGCTGCAGAAATAGGGTTAACTCACAACGTTGGAGGTGTTGGCGGCACTGCTGCCATTCATATTTTAAAGAAAATAAATGAATAATAAAAAGATATGGGGATAATAAAAAGCAGAGATCAATCGTGGACTTTAATAACTTACTCTGAAACAGCGACGCCCCTCCCACCATATGAAGCAGGATACTTGGTGGGAATGGTTGAAAACGAACAGAGAGAACGATTAATTACCCAAATAGATAAAAAATACCGCAAGGTGCTGTCCATTGGCTTACAGGGGAAAATCCGGCCCATTGAGAATATGTATGGGGAGATAAACTTTTTTATACCGGTGATGGTAGAAGAAACAAAAGAAGAAACCGCAGAAGTTGCCTTGGTTACCGGAAGCCTGAGAGGAATTGGCCGCGCAATTGCGTTGGAATTAGCAAAGAACGGAGCAGATATTGTTGTTAACAATAGCAAGTTCCTTCCCGAAGGGGAAGAACTGGCAAATGAGATTAGAAAAATTGGACGAAAATCAACATATATCCCTACCGACATTTCTAATTACCAAAAAGTAGAGGAGATGGTTAAACAAATTATAGAAGAATACGGGAAAATAAATATTCTCATCAATAATGCAGGGATTACTCGGGATAAAAAATTAGAGAATATGGGGGTAGAAATGTGGGATCAAGTTATCTCCACCAATTTAACGGGGACTTTTAACTGCACCAAAGCGGTTATCAAACAAATGCAAAAACAGGGTGGGGGGAAGATAGTGAACATCTCGTCCATCGTTGGCGAAACCGGCAATATTGGGCAGGCCAATTATGCGGCAACAAAAGGAGGGATTATAGCGTTCACTAAAACTATCGCCAAGGAATATGCTAAAGATAAGATATTAGTTAATGCTGTTGCCCCGGGATTTATCAACACCAAGATGACCGAAACAATACCGCCAGGAACCATACAGGACATAATGCGCCAGATTCCCCTGCAGAGGTTCGGAGAGCCGGAAGAGGTTGCAAAATTAGTGCATTTTTTAATCTCAGATAAATCAAATTATATTACTGGGCAAACATTTAATATTAATGGGGGATTATTCATGTCGTAAACATTTAATTGTGATTTACTAGGGTTGGCTATTTTTTATAAGTATCCTCACTAACTCCAATTGAGAGATGGTATCAATATCAACCGCCCGGCTATTAGGGGTGATAGTAGCATAACTATTGTCAGCGAACCAGGTTTTATGTTGTTTCAGGAAATTCCAGCGGGCAACATACACCACGCCGTCCAGTTGATAGTAAGTAGGTAATTGCTGGCGATTTTTTCTGGCGATGTCTGGGGCAATGAAATTCTTCAGGGAATGGTCTGCGGGAAGGATATTCATCCAAAATGGATGAGTAAACGCTTCCGTGACCGTAACCACAGTATCGGCACTTTTTTCCACTAATTCTTCAATGGCTTTATCTATGTCCTCTACCGTCCGCAGAGGGGAAGTCGCTTCTAGTTTGACAAGGATATCGAATTTATCAGCCCAATTTTTCTCCACCCACCCCATCATGTGCTGGCAGGCATCCATCTCGATGGCAGTGTCATCAGCAAGTTCCGCTGGCCGAAGAAAGGGTGCTTCGGCCCCATATTCTTTAACGATTTCAGCATATCGCGGAGAATCGGTAGAAACAATAATCTTATCAACATACCGGCTCTTTTTGGCGGCCTCGATCGAGTGTGCTACCAGCGGTTTTCCCCCTACGTCGATAATATTCTTATCGGGAATGCTCTTGGAGCCGCTGCGGATAGGGATATATGCTAAAACACGTTGGTGCTGAATCATTAGATGGTGAGGGGCAGAAAATGATTTAAAAGCGTTTAGGAACAATGGTTCTCGATTGCTTCACTTGACCTAGTGGTGGCAGGTTGGATTTTGGTATCTAATCATTGTTCCGGAACATTTTTAAATGAGAAAAAAGCGAAACAAAGTATGCTTTATGGGGACTTATTTAGAGATAAAGTTATTCTTATTACTGGCGGCACCGGTTTTTTGGGAAATAAGCTGGTGCAGAGAATTCTTCCGTATAATCCCAAAAGCATCAGATTATTTAGCCGGGATGAGGTAAAGCATTTTCATACCCAAACCAAGTTTAATAACCACCCCCAGCTACGACATCTCATTGGCGATGTTCGTGATTACAGCCGGCTTCGTAAGGCACTGAAAGGCGTGGATATTGTCATTCATGCGGCAGCTTTAAAGCGCATTGATATAATCGAATATAATGTGGAGGAAGCAATACAAACGAATGTCTTGGGAACACTTAATGTGGCTAAGGCCTGCTGGGATGAAAACGTCAAAAAAGCTGTGTTTGTGTCGACCGATAAGGCGTGCTCGCCGGTCAACACGTATGGAGCCTGTAAATTTATCGGGGAGCGGATATTCACTGAATCAAACTACAGCAAAGGTTCGGCAGATACAATTTTCTTATCCGTCCGTTATGGGAACGTATTAGACAGTACCGGCTCCGTAATCCCTTCATTTATCCACAGCATCCTTCACCAGGAGGAAATAACGCTAACGGATGAACGTATGACCAGATTTCTAATCACCCCCAACCAAGCCGTCGATTTGATTTTTAATTCGATAATACATAGCCGAGGCGGTGAGATTTTTATCCCAAAACTTAATTCTTTTAAGATTGTAGATCTTATTACGGTTCTCACCAAATATTACCATAAAGAGATAAAAACAAAAGTAATCGGGATACGGCCAGGGGAGAAAATTCATGAAGTGCTTATCAATGAAACAGAATCAAGGAGAACGCACCAATTGGAGAATTTTTATGTGGTCCGGTCAGATATTGACAAATATCAGCAGGGAACACATTTTCAGCATCTGGAAAGTGCCCCGCTTATTAATTCTACAGAATTAAATTCAAAAGATTTCTTAATCAGTGAGGAAAAGTTATTTGAGGCCCTCATGGAAAACAAAATCCTAGAAAGTATAGGCCCGTACCATGGATACTGAATATATCCCTTATGGAAAACAGGCCATTGCTGCTGACGATATTAGGGCAGTAGCCACTGTTTTAGAAAGTGATTGGATAACGACCGGGCCAAAGGTAAAAGAGTTTGAAGAGGCAGTTGCCAGATATTGTAATGCAACGTACGGGATAGCAGTAAGTAGCGGGACCGCTGCGTTGGATATGGCCATTCAGGCATTGGGACTCGCGCCAGGATCAGAGATAATTACCACCCCCTTCACTTTCATTGCCACCATCAACAGCATACTCTTCAACAACTGTATCCCCGTCTTAGCCGATATTGATTCTGAAACTTATAATATTAATCCTGCTTCAGTCCGGAAGAAGATAACCCCCAAGACCAAGGCCCTCCTGTATGTTAATTATGCCGGACAACCGTGTAATATTGAAGAACTGCAGAAGATAGCCCAAGAGCACCGGCTCTTTTTGATAGAGGATTCGGCCCAGGCTTTAGGCGCTGAATATAACGACCAGAAAATCGGCTCTTTTGCTGACATGACCGTTTTGAGTTTCCATCCCGTAAAACATATCACGACTGGTGAGGGGGGGATGGTGCTCACCAATAATAAAGAATTTGACCATACATTGCGTCTTTTGCGCAACCATGGCATCAATAAAGAAGTTCAGGAACGATTTGGACCGCAGGCGGAATGGTCTTACGATGTTCTCCATCTAGCACGAAACTATCGTCTTACAGATTTCCAGTCTGCTTTGGGATTATCACAATTGGCAAAATTAGATGGGTTTATCCAACAGCGGGAGACTATTGCCTGGCGTTATACCGCAGCCCTGCAAGGACATCCCCACCTCCGGGTGCCCATCGTAAGAGAGAAAGTTCGGCATGCCTGGCATTTATATCCAATTTTAATTGGAAATTATGAGCGGGACTTATTTTTTAAGAAGATGAGAGAGAATGGGATTGGCGTTAATGTTCACCACATCCCGGCATATGAATTCACTTACCACAAAAGATTTGGCTGGAAGGCAGAAGATTACCCGATAACTCACCGCACGTTCAAAAGTATAATTTCGCTGCCCATATACCCTTCCTTGAGTACCAAACAACAAGAGTTCATTATTCAAACGGTCAAGAGAATATTACATGATGCCTGATTCTTTCCAAAAATATCTATCAGAAAGGACCATTATAGTTATTCCTGCCCGTGGCGGATCAAAAAGATTGCCCCGAAAGAACTGTTTGCCCATTGCTGATAAACCATTATTTTATTATTCAGTTGCGGCAGCAAGAAATTCTTTAATTACCCCGCATATTTATGTCCTTTCGGATGATGATGAAATTCTCCAGCATGCTCACAGCTATGGGGCAATTCCTTTTAAACTTCCGCTGGAATTGGCCAGGGACACCACCGAAGTCGTCAAGCCATCTTTGTATGCGCTTAAAATATTGAAAGAGACCAAGGAATTAGAGTTTGATGACTTGATCTGCCTGCAGCCGACCTCTCCTCTGCGTACCGCGGAAGACATCGTTAAAAGTTATCTTCAATTTAAGGAAACTGGTGCCAATTCCTTGGTTTCCGTTTCTGAAGTTGATCCCCATTTTTTCCACTGGGTGGTTGATGAATATGAACCAGGATACGGCAAATTATATTTTGGAGAAAAATTTCTGAAATCACGGACAGAGCTTCCTCCAGTTTATTCGCCTAATGGCGCAATTAAAATAATGAAAATAAACCAACTTTTCAATGTAAGGCATTTCTTTGGTGAAAAAATGGCCATCTACAAAATGCCTAAAGAAAGGTCTATACACATAGCAGATGGATTTGAATTTGGACTATGTAAAAATATTATTGAAAAAAATATAATAGATAAAACCACAAAATAAAAATCCAAATCACCGCAAGCGGCGGGGTATTTTTAATGTTTGCTGGAAACAGCAGGCATTAAACAATGAAGTCGCCCCAAGGGGCAGGGTATCAACTCAGCAAAAAATGAAAGAAAATCTACCTCAGAATAATGCTTTAGTAATTGGCGTAGGTTCCATCGGACTTCGGCATGCACAAAATCTGAAGGCTAAAAATATGAACGTCTTTTTATTTGATGTTGATGCAGAAAAAGCAAGGAATGCTGCTGGGAGATATGGGTTCACTTTCGTTGAAGGAATTACGCCAGAAGAACTTAAAAGACAAAAGGCGGTCTTTATTTGTACTCCTACTAATTACCATATAGCTCCGGCTAAGGCAGCGCTGTCTGCCGGCTGCGATGTTTTTATTGAAAAACCAATAGCAGTAAATACTTCTCCTGAACTAGAAGAAATTAGAATTATTGCAGAAGAAAAGGAAAATATAACATTAATTGGCTGCAATATGCGGTTTCACCCCGCCATTCAAGAATTGCGCCGGGTGCTTTCCTCTGAAGAATTGGGAAAAATTTATTCTGTCCATGTTTATGTTGGCCAGTATTTGCCGTTTTGGCGTACAATTGATTATCGTCAAACGTACTCTGCCAAAGCAGCAGAAGGGGGAGGAATGCTTTTAGAGGGGATTCATGAATTTGATTATCTGTGTTGGCTCTTTGGCAAAGTAGAGGGGGTTTCTGCCACCATTGCCAAGGTGAGTGATTTAGAAATAGATGCTGAAGATCTGGCAGAAATTACTCTGAAATTCAAAACAGGTATACTTGCCCAGCTTCATTTTGATTGCCTGCAGAAGACAAAGCGCCGGGGATACGAAGTAGTGGGGGAGAAAAAAACAATTACCTGGGAAAGCATAGGCAATGCGCCGGAAAAAACCACGATTAGGATATTTGGATTACCAGCAGATCCACTAAAAGAGAAAGAGCTGATAATTGATCCTAATTACATGTATACCCAAGAATTAGATTATTTCTTATCCTGCGTTGAAAAATATTCTCCAACCATGAATGATATTGCCAATAGTATTTCTACCTTGAAACTAGTAGAAGCAGCTAAGCAGTCAGCTCGGGATAAAAGGACAATTAGTATCAATCACGTTGATAGATAAACGTGAGCCACCAAACCTGCCCCTAGACTACATCCCGATTATTTTGCTGACCTATTCACCTTCATTCATAATTCCAAGAAGAAGGGAAGAAGTTGGTACAATATTTTGATTATTAATAAATCCCAAAATATCTTGGAGACGCAGGGGATGAAGGTGGTTATATTCTTCAGTTTCAAAAAGAGCGGGAAAAGCTGTCTTTAAGAATATTTTAGAGCAAATATCGTAGACCCAGTGTTTTTTGTCTAAAATAACGCAAAAAGGGGTTATTTCTTTAATATAATCCGGGCCCATTCCGGTCTCTTCCCTAAATTCTGCTTTAATTTGCTTTTCAAAAGAGATGGTGTCACCAACCATATTATTAGCATTAAGCCCCCCGGAAGGAACAAACTCATAGAAGTTTTCGTATTCGGTAACTTTTTTTCTTTGGCCGAGAAGGACTTTACCTTCGCTGTCAATGATTACGCCACTTACTGCCAAAGGACAGATGGGGATATTTAAAGAGGGTAGTTTAAGTTTAGCAACAAAATATTTATATTCGGTTATAAAACAATTAATAATTAATTGGTTTGATTCAAAATAGTGAGAATGATAACTGACCATTTTCCCATTGAATAAAAATGAATTTTTTGTTTTTTCTTGATTCCAGAGAGCATCAATAATCCCTAAATCATTTGAAGAAAATGACAATTCCGGTTGTTTGATATTAACTTTTATGTCCCGGGCAAGAGCGATAATTTTACAATCCGCTTTAATCTCAGAGATTATTCTCTTCATCTCCTCCATCCGAGAAATAGTGTAAGTAATGCCGTTAGGTTTTGTTTGCCGGTAAGGGTTGAAGAAGATGACGTTCATTCCGGCGTTTATTGCCGAGGTAACGCCGTGGAGGGAATCTTCAATGACATAATATTCTTTATCTCCAAAATGATCTCGCACACGGTTATATATTTCTGGGGAAGGTTTGGCGGCAGAGACCTCGTCGCCAGAAACAATGAAATCAAAATAACTTCCAATTTTAAATTTTTGCAGTACTACATTGATGTTCTTTCTTTTAGAAGAACTAGCTAAAGCAATTTTAAATTTATTTTTATGAAGAGTTTCGATAACTCCTCGAACATTTGCAACTAATTTTACTGATTGATATATTGTTTCAATTTTTTGATTGTATTTTTCCAACAATTCCTGATGGCTTCCGGGAAGATCGTGTTCTTTCTTTGCGTATGTAATTATTTCTTCTATTTTTGGGCCATCAAGCCGGCTGCATTCACCGGGACCTATTTTCTTGCCAAAAGATTCTATAAACTCTTGATAAAGAGCATACAACCCATTTTTCGTGTCGGTTATTACCCCGTCCATATCAAATATGAAAACTTTTTCTTTATCCATAAATTACCTTTTGTTGACGTTCATAAATTTATTTCTAAATCTCTCTTTATCCACTGCGGCTAAAGTAAACTCTGCCTCGGAGCAAAGTTGATTATTTGCCCAGGCTTTTCCGTGGAATAGCGCTTTGTTCCCATTAAATTCAGACATTAGGACCTCGCATTTTAATCTATCCCCGGGGAAAACCGGATGAATAAAACGACTATTGCTAATGGTGTGGGCCAGGATATCTTTTCCCTCATGATGGGGAATATTATATCGAGCTAATAAACTGCCTGCCTGGGCTAAAAATTCTATTATTAAGACGCCAGGCATAATGGGAAAGTTGACAAAATGATAGCCAACCCAAAAATCATCCAGAGGCACATCTTTAATGGCAATTATTTTTTTATGATCTAAAAATTCTACGTGGTCCAGCATTAAAAATTTTTCATGATAGGGCATTATCTTCATTATATTTTCTTTATTGACCGCTCCGTCTCCATTCATTGAATCATTAATGTTGATGGCCATTATTTATAAAAACCATCCTGGGGGATAAATTTTGCGATATAAGTATTGGAATCCTTAATGAATTCCAAAGCCAGTAAATTATAAGAGCCATCATTTTTAAGCAAAGAAGAATGCGTTCTGGTCATATAATTAAAATTTGTAGAGATATTACTTCCAACATCGTGGGGTGAGAAAACCAATATCTCTTTATTTTCAGTGGAGTGAGATAAAAGGTCAACCACGTCATCATCTTTATTTTCATTTAACAATAAAAACAATTGTCCAGAATAACCCCCTTGCAAAACATCCCAGGTAGTATAATTTTGGCCATCTTTTAGGTCTACTTTTTGGAATCGCCTGCAGAAATCATTAAGAACTTGCTTTAAATAACCATACTTCTCCTCCCGGCTCTTGGGGGAAAAATGGGCCAGGTCTATTGTCTGTCCACCGACAATTTTTTGTATCTTTTTAGCTGGATTTCCACCTACAACAACGTTTTCTTCTTCGATGGACTTGACCACGTTTGATTCAGGCAACATCAATACACGGTTAGCAACTTTTACTCCAGGAGTGATGGAAGTCCCCGCAGCTACCCAGCATTCATCCCCAATGGTGGTTTTTTTAATGGTAAATATATTTGACCCTTCTAATAAATCAGACCAGTACCCATGGCTCCAGATTAAGCATTTTTCACCAATGCCAGTATTGTTTCCTATCTCCAGACCACCAGTAGCATTAAGGGTAGTATCGCTACCAACCCAAACATTGTGGCCGGCCTTGAAGTCTTTATACCCATCTATCTTGACACGGCTATTCATTCTCAGGAAGTTTCCAAAAATTACATTTAAAGCGTAAATTTCACTATCCCCGTAGATATGGGCACCAACCCCAATAGTTAATTGATCAAATGTGCCCATCCTACCTTTTTGTATGCCGGGAATAAAAGTCTCCATCTGTCTTTTCCCGAAATACATCCCGGCCAAGATACTGCAATGAGCCCCTATATTTATTCGTTTAAAAGCAAAAAATGTTCTTTTACCGATAAAGGTGTATTGACCTATGAACAAAGACTGCAAAACATCAGAAAATATAACATCATCAGAAATTTTAACGTTCTTTTCTATAACAATTGTGGCGTTATTTCTTCTATGCAAAAGTTCCAGTCTTTCCCTGACCCCAGACCCAACCTGTGCTTCTTCTGAAATAAAAAAATTTTCCATTTTCTAAACAACCATTAGTGAAAGTAACGTCCAGGGAGAGGAATAAATATTCTTATTTCTCCCATATTTCTTTAAACACTCCCCTGATTTTCTAGTCGGCAAGTAAATCCCACCCCAATGGGGTTCCCTGGCTAATGGCCTGGTTGGACTTTTTGCTCAAAATAATTTCATAGTATTTTGGCTCCAACCCGGCAGCAGGTCGAATTACTTTTACATTATCTTCCGTAAAATATTCGCCTTTAGCGATATCGCAAACTGCAAAAATGGAACGCCGATACTGCTTATTATGCTCCTCAGTTGAAGATTGGGTTCCATACTTTACTACCCCCTGTATTTTCTCTGATTTTCTAACCGCAGCAACAAGATTTTTGAATTCATAAGGATTAATTGAAAAATCAGCATCCAGCGTTTTCTTGGAAGTGTCTAACACCATATGCTTTTCTATAATGCTGCCACCCATTAATACTGCCTGGAGAGGAATTTCGATCCCGTGATTATTGTCTGAAAAACCAACCACAACATTGAACCGAGACTGGATATCGGGCATAGTTATCAAGTTTATATTTTCAGGGTTTGGTTCATTAGAATAAGCAGTTACACAATGCAAAAGGGCAATATCTTTTGTACCATTCTCCCGTAAAATCCTCACGGCAAGGCCTATTTCATCAAGCGTAGCAAAGCCAACAGACATAATAACTGGCTTTCCTGTGTGAGCCACTTTCTTGAGCAAGGGCAGGTGCGTTACTTCGTAGGAAGCTATTTTATAGATTGGAACATTTAAACTCTCCAAAAAATCAACTGCAGTTTCATCAAATGGCGTGGAAAAAAAAACTAATCCCAACTCTTCAGCAATCTTCTGTAATGGAACATGCCATTCCCAAGGAGTATATGCTTTCTGGTATAATTCATAGAGTGTTTGTCCTTTCCAGCCTTCCGGCGTTTCCTTTCCGCCAACAATAAAATGCTCAGTATTGCAGTTGATAGTCATCGTGTCCGGAGTATAGGTCTGCAGTTTAATTGCGTCGGCTCCTGCTTTGGCAGCCGCTTTAATTATCTCAACAGCGGTATCAAAATTCTGACCGTGATTGGATGACATCTCTGCGATTATAAATGCGGGATGTCCAGAACCGATTATTCTTTCTCCGGAAGGCGTTCTTATAGTAAATTCGGGCATATTTTTGAGGGAGCAGGTGCGCATTTAAACCTTTCGAAACAATTAACCATAATTGAACTACCACCCAGCAAGCTATAGGGAATATCTAGTTTAAATTATCCGATAATCCGGCTGACATAGGTAAATTTCTCCAAAAGTTTCCCTATTTGAATAAAACTGTTTCTGCAACGTACAGAGCTTGATCACTTTTAAAGCTGTACTTCCGGATGGAAGGGGTGGCCAACGAACTAAAATAATCGTACCTCCTTGGTTGGCAATGCTATCTTTAAGTACGATTGGCACATCCTCAAGCTCATTATCCCCAAAACCGAGGGTGAGATTATTTTTATTTTTATACCAATGATCAAAATACCATTGGATTCCTTCATCATTAGTATAAATTGGTTTTTTTAATTCCTGCTCTTTGACATATTGAACCATTTCTAACTTCACTCCGCTAATATCAGCGCCGGTAGGGTGGAATAGGTATTCGGAGACCAGGAAAATATTAAAAGACAAGGTGGCCAGGAAGAATATTAAAATGAAAGCCCGGGAAGTCATTTTTTCAACTGCTAAAATATAGAAAAAAATACACAGAAGAGCAATTACTGAAGTTACAAAGACAGTTGCAAAATTGACTCCGAAAGTAGGGCCGGAGGCAGAAGTATAGGAGAACAAGAAGTTTATATTCCTATGTTTAATCTCTTCAAAATAAATGGAGGGAAAACGGGCAAGTGATTTTGAAGGTAAAGAATTGACCAGAAAGAGAAAGGTGGTCCAGATTATTATAAGGAACGACCAAACAGCAATCTCTTTGCGCTGAAAAGAAATTTTTGATAAAAAGTATCCACCAAGAATCACCAGAGCCGGAATGGTATGCATAAAATAACGATCCATCGAACCATAGGTCATGCCAAAAGTATAAAATAAGAGGGTGAGAGTAACCCAAATAAGTGGGAGTAGAATTTTCTTCCGCTCCTGAAAGAAGGATAAAATATAAAAACCAAAGAGCAATGGCGTTGACCATAAAAAAAATAACATGGGGCCTAAAAGACCAATGGATTGCGGCCGATAGTCGGTCCCAAATCCATCTGCCCAAGAAATAATTGGTACAAAGTAAAGCCACTTTTCCGGGGAGGCGATGAAGCCCATAAATGTAATTCCTATAAAAATGATTAAACCAATAAAATAGATAAAATAGATATCTTTTATGGCTTTTTTTAGTCGCAGGAGAAACCTGTCACTATCCATAAAAAAGGAATATAAAGCGGGAACGGCGGCCAGAAAAAAAGAATTGTACTTTGTTGCGACAGCCAGCCCCAACCCAATTCCAGAAATTATCTGCCAAAAAAGGCGTTTCTTATTCTCGATATTCTTTTTATATTCCAAGTACGAAAAAATGAATAGGATAATCGAAAACATGACTAAATTACCCTCTACATCAAACTGCAGCGATGCCAGCGTGGGATAAAATGAGACTAACATCAGAAGAGTTGCCCAAAAAGCAACTTTTTCGTCCCAATGCCTTCGCGCAAAAAAATAGACTAAGAGCGTATTGATTATCCCAAACAGCCAGGGAACTATACGAAAAACCCACGTTTCCAGCCCAAATACAGCAATAAATGGCTTATAAATCAAGTTAAGTGGCTGTGGGGACGGGTAATCATGATTGAAACCCCATTTATCCATCACCGTCAGTGAATACGCAAAATTAGCTTCATCATCATAAAGAGCCTCGTTGATATTTGCCAGGCGGATCCCAAAGATGAAAATGGCAAAGATAATCAAGAATATAGTTTTCTTTTCCATGGCGTACCTTATTGAATAACAGAATCCTGACGCATCACCTGCAAGGCAACAGAGAGGGCCTGTAACCCCATCTCCCCGTTTACTAAAGGCTGTTCTCTCTTTTTCACGCAGCGCACAAAGTCCTGTAGCTCGATTAAAAGGGGCTCAACAGTCTCAACTCCCACCTGAGTTTTGTTCGGAAGGCCAAACTTCACCACATAATCGCCATACTCATCAACCATCTCCCGGGTGTAATTGCTTTCATAAATGACTAATTCCTGCGTAATATAATTCAGTTCCGCATAGCCTTTGCTGCCCGTGACGCTAAGATTACGAATCTTTATAGGTGTAATCCAGTTGACTTGAATAAAGCCGGAACGATTGCCATATTTGAGGAAAATTTCGGCATAATCTTCCCGTTTCTCGATCATGGCCTTTCCAATATTCCCCATGATTTTCTCTGCGCTGGAGCCGTAGAGATAATTAATGATGTCAATATCGTGGACTGCCAGATCGATAAGAACGTTGGCGTCCCGGACTTGAACTGGAACCGTTCCTACCCGGCGGGCAATGATAGAAGTTACCTCTCCCAATTTTCCCTGCTGAATTATTTCTTTTAACTTTTTGACGGCAGGATTAAACCGTTCCACATGGCCCACTTGCAGGATGCAGTTGTTTTCTTGAGCGGCACGGATTATCGCTTCGGCATCCTGAATGGTGGCGGCAATCGGTTTTTCAATAAGCACATCAATCTTTTGCCCCAGAAAATATAAAGCTACTTCCTGGTGAAGATGGGTGGGAACAGCGATACTTACGGCGTCAATCTGCTCATTCTTCAGCAGATCTTTATAGTCATGGTACGCCTTGCATGAAAATCTCTTAGCAGCGGTATTGGCCAGCTCCTGGTTTACGTCGCAGACGGCAATCAATTCTGCTGTTTCCATCTCAAAATAATTCCGGGCATGATGCTTGCCCATATTTCCCAAGCCGATGACTGCCACTCTGGTCATGCCAGCCCCCGGATAGCAGCAGCAATGGTATCCAAATCCGTTTCCGAAACGGTGGGGTGGATAGGGAGCGAGAGTACTTCCTGCGCCATTCTTTCCGCGACGGGGTACGTAGAAGACCCGTACGGGACATATGCTTTCTGCTTATGGATTGGTATGGGATAAAAAATAGAACAGCCAATGCCTTTCTCCACCAAAGATTTGAGAAAGATATCTCGTGACACTCTGAATTTTGGCGTTACTCTAATGGTGTATTGGTGGAAAACATGCCCCTCAGTAAGACTAGGGAAGATTATTCCAGGTATGGAAGCAAGTTTCTGGTGGAGATAGCGCACGTTCGCCCGTCGTTTTTGGTTGAATGATTCTAGTTTCTTTAATTGTTCTATCCCAATAGCGGCCGCAATATCAGTCATACGATAATTATAGCCAACAGAATCATGAACATATTTTTGGGTTGAGCCGTGGTTAATTATTTTGCGTAATCTTTCCGCCAATTGATTATCGTTAGTTGTAATCATGCCCCCTTCTCCGGTGGTCATGTTCTTGGTAGGATAGAATGAAAAACAGCCAGTTGCAAACGAACCCACTTTTTTTCCTTGAAATTCTGCGCCATGCGCCTGAGCGGCATCTTCAATTATGACTATGTTATGCTTTCGAGCTATCGACTGGAGCTTGTCCATCTCCGCTGGCAGTCCAAACAAGTGGACGGGAAGAATGGCTTTAGTTTTGGAAGTAATGGCCGCTTCAATAAGAGAAGCGTTGAGGTTGAAAGTATCCTCATCAATATCCACAAAGACCGGAGTAGCGCCAGCCATTTTAATGGCATTGGCAGTAGCAATAAAAGTAAAAGGGGTGGTTATGACTTCATCTCCCGGACCGATGCCGTGAGCCAGTACAGCAGCATGCAACGCCGTAGTGCCATTGGACGTGGCGATAGCATGGCGTACGCCAATGAATTGAGCAAAGGCCTGCTCGAATTCCGCGACTTTTTGGCCTTGAGCCAGCATGCCTGAGTTTAACACGTGGAGCACTGCCGCCTGTTCTTCCGCCCCCAGAAGAGGTTTGGCAATAGGAATCATGCAGGACAAAAAGCATAAAATTGATTTATAAAGGTTGGGTAACTAAGGTATAGGGGCGTTTACAGGGCCCGATTTTTGTTCCAGAAACATTAAAAAATAGCCCCGTTGGCAGAATACGATGCCCCTTGATTTTACAATAGGTGGAAAAGCAAGACCCGGGAAGCAAACCGAGAATTTAAAGAAAGCGGGCTTTTCAGTTTATGAGGCAGTGATCGCTCGTCGAGAGGATTGGAATGCTCTAGAGGAAGAAGCACGGGCAGGTTTATTCCCCACCAGCATTGACCTTAAGGGTAAGGAAGAAGAACAGCGCTGGATTGAACTTTTGGATCGATTGAATTTCCTGTCGGACCTAGGTAAAAATTCGCCTTTTGGAGCAATATATGTTGCCGTTGATGGATTTAAGGAGAAGATTGAACGACTTCAACGATTACGATACGAACACAAAGCTATTGAAGCACTTCCGGCAACGTCACCGGCAGCATTGGAGGCAAATACTGCTTTTCCAAAAGACTTGATAACATTGGCGCAATCTGCGGAGTCGAAAGTTCTTATTGATATATGCCACTTGTTTCAGACCGGAGTTTATCTGCAATCACTTCAAAAACCGCTGGACGTTACCTGTCTAGCGGATGGAACATACTCTACCAAAATACCACCGGAATCTGCAACGTGGTATTATGGAGCAGTACAGGAAATAATTGATTCTGGTTACTTGGCTCCAGTTGTCCACACCAACGGGCACGTATTTGTAGCCGAGCAGAAAAAACCAGAAACCCAAGGCATGGACCAACGCGTAAGCCTTCCGGATGGAAGAATAATTAAAGCATTTGATGAGAAAGCATTAACCTTAGCGGACTGGCAGGGTAATCAACCAGGTTATGAAAAATTTTCTTATGCACTTCCGATAATGATAAATGGGAAAAAGAAAGTTGCCCAGTGGTTTAAATCTCACACGTTTATAACCGATGGTGAGGATGAGATGTATACAGTGCTTGATCCTCAGAAATCAATGCAACAATTGGTAAATGCAGGGGTAAAAGCATTAATATTGGAGAACAACAAGGAAAGCAGCGAGAAACTGAAGAAGGAAGCAGAATTTTTTTATAATGCCCTCCGGATGCCATGACTCATTGTCCCTAAGGTTAACGGGAGCATTGAATACATGCTTCTCCGGCATTTTTTCCAGCGTCTAACTTCTGGCCGCATTTGCATACATACCCTTGCAACCTCGCTGGATTGCCATACACTAGCCCAAAATCAGGAACGTATTTGGTAACGACAGAACCAGCGCCCACCATAGCGAATCTCCCGATGGTGATGCCCGGGAGCACGACTACTCTCGCGCCAAGAGATGCCCCTTCCCGAACCAGAATCTTTCCTTCTTTCCAATCCGTTTCTTGTTTTAAAGAACCATCTGACGTTATAGCTCGGGGATGCTTATCATTGGTTAAAACGCAATGCGGACCGATAAAAACGCCCCGCTCGAGCACCACACCATGATACAAAGAAGAATAATTCTGAATCTTGCAGTTATCCCCCATCATCACGTTCTTATCGATATAGGCGCCTTTGGCTACAATACAGTTATCTCCGATAACGGCGCCTTCCCGTACCTGCGCCTGGTGCCAAATACGCACATTCAGCCCTATAATGGCAGCAGGAGAAACGTCAGCGGTGGGATGGATCATGGTCAATGGTTTGTATAAGCTCTATTATTTTTTTACTGGTGCCGATATCGTAAGGATAGCGTGTTTCTTTAATTTTCCGTAGTTCAGTTTCATCCTCAATAATTTTTCTGGCGGCTGAGAGTATGCCCTCAGTTTTAACACCAACCAACAAGTTCTTACCGGCACGAACTAAGCGCACCCATTCAGTCTCGGTTCTGGGGATTAAGCAAGGAACATTGAAAGCCAATGCTTCTTCTTGGATACCCCCACTATCAGTTATGCAAAATCGGCAGGCAGAAAGCAAGGCCAGGAATGACAAATAGGGTTGGGGATCAATGGAAAGAATATTGTTATTGAAAGTAATGGCATTTTCCGTAATGGTCTTTCGGGTCCGCGGATGGATGGGAAAGACAATGGGAATATTCAAGGCGAGGGTATTTAATGCCTGGACAATATTTGTAATAACTTCCATATTGTCAGTCGTCTCGGCACGATGCAGGGTCACCAGAATAAATCCATTTTTCGACAATCCCCATTGGCTCAAAACGTGTTCCGGCTGAATGAAGGTCTTGGTTCGTTCCACGGCATCAAAAACGGTACTGCCCAACAAAAAAACTTTTTGAGAAGGAATCCCTTCCTGCTGCAGATTTTTGACACTATCCTCATCCGGAGCAATGAGATACTCCGCGCTATGATCAGCCACGATGCGATTAATCTCTTCCGGCATTTTTCGGTTAAAGGAACGGCAGCCGGATTCCACGTGCATGACGGGAATATGTAATTTAGCAGCGGCTAACGCGCCGGCCATAGTAGTATTTGTATCGCCTTCAACGATGACTAATCCTGGCTGCTCTTGCACTAATACTTCTTCTATCTTTTCAAGCATTCGTCCGGTTTGCTTTCCCTGGGAATGAGAACCGATGTTTAGTTGGTATTGGGGAGCTGGCAGATGTAATTCTTTGAAGAAAACACCATCCAGGGCATAATCATAATGCTGGCCGGTATGAATGATACAATGGTTAAATTCCTGATCGAGCAGCGGGAGTAAGGGAGACAATTTGGTAATTTCCGGCCGGGTGCCCAGAACAGTGCATATCTTCAGTGAATTCATTAGAAACTATGGCTTTAAACCCCTTTTTATTCTTTGGGGAACTAAACTCGTCGCAAATTTAAGATGGCTCCAAATGACATTCAATAGTTTCATCTTGGACTCACCAAACTCCCGTACGCTGAGGACCATGGGGTATTCTTTTACATGATGGCCTTGGTTTAGAGCGGAAACTAGAATTTCGGCGGTGGCCAGAAAATCATTAGACTTAAAAAGGATGTTCTGCACCACTTCTTTCCGCTGCGCCCGGAACAGGGCGGTAAAAGTGTAGATTTTTGCCCCAGTCAGGAAACGATAGATGCCCGTAATAGACTTGCTTAAAAATAGGCGGTACTTCGGCACATTTCGGATGCCGCCTAAAGGATGGTAAGGAGAAGCAGTCACGATCGAAGTACCACGGTCCAAAAGCTGGAGCATGGGAAAAATGCCCTGCGGATCGTAGGTGCAATCGCTATCCATGGTGATGATGATGTCACCGGTTGCATGAGCAAAACCGGTGCGGACGGCAGCGCCCAAGTTTTTGTTTACCTCATGGCGGACAATTTGAACATACTTTTTCCCGCTAAAGAATTGCTGGAGAAGCGCAACGGTCTGATCCTTGCTCCCATCGTCTACGAAAATAACTTCAAGGGAATATTCCTTTTCTAATTTATCGAGTACGGGCGCAAGCTGATGATAGAGATTCTGAATGCCACGCTCTTCGTTATAACAGGGAACAATGAGGGATAGTTTGGTGCTGGCTGCCATAGTGATAAGTATGTCGTTCTTTAAATTCTACGACCAGGGTACATAAAGTGAGATAATACCGAGGCAAATCAAACTTATACCTATAATTTTATACTTAGTTATACGTTCGTGAAGTACCAGCCGGGCAAGGACGATAGCCCAAATATAACTAATGGACGCAGTAAGGTAAATGAATGTCAGGGGAGCTTGCTGCAGGGCACGGAGATAAAAAAAGAAAGAAACCCCCGCCAGGAGCACTGCCCCTATCATTTTTTTATTTTTGAGATTAATGCGTAAAAGAGAGCCCATCTTGAACAGCAGCGTACTAAAGGCGCCAAAGATGGAAGACACAAAAATAAAAGTTACGGCCAACGGAAGATTCATGATTTCCCTCCCCGGCCGATGATAATGACGCCCAAAGTGATTAAACTGATGCCAATCCATTTCTGGGGGATGATGGGCTCCTGCAGATAGATGCTGGATAAAATGGTTACAATCACGTAACTTGATGCCATAACAGGGTAGACAACTGAAAGTTCTCCCAGGCGAAAGGCATAGATTAAAACGACCGCCCCGGCAAAATAGAGAACAACTCCCGCCAGCAACGGGTAATTATAGATCTGGTCCAAAGAAAGAGAAAATGCGTCGCTGCCTTGTTTGAGGAATATCTGCGCCACGGACACGATGGCGGTGCAGATCAACGCCAGCAGAATCGCTTTGGTATTATTTTCCATGAATAGTCCCCGCAGCCGGGTGCTTATAAACTTTATTGTATGACTGCACTAACAAACGAAGCTTTTTCTTGGAAAAGAAAGGGTTGTTGGGTACAAACAACAGGGTGCTGGAAACTTCCGCTCCGGGCCAGGGGGGGAGAAAAAGAAAGTTTTTTTGTAAGGCACGATCTCTGGTGATGCTATTAGGAAAGAGAAAAGAAAGATAATTATAACTGGAACTTGCTTTTTTCACAACTTGTTGAGTTTTAACGAATCTGGCGAGGTACTCATAATTCCGCTGCCGCTTACGTATCAGCAGTGAGAGGGATTTCAGCTGTCGCAAGGCAAGATATGCTTCGAGCGTACTGCAGGTGAAGTGAGGGGAAAGAGCATTAACAAGCTTTAAATCTTGACGGGAACGTACCGAGTCAATCATCAGTTTGGAGAGCCAGAAAGCCCTGGTTTCGTATAGGGAGGCAAATAACCGCTTACCATAATCTAAAAAATTTGCTTTAGCTTTCGGTTGGTCACGCAATCGACGCACGAGAGAAAGGTCTTTATTGCTGAGCAGAGCACCCCCGCCAACATTGATCATCTGTTTGGTAAAACTATAAATGGCATAGTCACCAAAACTACCGGCGGGTTTCCCTCGGTAAGTAGCACCAAGAGCATGAGCGATGTCTTCAATAAGGATAATATTTTTCTTCCGGCATAAAGATTGGACTTGATTTATATTTGATGTATTTCCATAGGTGTGGACAAAAACAACTGCTTTCGTTTGAGGGGTTATCTTTCGTTGGATCTCTCGTGGATGGAGGTTGAGTGTGGATGGTTCCACTTCCGCAAAAACAACGGCCCCTCCAGCTTTACGGATGGCCTGAGTCAGGCTGTCGCAAATGAATGACTGAATGATTACTTCATCTCCCGGCTTTAGTTGTAAACTTAAAAGTAAAGTATACAGAGCATTGCGGCAGGAGCTGAAAAGAACTGCATTCTTGACCCCGGAAAAGGCAGCCAAGGTTCGTTCCAGTCGTCGATGGATGGTGTTCATGGGGGTTTAATTTTTTCGTATTAGTTTATATGTTTGAGGTTACACAAACTGGCGTATAATGAATGGGCTTATTCTTTTAATCACTGCCGTGGGAAGCAAACGCCAAAAACGGCCATACCAACGGTAGAGAGCAAAGGAACGGTGCAGGGAAGGAATATTTTGAGGATCAGCAGCATAGAAGTAATACGGAATCTCCGCTTTTCGGGTGGCCCACTGGTCTTTGAACAGGTACATATTTCCATCATTCATCTCTCTGGTAGAACCACCAAGCTCTAAAGTCTTGTAATTGTTGCGAATACCAAAACGAATGATTTCCCAGATTAAAAGATAGTAGGGACACATCCAGGAGTAACGATAATCGGTCCCGGCAAAGGCGTATTCGATAGTTTCTTTATCCATAAACAGGAAACTGGCCGCAATTGGTTTTTGTTGATGATAGGTTACTGCGACTTTTGTGTTGCAGTTCTGCAAGGCCTGTTGAAATAAGCCGTACGGCCAGGCAGGAACTCCCCGCTTCTTCCGCGTATTTAAGTATACGGTATAAAAATCATTCAGAAGTAAAGGGGTAGTGCCAATAACGACAGGAAGATGGTGTTTCTGGGCTTTTCGTATGTCATAGCGGATGCTTTTATCCAGGGAAGCAAACATTTCTGGTTCTCCTTTTTTAAGATCAATAAAAAAATTGGTGATGGGCTTCTGCACCACCATCTCTTGAACTAACTCCGGGAGAAGCTCTTCACGCTGCCGTATCTGGAGGAATTTAGCATTGGCTGCCAGCTCTTTCGCTTTATCCAGCAACTGCCTTTTGCAGTCAATATCCTTGCCAATAACCCCGCCGAAAGGGAAAAAAGGAATGGAAACAAACCGGGTTCCTTCCAGGATACTTTTAGCTTCAAAGATGGGCAGAACCCCAGCTATCTTTTCGTTTTCTTTCGCAATTAAATAGCTTGGTTTAAATTTAAAGTGTTTAGCAACTAAGTCTTTAATTGCGAGGTCGTGTTCGTATAATGCTTCGGGACATTCTTTGAGGAAAGAAGCATATTTACCATAATCTTGCTCTTGCAGAAAAGAGATTTTATAATTTTCCATTTTGATAATATACGGGATGAACTGGTAACAAAGATTGGTTATATAATTATGTTAATAGTTTCTTTCATTTTAACATATAATTACTTCTTTTTCCATTCTGGAGTAGCCAAGTTATCAAACATAAAGGGGTATTTATTAATATTTTGAAATAAAGATTGTTTTCTGCAGACAATCTCACGGTAGCTGGTAGTGGTATATGATGAAAATATAAAAACGCTTAATAAACACTTTGATTATTTATCTTAGTTGAATGCAGAAGAAAAGGTATTGCTGTTCCCGAAAGTTTATATACTATTTTTTAACCAGAAGCAAGATGAAAACTAGGTAAAAGTGAGGTACCAAGATGAAAAAAGTATATGTTCCCATGGCTGCCGATTTACTCCACGACGGCCATATGAATATTCTTAATGAAGCCAGCAAACTTGGAGAAGTGACAGTGGGGCTTCTGACCGATCGGGCCATTGCTAATTATAAGCGGCTCCCCATATTGACTTTTGAGCAGCGTAAAAAAGTTATTGAAAATATACGCACGGTAAGCAAGGTCTATGCGCAGGAAGATGACGATTACATCCCCGCCATACGAGAATTAAAGCCGGATTATTTTGTTCATGGCGATGACTGGAAAATAGGGATACAGGCAAAAAAGCGCCAAAGGGTAATAGAGGTGATGAAAGAATGGGGCGGCCAAGTTGTTGAACCGCTTTATACTCAGGGGATTTCTTCAACCCAGCTAATAACTAAAGTTAAACAAAGAGGAATTACCCCCGATATTCGCCGCAATATGCTGCGGCGTTTGCTGGACGCTAAATCCATGATACGCATCTTAGAAGCCCATAATGGTTTAACCGGGATTATTGTTGAAAAAACCATGGTGAAAGATGAAGATAATGTCCCCAAAACATTTGATGCCACTTGGTTAAGCAGTTTGACCCATGCTACTTCTAAAGGTAAACCAGATATTGAATATGTGGATATTACCTCTATAGGCAACACTGTAAGTGAAATTTTTGAGGTAACTACTAAACCAATGCTGGTAGATGCTGACAGCGGAGGATTAATTGAACATTTCCGCTTTACGGTAAAAACCTTGGAAAGATTGGGCGTCTCAGCAGTGGTAATTGAAGATAAAATTGGTTCGAAAAGAAATTCTCTTTTTGAAACTGAAGTAGAGCAAAATCAGGATACAATAGAAAATTTTTGCCGCAAGATTTCAGAAGGGAAAAAGTCTCAGGCTTCCGATGATTTTATGATTATTGCGAGAATAGAAAGTTTAATTCTAAAGAAAGGTTTAGCTGACGCCCTGGAAAGAGCAAAAGCATACATTGCCGCTGGAGCTGATGGAATAATGATCCATAGTAAAGAAAAGAACCCGGAAGAAATTTTACAGTTTTGCAAGGAATACAAAAAATTTGAGACTAAAGTAAGTTTAGTCGTGGTCCCTAGCACCTATTCTATAATCACTGAAGAAGAACTTATTACGGCAGGAGTTAATATGGTTGTATATGCTAATCATTTATTGCGTAGTGCTTATCCTGCTATGGTAAAAACAGCAGAATCTATTTTAAAGAATAAACGAAGTTATGAAGCAAGTAATGAACAATGCATGTCCATTAAAGAAATTATTACTCTAATACCAAATGGTGAATGAGACTCCAATCCCAATATGCTGCCGAAAACCACACCGAGGGACATGGTCCACCGGTCAAATAGGCAGGTGGCATATTTTTGACATAGTAGCCCCAACTGGAATAAAATGAACTATAAAAAAAGAAGCGCGCAGAATCTCTTAGGCATTCTGAATGATCTCAAACGCCGACCGGAAGATGCAGCAGCTGACCTTAAGATCCCAGTGGACGAACTTAATTATTATTTAAGTGGTGAGAAAGAGATTCCGGCGGAATTAATAAGGCGAGCAGCAGGGATATGGCCGGTCAACGAACGTGATTTCTATTGTGTCAACGATGATTGTCCAATCGGTGTTAAAATCATGCGAGCGAAAGAATCCGCCAAAACTAGCCGGGTTATGAAACGTGCCGGCCAGCCGTATTATGAATATCGCGATACAGTTGCCAGCACGGTCGGCCAATTTCGGCCGGAATGGATCAAAGAACTGTGCATAGTAGATAACAATAGTGCTAACCATCAGGCAGTGCAATGGAACAATGGACACTTCCTGCATCAATTTACATACTTTATCGGTCCGGTTAATTTTTATTACAAAGGAGAAAGGGGGGATAAAAAAGTTGCGGTCATGAATACCGGCGACTCCATGTATATTACTCCGTTTGTTCCGCATACATTTGCCACCCGCAAGAATAGGGCTGGCGAGAAAGGACTTATTCTTGCTTTAACCTATGGAAATAAGCTTGCCGGAGAAACACAACAAGAATTATCTGCAATAGGTCCAGAACTTGCCGCTGATTATGCCTTGGATTTTTCTACTCGAGAAAAAGCAGCTGCTTCTCTGCTACGGTTTCATAGAGAAGCAGCCGGTATTGATCATCCGGAATTAACTCGGAGAACTGGACTTTCTTTATCTCTTTTAGAAAAATATGAATTGGGAACGGTTTTACCAAAACCTGATGACCTCGAAGCGCTGGCAGAAGCATTAAATATTGACCGGCGGGAATTACTGCCTCCAGACGATATACAAAAGAAAGTGTTGGTCAATTATTATAGAACTAACCGGAGATGGGATTTTCCCAGTATTGATCCAGCGTATAAATTGGTGGAATTGGCAAGAACAAGTCATCTATCCCACTCCCGGGCCTTGGAGTTGAAAGTTCTTAAACAGTCCGATAAAAACCGAGACATCCTAGATCTTAAAGTCGGCCTGCATCAATATGTGTATAATGTGGGAAATTCACCAGTGAACATTAACTGGCGCACTGATGACCACGAGTATTGCGAATCCATCATGCCAAACGACTCTATGTATGTAAAGCCGTTTGTTCCACATAATTTTCGCGGACCGGATGGAAAATTATTAGTTTTGAGAATTGGCGGAAGGGTTGCGGGTGAACCTCAGCGAGAACTTTCGTTGATAGGGAAACAGAATTCTGCCCGTGCTTTTGGTGAAATGATTCCCTGGTTTAACCAAGAAGGAAGAAATAAGGTTTAGTCCTTTACTAAGTGGTAATTCCCTACCTATACCAAATGACGTAAATTGTTATACAAATTTACGCCATTTGTATATACAAAAGACATAACAAATTGTATAAATAATTATGTCTTTTGGTATAATAAACTTAATAAAGATATATCTTCAAAAATATTTTTACGGCTTCAATGGAATTACAAATGGAGATCTAACCTTAAGAAAAAGGGAATTCTCTCGCTTCTATACTTTGACTGTTGGAAAGTAGCCGATCATGAATTTCTCTCAGTAAACTTTTTTTAAGAACGCCCTGGCGTTCAGCAAGAACGGTCCAAGCAGGACATAAAGGGTCTTCCCTAAATTCACTATAACTATGGGGGTTATCGTTTTTTACAATCAGACCAGTTTCATAATCAATTTTTGAATACGCTGATCGAGTTGCGCAACCGCCCTGACATAAATCATTAGCATACAAATCACATACTTTTGGGGAGCAGACATAGGTGCCATGTCCTTTAGCAAATTCTTCCCGGTAAGCAGCTAATTGTTGGCTATTAGCTAGCGTTCTAAGTGAAAAATTTTTATCGGATAAAACATTACCAAAAGTATATTTATTGGTTTCAGATCTCCCTGGGGATTCTGAACACGCGGTAACGTCTCCATCGGCCCTGATGTGCAACCCCGATCTATTCCGGTTACAGGTTTTATTGTACGTAAACGCAGACCAAGCTTCCCATTTTACACCAAAATATGCAGCATCAATTCTGGTGATTAAATCATAGAGGACTTTTACATGCGGAGAATGTATTCCTGCCTCCTGATCCTCATTTTCAGCATTGCCGCAATAGTGTACTGGAACAATCGAGTGATCAAATCCATTTTTCATGACCCACAGGTGAAGATCGATTATTCCATCAAAAGTGGTGTGGTCCAGAACTGAATTAACAACCAAGCGTAATTTTGGATTTTTACCATATCCAACATGCATCAGGTTTTCGTATCCCTGTTGCATTTTTTTAAATGCTCCTGATTGATTGACTTTAAAATCTTGCAATTCCGGGTTTAAAGTATCGCCTTTTGTACATAAGCCAACCTCAAAATCAGCGAAATTTTTGGCAATTTTCGGCGTGATTAAGGCTACATCATCAAAGGTAAGGATCTTTGCCGGATTATCCTTTCTATTATAAGTATCTCTGATCATTTGAACAATTCTAAAAAAATGGTCCCCTCGCTCCTTTTGTTTTCCTAGAGCGGGGTCTTTATATACCAACGGTTCCCCACCAGTGAGAACAAATAAACTTACTCCTATATCCGCAGCTTCTGTGGTTAATGATTCAAGAACGTTAAAAGGAAGATAATCTCTTTGATAAGGATCAGACCCAGCGAAACACCAAGTGCATTCAAAATTACATCCTCTGGTGATCATATAATCTAAAGAAGTTAGCGGTTTTCCTTGCTTAATCATGTCAATAAGTTTATGGGGGGCAATCCCGCCCATGCCGGGATGAAGATCAATAGTGTTTCCTCTCAAATCCCTTAGTGCTTTAATCTGTTCCTCTGAAAGATGGTATATTTTCTCACCCTCCGCGGGCGGTCTTATGGGGCTTGTAAAAATAGCTTCTTTGTTATGTAAATGGGGATTAAGCAAAGTTTCTAGGGCAGGCGTCATTGGTACTTTAGAGAGTCGTCGTGGGGACGAATTGAAACAATCTTCTTCGGGTCCAGTATTAATTATCGGAAGCGAACTTTTACTCATTAAAAGTTGAAGAAGTTTGAGAATATTTAAAGGTTATGATTTTCTTGCGAACTTGGGGTTTGTCAAGTCCTAAAGACAACAGATTTAATGGGGAAACACGTTTCATCACTTTTATAAACGGCATATTTCTCTGAATGGAGATGATTTCACCGCAATACTTTTTTAATCTATTGCATGGACACGGCTTTTCTTTTTACGCTGGCGTCCCTGATTCCCTGTTGAAAGATTTCTGTGCGTACGTTACAGATAATACTTCTTCAAAAAATAATATCATTGCTGCCAATGAAGGAAATGCCATTGCCTTAGCCGCAGGCTATCATTTAGCAACAGGAAGAGTGGGCGTAGTTTATTTACAGAATTCGGGATTAGGCAATTGTATTAATCCTCTAACCTCGCTTACCGATAAAGAAATTTATTCCTTACCGCTGCTGCTGCTCATCGGATGGCGGGGCGAAGCAGGAAAAAAAGATGAGCCGCAGCATCGCAAGATGGGCAGAATAACTTTGCCGTTGCTGGAGGTGTTAGAAATTCCGTATGCTATCCTTCCTGAAAGTGAAGAGGAAGTGAAAAAAGAAGTACAAAAAGCGGCTGAACATTTGGACAATACTAAAACTCCTTATGCTTTCGTAGTTCGAGAGGGGACATTTGATTCCTATTCATTGAAAACGAAACAGGAGACTCATTTCCCCTTGATTCGGGAGGAAGCAATTAAATTGGTAGCCTCGCTTCTTGATAAAGGTGATATCATTGTCTCTACCACGGGAAAAACCTCACGGGAATTATTTGAGTTTCGGAAAGCAGCAGGACATGGACACCACCAAGATTTCTTAACTGTCGGATCGATGGGGCATTCTTCATCCATCGCTTTAGGCATCGCTCTCCAGAAGCCGAATCAAAGAGTATATTGTTTTGATGGGGACGGAGCTTTAATTATGCATATGGGAGTTCTTTCAACCATCGGAAAATTACGACCAGCAAACTTTAACCATATCATTTTCAACAATTTTGCCCATGACTCCGTTGGCGGACAGCCTACCGCCGCTAATGCTATTGATATTCCCGGAATAGCGAAAGCTAATGGGTATAAAACATTTTGTAGTGCTGAGAATGCGACGGAGATACGGGAGGAATTACTAACAATTAAGCAAGGGAAAGGTCCGGCATTATTAGAGATACGCTGCAATAAAGGCGCGCGTAAGGATCTAGGACGGCCCACGCAATCTCCGATGGAAAATAAAAATAAATTCATGGAATTTATTCAAAGATGAAGAGATGCTTGAAATGCAAAAAATGCAGCAAGAATATGTTGGTTCAGGAAGCCTGGCTGGTCTCAAAAAAGTATTAGAACAGGAAAAACCTTCCTCAATATTTCTAGTAACTGGTAAAATTTCTTACCAACATTCAAGGGCACAAGAAATGATGGAGCCGCTTCTTTCTGCTTATAAAGTAACTACTTTCTCTGATTTTTCACTCAACCCGCAACTTGAAGACATTAAGAAAGGAATAGCTTTATTCCGACAGGCTGAAAGCGATCTGGCTATTGCAATTGGTGGAGGAAGCGTCATGGACATGGCCAAATCAATTAATTTTCTGGTGGCGGAACCGGAAGAACCAGAGAGGTATATCAAAAAAGAGATTGAGCCAAGCCAAAAACCAAAACCACTGATTGCTATCCCCACCACTGCTGGAACTGGTTCTGAAGCAACCCATTTTGCGGTGGTTTATATCCATAAAAAAAAATATTCTCTGGCTCATCAGGAATGGATGCTGCCAGAATATGTATTCCTGGAACCAACCCTTACTTTAAATTTGCCTAAGAATATTACTGCTTCTACCGGGATAGATGCTTTGTGTCATGCGGTCGAATCCTACTGGTCCAATCAGTCAACAGAAGAATCAAAAGATTACGCTCGGCAGGCAATTACTATTGTTTTAGATAATTTAAAATCTGCAGTCACTAATCCTTCACTGCAACATCGTGCGGCCATGATGAAAGCAGCTAATCTTGCGGGCAAGGCGATAAATGTTTCCAAAACTACCGCCTGCCACTCCATCTCTTATCCCCTAACATCTTATTTTGGCATTGCTCATGGTCATGCCTGTGCCTTGACTTTAGGAGAAATTTCTCTTTATAATACAGGAATAAATGCTGAAGATTGTCTGGATACAAGAGGACCGGCCTATGTTAAAAAAACTATGGACGATTTGTGTTCGATCTTTCGGGTCCAGACACCAGAGGAGATGCAACAAAAGATAAACCAGCTTATGGATCAGATCGAACTTACCAGAAAACTGGCCATGCTTAACATAACCACCCCGGAAGATCACGACATTATTGTTGCCAATGGATTTAATCAGGAAAGGGTAAAGAACAATCCACGGGAGCTTACAGAAAAATCTTTGCGCACCATCCTGCGGCGCATTAGTTAAATTTTAATAAACAGAAATAAGAAAAATTGGAATAATCGCTCAAAAATTTATAGTTTTCTAGAATAGAAAAATGTCTGAGCAAAAAAAGTAAGAGTAAGGAACGGAGCAAAAAATAGCAACATGTAGAAACTACTCTCAGGAATAAAATATTCTGCAAGGGTAGCTATACCGAAGAGTATGATTATATGGACCCCAAAAGTGAGGTTTTTCTGTATCTTTAATATCGCGGACCTGATGGGAGATGCACCTGTTAAATAAAGCTGATGCTTTTTTTCACCAGTGATGAGATTCATTAATTTTGCATTGAAGTCAATACTCACGTACATAAATGATGAGAGCCCGCCTAAAATAACTGCAGTTACGTTCCCGGTAGTGTTAAGAATGTGTATCCCAACTGCCAGAAAAATGAGGGGAGGAATGAAGTGCCCTAAATCATCATAATACTTCCCTTTCTCAGAAGCTATATTTTTATATCTCGCGATGACACCGTCAGTGTAATCTATAACCCCGAAAAGGAATATCAAGAGGTATCCTATTCCAACGATTAGATAATTAGGAAAAGTAAGCAACCCCACACCAATAAGACCCGAAAATAAGCCCATAATCGTCAAGTGGTTAGGGGCAATAGCGGTATGTAAGAGTAGCTTCGCTAGATATACCCCTAGTTCATCCATCATTTTATCCCCTAGAATGCCTGGGTTTCTCGGCCATCGGCATTTCGTACGCAATTCATTTTCATCGACTGTAATTTTAGTATTCATTCTATTACTCCAACCGGTTTTCTTCTGGCAAATGAACATAATGATGGTACTCTTCCTTTTGCAGGAAAGATATTTTGTAGTTTGCCATTTTATTTAAACGAACTGACGAATAACATAAGGGCTAACTGCTTTAACTATGGGAATAGGAAGATGTTGCCATAGCTTTCCAGCCATCTTAAATAACGGGCTTTCTGACGGGGGCACGTATTTTTTTTTAGGAGTATAAACATAAGATTCTATAGGGGTGATTTTATCAGCCCATTTCTTCTTAAATTCATATAATCCCCCGTCATTGGTGGTAAGGGCTGCGCCCCCAAAATTAAACACAGTATATCCGCGCTCACAAGCATCTTTAACTGCCGGCCATAAGAGTAAATGGTACGGCTGCAACTGCAATATTTTAGGATGGGGTATCGCACCAGCAAAAGCGTAACGCACTTCCTGTTTATAATATAATAAAAGTATCCCGGCAACCGGTTTTTGGTTATAATCAGCGATGTAAATACGGGCTTTATCACTAAATAAGTCCATGATCCCTTTTAAATAAGAATAGGGGTAGGCTGGAACGCCACGATATTTCCTGGTTTGCAGGAAGAGCTGATAAAAATCATCGAGGTATTCTTTGGAGTTTCCATGCCTCTGGGTTAATCCGCTTTTTTCCGCTTTCTTTATACCCCAGCGGACGCTCCCTTTAGGAAGTTTTTTCCAGACCGCATCAACATCTGGACTTAAGGCTAAAGAAAAAGAGAAGACGCTTTGGGAGCAACGAAAAGATGCCGGATAAAGTGTTGCTTTTTCAGATTCACGAATCTCTATAAAATCGACTTTTTCAGTTCGGGCCAACTCTTCGGCAAAAGATACTAATTCTTTGAGTGCTTCTTCAGAATCAGCCAATACACCTGCTGAAACTGCATAGGGCAGGGATACAAGCCGCGTACCAAAAATACTCTTTGCTAAAGACAAAGGAAGAACTCCATCAATAACTTCTTTAGAATTTTTTCGTATGAGGTAGACTGGTTTAAACTTAAAATTTGTTTGCAATAAGTCTCGCCATCCTACTAAAAATTCTATAGTTCCACGAGGATGATGCTCGACGTACCTTGCATATTCCGATTCAGTGTGTGGAGTTAATAGTTCAATGGCCATGGGTGATAAACTCCTGAGCCAACTCAATAGAAGTCCGAAGCTCATAATTGGTGGAGATAGCTGCTAACATCTTTCGTACTAAAGCCATTCTTTTTTCTATTGGGATCCCTTGCAGGTGCCCCAGACGTGAGTCGATGATAGTGTCAGACAGGTCGGCAGCATGAAATTCATAATTTAAAGGAATAGCCCTTTTCTTTACGACTTCTAATGCCCCTCGGAAAAAAGGGTATCCTAATTTTACGGCAAAGGTGGCATGGATAGGGATTCGTAGTACGGGAAAGGTGGTACACGGCAATTCCAAGAGTGGATTATTTCCCTTCCTCCAGACCTTTTTTGACGAAGGATGATAGGGTGCATTGGGAGCCATTCCCCAACTCCACCGCGGGCCATGGTTTCGAGAGACACTGCGGGTGAGAATACTATTTATTTTCATTAAAAGAGGATATGCCGGGGTGGGGATAACAGAGGAATCATAAAGATACCCTTTTTCTGCAAGTAAGGATAATATTTTGGTGTCAACATCATACCCTGGCGCTTTGAATCCACGTGGCTTTTTGCCGGTAATGGAACCTATAGCTCTTTCCCCTTGCTCAATCTCGGCCTGTTGTTGCGATGCTGATAATTTGCGGAAACCAAAGGGGTGTGTAAATGTATGATTGGCCAATTCATGCCCTTTTTCATGAGCTTCCTGAAGCAAGACTTTTTTTTCCGGAATGCCAACATCTTTCCCGATCACAAAAAAAGTTGCTTTTATGCCTAATTCCTCAAAGAGATCCAGATAACGGCGCAATCCCGACGTAAATACGATATCGGGGCTTACGGGCGCGTCATGCCCATAATACTGCAGATTGGTCCATAACCCGTCCAGATCGACTTGGATCGTGGCTAATTGAGAAACTTTTGCCGCCATTGTGTTTCATCATTAACTGCTGTCTGTAGGAGAGAACCATTGGCCGTTGTTCCGGTACGGTCTTTCTTTAAAATAAAGATGACTGGAATGGTTTTTGGCCCATCCTTGGTCAACACCGGCCGTTCGATTATCTTGACGGGATAAAACCCGAGGCTTACGAAATAATCCAGGCTTGCCTGCGATAAGGGCCAGTACCAGGTCGGCTGGGCGTATTCCCAGATGTCAATTTCAAGATAGATATCACGACTTTGCGATAAGACCAAAATATCTTCTTCAAAGTTTCTCTGCTCTTCCTCTTTGGGTTTGACCCCTTCGGTGCTGTAGCGGTATGGTGAGCGCAGATTAATGATATTACCGCCGTAATCTTCCAGCATAGGGCCACCAAATTCTCTCTCGGAGAAAGCACGTATCGAGCGATACTCACCGACAAAGATGGGATCTTTGGCAGGAACATTCTCTTTCATCCATTGCCCCGCTTCCTGATAGCCCAAATAACTAAAAGATTTATTATAATTGAGAGCATCGCCTACCTGATAATAATTCCAGCTAATGAAAATGACTACGACAATGACGATAATTGGTTTGGCAAACTTATGGATAAACATGGAGATGTAAGTGCTTATTTCTTCCAAGGCGAAGACTGCCAAGAGTATGGCGATGGAAAACAACGGGAGAACATAGCGATCTTGGGTATTATCAACATTTACCTCAAAGAACAGATAATAAAATGCAAAAAGGGTCAGTCCAAAATAGTACTTTTTCTCTCGGTAGAAAATGACCAGCAAAGCCCCGATAATAACAAAAGGAATCAGGTACCACGAAAATATCCATTGCAGCATGCCGGCTGCTTCGAATCCAAATGGCAGACCCCGCAAATCAAAGAATAGTTTGAAGATCCGATCTAAAACTTTTGCATGAAAGAAAATTTTTCCAACAACATGGGCAATAAGTATGGAAACCACGGGAATGAGCCAAGAGGCGAGCAAGGCCTTATTTTTGAACATTTCCTTTCGTCTAAACAAAAGCACATAAATCACTAAGGCGAAGATGTAAAGAACAGATTGTTGCTTTGTAAACATGGCTGCTAAAAACATAACCCCACTGAGTATCCCCCAGCGGAGAGTTTTCTCTTTTTCCAACCTGACCATACAATACAGAAGGACAATGGTAGTAACTAGAAGTGGCGAATCTCCCAACGGACGAGCACTGTAAAACCAAAAAAGATGATTAAACGCTAATAAGGTTGCCGCCATCAATCCCGTAAATCGGCTGCGTATTTCAGTTCCTAAAAGATACATGAATATGATTCCGATAATCGCATAAAACATAGCGACGATTTGCCCTGCCAGCAACACATTCTTAGTGAACAAATACAAAAAAGCGGTTAAGGTTTGAACCGTAGCATAATCACCTAACAGATATTCTTGAGTAAAAATAAAAAGCGGCTGGTGAGTTACTTTAATCGCATACCATAAATGCACGGCTGCGTCATTCCAGATGCTTTCCTGTCCGATGTACTTCAGGCGGATCAGAAAAGCTAAAAATAACACCACTAAAAATGCCAAGTTATATTTATCTTTAAGAAACGAGGAGATCTTCGCCGCGGCGTGGTCCGACCAACGAGCGTAGTTACGGGATATTGCTCCCTCCTCACTGTTGTTAGCGGGAGAGGTGGAAGCACGGTCAGGACCCTCTTTATGCAATTCGCTCTGCCGGCCAACCGGTCCCTGAATGGACAACTCTTCTTTCTTTTTTTCCATTAAAAAAGCCCTATAATAGCGTAATTTACTCTTTCCAAACCTTTATAAATATTATCAAACCTGAGAACCGATATGCAGAAGCTCCTCATCGTCCTGGGAATGGGCGGCCATACCTCGCAGATGTTGCAGGTAGTCCAGAGACTTGGCCCAAGGTACGAATATGAATATGTCTTGGGGCACGATGATACCACTTCCTTAAATATGATTCACTTCAAAGGAAAAGTATATACGATGAAAAACCCGCGATTGATGAAGGATAACTCTCTGGTTAAGGTTTTTTTTAAGATGTTTCCGGCAACTCTTGACGGGTTTAGAATTTTAAGGCACTCTCAGCCGAACGCAATCCTCAGCGCTGGCCCTTCCCTGGCGATACCCCTCTTCTGGCTGGCGAAAATGATTGGTATCAAGACCATCTTCATTGAATCCTGGGTGAGGGTACACCATAAATCTTGGGCCGGACGGTTAGTGTACCCAGTTTCTGACTTATTTTTTGTGCAGTGGGAAAGCCTGAAAAAAGTATATCCTAAAGCGATTTTTGCGGGGAGGCTGTCATGATCTTCGTTACGGTAGGAAATGGCAAGTTTGAAGAATTGGTGCAGAAAGTAGATGAATTGGTCGCGGGAGGAAAGATTAGAGATAAGGTAATTATCCAATTAGGGCATGGGAAATACAAGCCCCGCCAATGTGAATGGTTCACCTTCAAAAGCCCGCTAACCCCCTATTACCGGAAAGCGTCACTGGTCATCAGCCATGGCGGTCCGGGCGTGGTGTTTGAAGTGCTGACGCTGAAAAAGAAACTCATTGCTATTCCCAACCGAGATAGGACGGATCCGCGACATCAAGTGGAATATCTCCGGGCCATGGCCAAGGAAACCTCGGCACTGCGCTATTGCGATAAAGTAGAATTGCTAGAGTCTTGTTTAAACCAAGCTAAAAAACATCGATTTGGCCAGTATAAATCTCCTCTTTGCACCATCCCCGAAAAGATTATAACTTTCTTAAAATGATCAACTTGACCAAAAAGTTCCTTAAACCGGGAGAAACGCAATCGCACCTGTTTAAGACCTTCTTTATTTATGGGCTTATTGCAATAACAGTTGTTATAATCAAAGTGCTAATCGCCAGACTCTATGGGCAAGAGGAGTTGGGAATATTTACTTATTTTTTCAGCTTGACCAACCTGACCTTCCTCTTTACTGCGTTTGGTTTTCCCTATGCCCTTACCCAACTCATCGTAAGAAAACAAATTACCTTGCAAAAGAGCTTTAAAAATTATATTTACCTGATATCTGCATCTTCAATTATATTTACTGCTTTAACTGTAGTCGTTACGGAATACTTTAACCTTAACCCGCATTTGAAATATTTTAACGGAACAGTCATTCTCTTCATCGTGACCTACACTTTGTTTTACACCACCTATTCTATCCTACGGGGAGAAAAGAGATTTTCCACTGCGTCCTGGTATTCCCTGTGGCAACGCCTAATTTTCATTGCCGCCATCCTGCTAGCCTTCGTCCTCTCCTGGAGCTTTATAATGGTGCTGTTAGCATTTGCAGTTTCGTTCCTTCCTATCAGCTTGCTCTACTTATGGAACAAGAAGAAAGAAGAAATAGCGACAGAGCAACCATTTTCAAACAGGGAATTTTTAAAATTATCTTTAGCCCTATTCCTGGTGCAAGCGGGCTTCTACTGGCTAAGTTTCATCAGCGAAATTGTGATTGGTGCGAAGGTTGACTTCCAGAGTCTGGGCTTTTATTCTGCCCATTCCTCTATCACCAACGTGCTGCGAATGGTGGCCTATGTTTTTCCGGTCGTGATGGTACCGCTGGCCGTAGTCAACAAATATAAAATTGGCCCTTCGCTGAAGAAGATACTCACCATATTAGTTCCGTTCTCCATTTTTATTTTTATATTGAATTATGTGCTAGTCCCAGTATTGTATGGGGCAAAATACCAAACGGTGGTTCTGCCGGCACTGCTGATTATTTCTTCTGCCTTGCTAGTTATTTACTCCTACTTCAACTCCGTGCTGGTTGGAGAAAATATAGTGAGTAGATTTTACCTAAAAATAATCTGGATTGATTTTATCCTATCAGTGGTATTTACGACTACCTTAAGCATTTATTTCATCCAGAAATGGGGTATAGTGGGAGCACCGCTGGCGATTATTGTCGTTGCGGCACTGAAAATAATTCTCAATCTCTATGGTCTCCGGAAACTGCGGCGATTGAATAAAGACCCTATTCCTT
>JACPCD010000005.1:0-9890 GCA_016179955.1 Candidatus Woesearchaeota archaeon | reverse complement strand
GTGTCTAATTTCCAGAAATCGGGAGCCGCAAACTCGCAGGCGCCGGCACCGATACAGTCCTTTCGCAGGTACACTATCTTGTATTTTTTACCCATTCCTCTATCAAAAATGGGGGGAGAATTAAAAAGGTTGTCTTTCTAAAATTCAAAAAACACACCCTAAAACAACGTATGTGCATAGCGCCAAATGGGCAAGTGAGCACAGGACTACTCGTTAGACGAGCTATGCCTTGCCCTTACGGTGTTACAGCAAGCTGCTACGCTTTGCATCGCCAGGCAGGGTGTGAACGAGCTATGTACATACAAAACAACAAAAAATATATAAAAGATAGCATATTATGGTAAAGAATAGTTAACAATAGTTAATAAAGAGTGGTTTTTATGGTTCCTCCAACTGAAGCCTTATCCCGCCCGGAAAGCAATGATACCTTAAGTGGTATTTCCGAAGAAGCAGCAGACGAGGCTCTGCCAGTATACACTCCCCGCTTCAAGCGCATTCTTTTTGTCGTTACCGAAGTATCGGCAAGTTATGGACGAGCACTTAATCCCCATTTGGGGATCGCGATGCTGATGGCATACCTGGACCGGGAAGGGTTTGAAACGGCAGTCATTGATCTGCAATTAGGATATAAAATCAAAGACGTCGTTAAAAAGGTAGAAGAGTTTAAGCCGGATCTATTAGGCGTTACGATGTTTAGCTTTGATTTCGAGAATACCTATAAAATCATTAATACCATCAAAGAGTTAACGCACCTGCCCCTCGTTTTGGGCGGAGCACATATCTCTACCGTGAAAGGAGAAGCACTCCAACGAACCAATGCTGATTTTGGAGTTACTCGAGACGGGGAAATAACCTTGTTCCAGCTCTGTGCCGGCTATCCTTTAGACCAGATTAAAAGCCTGCTGTGGAGAGATGAACACGGAAAAATCATCGAGAACCAAATCCGGAAACTCAACTGGAAACTGGACGAATTGCCCTATCCAGCCTACCATAAGTTCGAGATGGAACGGTACATTCATTATATTGACCGCCGTATACCCTTAGAGACGTCCCGCGGCTGCCCCTACAGCTGTACGTACTGTGATGTCAAGATCAGCATGGGCCAAGCCTTCCGGCCCCGAAGCGCAGAACATATTTTGGGAGAGATAAAATACTTTTACGACCAGGGATCCCGTTTTTTTGAGATTGTGGATGACGTCTTTACCATGGACCTGGAACGAGCCAAGAAAGTAATGGCATCCGGGCAGATCGAGTGGATGAAGAACTGTTGACGCTGATGAAAAAAGCAGGCTGCGAATTCGTAGCCTATGGCTTAGAAACGGGCAATTCAGAAATGCTTAAAATCATCAAAAAGGCTATAACCTTAGATAAAGCAACGGAAACCTTCCACATGACGAAACGGATCGGCCTGAAGTTTGCCGTGAATTTCATCATTGGCCATCAGGAAGAGACCTTTCAGCGGGCCATGGATTCCATCAAATATGCCACATCCATCCCGGCGGATTACGTCAATTTTTCCAATATGATTCCTTACCCGGGGACAGAAGTATACAAGTGGATTGTGGACAATGAGAAGACCGGCCGGGCGAGGTTTTTAGTGCCTAAAGAAGAATTTTTGAAGAATTCAACCACCAAATTGGGGCTGCCGGTGTTTGAGACCAAGGAGTTCCGGTATGATGAACGGGTGAAGGCATTGAAACTGGGAAGAGCGTTGGCTAAGAAACGGCACTTGCAGTACCGGCTGGGAAAAGTGGTAGGAAGCACCGTGTATCAATTTTCGCGGAATGATAAGATGTATAATGCCCTGCGGCGATTTGCGACGGGTTCGCAGGTGGGAAAAAGAATTTATAATTCGCTGAGGATACAGTATTAACTGTCTTTATTGTGGGCTGTCCTCTACATCATTTGAAATTTTTCTAAAATAGTGGTGCGGAATAACATAATATTTATATAAAGCTGTATATTTTAATCACTCTATGACCAAAGCATTAGCAACTCTTTGTGCAGTTGTTGCATTAAGTTTACCAGTTCCGGCAGAAGCAATTCTAGATGTTGGAGATTGCATAGAAAAACTACCTGTAACTGTCGAAGTCAAGAGGGGAGACACCCTCATCAGTTTAGCCAGAGCCAACTATGGTGGAGACAGTTCGCGATATCGTGACATTGCGCTGGAGATTGCACGACACAACGGAATTAGGAACCCCGATCTAATAAGAGTCGGTCAAGTTCTTGAACTTCCAGACAAAACATATGAACGTTGGAGACCCCTCTCTGTAGCAGATCCTCCCATGTTTGGCTCTTATTGCAGTATCCGCGACACACCTTAACCGATTCTTCCCGCAACCCTTTTAAACCATAACTATTTTCTTTATCCCATGCCTAAAAAGAGGAGAAGAACCACTTCTGTAGCTAAAAAACTCTCTGCCATAGAAACACAAATCTCCTCCCTGAAAAAAACAGAACAGAAAATACTTCAGGAAGAGCAAAAAGTCGAGCAAAAGGAACAGGAGATTAAAGCGGAGGAGCAAAAGATCGAGAAAGTCCTGTTTAAATTGGGAGAGTGGGAATTCAAGCGCAAGCATTTATTAGAATTAATCAAAGGGGTTGCTGGCTCATTTTTAGGGGTGGGGTTGGGAACAACCCTGCTCAATAAGGAAATTATCGCCGCCAAGCTGTCCTGGTGGAATGTGTCGGGAATACTACTATTTATCTTCGCGATTTCCTGGCTGTTGATCTACAAGAACGAGAAGCAATACGTCAAGAAAGAAGGCTTAGCGGTCGTCTGGCGGAAATTAATTTTACTGTATGGCATCTCGCTGGTGATAGAATTCTTGGCTTTATGGTTATTTGCCTCTCTTCCTCCGGAGATGGCCACTTTAGTGAAAGTATTGGTGATCGGCTCATATGCGGCGATGGCGGGAGCGGTAAGCTTTTCGCTGATTTGAGGCGTAGCGCACGGTCCATTATCAATGCTTAACAGCACTTAAAATACGAATAGTATTATTTTTATCTTGGTCGAGATTAAAAATAATTACATCTGCATTACGCTGATTTTCAATTTCTTGAATGCCCTCAGCAGTTTTCCCAGTAATCACGGCCAGCAAGGCTTTGTTGATGCCATTATGCCCCACGAACAAGACCGTATCGGCGCGGTGCTTGGAGATGATATGTTGAAGAAAATTCTCTGCGCGGTGATATAATTGCTCCAATGTTTCCCCTTCCTGGGGATCGAGGGCGGTGGCTTTGAAATCCCGGGCACCCCATCCAAAATCAGTTTTTTTCTTACCCTGAAACTCGCCTAAATTCCGTTCCCGCAACTCTTTAGTAAAAACCAGGATGGCTTGAGGATGGAACCGGGCAATTTCTCTCGCAGTATCGGCCGCCCGGGCTAAATCACTGGAATAAATATAGTCAACCTTCTCCATTCGCAACTGCAAAGCAACCTTTTGGGCCTGCTGTACTCCTTCCTCAGAAAGTTTTCCGGGAAGGTGGCCTTGAATAATGCCGGCTTTATTTTCTTCCGTTTCGCCATGTCTCGTAATAATAAGTATCATGCATCTCAAAGACGCAACCAACTTTTTAAATCATTCTAAAATATGTAAAATATGAATTAAAGTGATAACCTTTAAATAAAAACCCTCTCGCAAATACAGTATGAACTATGCCAAACTCTATTCCGGAGACCATCTCAAGAAAATAAACCCTCAGTGGACGTTTGAGAAATGGTCGTATAAGCATACCTTCATTGCCAAGATGAAGTACATTGAGAAAGTGCTTCAGAAAGTTCCAAAAGAAGCTAAGATTCTGGATGCTGGCTGCGGGCAAGGCTTATTAGTGGAAGAATTTCATCGGAGAGGGTACGATATTATCGGCATTGACGCGTTTTATGGCTCGGAACGAGTAAAAAAAGAGAATATCCTCCAGAATAGCCTCCCTAACAATACTTTTGATATTATCCTGTGCTTAGATGTCATAGAACATTTTCCATTACATGAACAGGAAACACTGATCAAAGAACTTACCCGAATCCTTAAGCCCGGTGGAAAAATCATCTGGAGCATCCCTAATATGGCTCATCTTTCGTCCCGTATCTCTTTTTTATTGACTGGACGACTGTTGCGGACGGCAAAAGTGAGTTATCATCCGGGTGATAGGCCCATCACTGAGTATTATGCTTTATTGCAGAATCATTTGACCATTGAACAGAAAAAAGGGCTTTCGGCGACTATACCGGGCTTATTTCAGCTAACGCAGTTATTTCCAAAATACACCGGCTGGCTGTATTGGGTATTGAAGCCGTGGAGCGTATTCCATAACTGGTGTTTTAATGTGATTGTGGTGACGAGGAAATAAAAGACCTAACCGTAGCAAGTTACAGTATTTTTTTCTTCCCTAAAAAATCTACTTGGGGGAATCAAGACAGTCACTTCAAATATTTATCAATCTCTTGCCTCTTACGGGGATTCAAAGAAACGTGAAGTCCATACGAAGTTGGCTTAGGAATTAGAATTTCTTCTTTGATTAGTTCTTGGGCTGCTTCTTTCACGTCTCCCTTAACGTGCCCCGGCAATCCTTTCTTGAGATTCTCAATATCAGTATGTCGTCCTCCGATATAGCCATGTTGAAACAACTTCTTCACCACAAAACATTTCAACTGCTCTTTTTCCATTATAAAACCTAGAAATGCCCGAAGTTATAAAAATCTTCTTATTACGAAAAATGTAACCAATAATACCAAAAAATATATAAATTAGTGTTACTTTTCAACATTAACATGGAAGAAAACTCAATATTGATGAGGACATTTGGAGATTACCCTTTAATTAGAATAATGAACTTTCTCATCTATTCGAGAGATTTTGACTACCCCATCACTGAAATTGCAAGCAACTCGAACGTTAACTTCCAGACCTTAAAGAAATTGTGGCCGAAATTAGAGCAAGACCAGATTATAATTTCAACCAGAACCATGGCCGGAACAACATTATACAAAATTAACCTTAACAACCCAGTCGTTAAAAAATTAATTGAGTTGAATAATTTCTTATGTTGGGAGTATGCTGAGAAAGCAGAAAAAGAAGCGGAAGTGGTGGCATAGTTTGGGAATTTATTTCTTCTGTGACATCTCTTTCTTCCCCAATAAAAACACGCCCACATAATACAATAATCCCAAAAGTAGAGTTGCCATACAAAAACCGTATACTGCTCCTGATGAGAAAACCCCCAAGAAAGGATTATACATACTTGGGAAAAATGGTTTAATGTCTGTATACAGGAAAGAATCCAGGAAAACATGGGAAAATGTTCCCACCACTGAACCTACAAAGACAGAAAGAAAAGTGAAATCCTGTTGAAGATGCAAATACGTCATTAAAGGGCTTATTTTCCGGCGCAGACTATACACCAGCAACGCCAGTATAATACCTGCACCTAGCGCTCCCAGATAAGTATGTAAGTACCCATGAATAGGATAATCAACTCCTAGAAACACGTTGGAGAATCCTTCCACATCGGCAATGATGCTGCCAATTAACAAGGCCGGCAGATTTATCCATCGGAAAAACACCAACCCTAACAACAAAGCCGGACCCAGATGAAATGGAGTGAAGGGCATCTTAGACCTTAAAGAAGTACTCCGGCAGGTATTCATTGCCGCCAAGATAGCGCTTGGTGGTCTCTTCATCTACCGTGAATCCGGGCGGATAAGTTATCTCCCATATCTTAATCGGACCAATGAGCCGGCCTTTGATAATAGCTAATGGAAGCCCGCTCTGCTCTGTGCCATACACTAAGCGAAAGGCCGAGGTGTTAAAAGCCGGATTGTTCTGCTCTAAGAGATATAAGTTGACCCATAAAGCCTTGATGGCTTTTTCAGATATGAGCATGCCGGCGCCAATGGAATTTTCGACTTTGCCATTCTCGTCTAATATCGGAAGGAGACGGAAGCAGCCTTTATATCCGGGCTGCTCAAACCGTAACGTTTTCCCATTGACATACAGACACTCTAACGGAATATCGGTCCGGCGGCCATTTAAGACCATTGCCACGGTGGGCTGGCCAAACTGAATATTAATAACGGTCTCATTATTAACCGTTTCCTGGGATTGATGCGTGGGCAGGAATACGGCGCCAATGCCAGCGCCTTGTCGGGGATAGACTTGGCCCTGCCAAACAAAATCATCATCCAAGCCGAAACTTCCCTGGTACATAAAGATAGTACCATCCCGGGTCTCTTGAGTCCCCTGCGGATTTAAAGGGAAGGTCTCAATCCAGCTAAACCGATCATAATTTTCATCCGAGCCGATACTGGAATACGCCGTGTATTTTCCGATTTCATCCTCCACAATAAGGTAATGAGTAGTATTATGCACTTTGAGGAACTCTAATGCTTCGGTCTGACTTTGTCCGGTTAAGACATGCCGGCCCATCAGGTAGTTCCAATATTTTACTTTATTCGCTCCGTCTAAGACGCTGGCTCGCTCAAATCCATTCTGCACCCAATACCCATAATCCCACCAATGGCCAAAGACCGCATCTGGAGGAACATTCTCACGGACCCATTGCCCGGCAGCCTGCCACTGCCGATCATACGGCGGGCCGGAATACGTCGCTTGCTGTTTTGATATCGCGTAATGATTAGGAACAATACCTTCAAAAGGAGCCGCAAAGGGGCTGAAGACGACTAAGGCCAAGATAATGACAACAATTCCAATAGTCACTTTATTCTTCGTGGACCAGGCCAGCCGGCAAATTTCCATGACGGCATACGCGGCAAAGAACGCTACCACCGGCGCAAAGACAAATGACAACCGGATGGCACCTCGGGCAGCGATGACCATAAACAAAGCCCAGATCAGCGAGAGCAGAATGGCATCATCCCATTCTTTGAATTGCTGATACGTTTCGGTATCTTTCCGATATGTTTTAAAGAGATAGTAAAGAAACGAACCCGCCACCAGCAGGAAACTGCCAAAGTACAGCGTGACGGAAAGGGTACTGGTTCCATCCAAAACACTCTCTCGGGAATACCTGGTGAGAACTATTAATAACAGAAAAACCAAAAACACCACGGTTAACTTTATCTTGTGCTTATTGTCCCTGACCATAGCATAAAACGCCAATACTGCGCCGATAAGGAACAGAAAATACAGGGAATAAAGCCCTAAAAATTTTGGCCCAAATTGAGTGATGACTTCCTGCAGAAATGGTTGATGTTGTTCTGCTACCGTTAACTCCCAACGGTCCTTGCCCATGGGATGGAGCAACAACTGCTTTGCTTCCGTCAACTGCGAGGCAAGATGCATTGGTCCTATTGCCACGACAATCCCTAGGATGCCTACGGCCAGGCCAATCAACATGCTGGCAGCCCAGGGCGGCAGGGAAGAAGGAATTTTCTCTTTCAGCGACAGGAAATTGCGCTTAAAAATCACCACATCAATAATGAGAACGAGCAACATGAAAATAGAGATGGCCGTCGTGGGCGAGGTTATCAATGATTTCAGCGGAAATAAAGGCACCCAACCGACCATCACGATAATGGAAAGCACTAACCATAAACCATAAAGATAAATGTGCCGTTCTTCAACTTTCTGGGTAACATATTGAATTAACACAAACAAACCGAAAATGAGCACTAGGAATTTCCAGGCGCCCCAGGTTAATCCCGTAAGGCCAGTAGCTACCCCGGCCGCTATGCCCCACCACAGCGTCTTTTTAAGTGTGGGAGACTGCCAGGCAACTACAAAAAGATACAGGGCCATAAAGATGAACATAATCCCCATGGCGTCGTGGTCAGAACTCCCACCCATAGTCCGCTGCAGAAAGGCCGGCATGATGGATAGAAATAAGCTGCCTAACAGCGCAACGGGAGTGTTAAAGACACGACGCGAGAGCAGGAAAAAGAAAAAGATGCCAATAGCAAAAGCCACGATGGGATACACAATATCTGCATATTCAATCGTCACCTCCGGATTAAAGAGGTGCATGACCTGGTATAAATAATAAATAACATAGGCCGGAAAGGCATAGTTCGCCGTGGGCGCGCCCAGAGGAACAAAGCGGGTTTGATCAATGTCCGCAAGATAGCCATTCTGCTGGATGAATTTAGCATATTTAAGGTAAATGTGAGAATCTAAATCAGTCGAGACCCAGGAGCCATCCGTAACATCTCGCAGCAGGTGAAAATTAGAGGTGCGGATGGTGATGCCTGTAATCAAAATAATGGCTAATAAAACATAGGCAATGATCTGCTTATGCTTACGGATATAGGAAAGAAACTGTTGGCGCTTTTCCGTGAGTTCATCTTTATGCTGAGTCTCACCACCAGAGAAGAAATGTTTAATGTTCTTCATCAATTGTTCTCGTTTCTGTGATTCCTCACTCATTCCCTAAACCCCCCTATAATAACAAGATTAGACTTATAATTGCTTAAGTAGGCAGTATGCCGAGCCACCCATATATTAATCTTTCAGTTAATTTTTGTGCCTCAGCAGCATCGGCCACTTCGATAACCACACACTGCCCTTCCTGATTATACTGATTTTCCTTCCCGGAGCGCATTACGACTCCTGCTTTCTGGCTGCAATCTAATAAAGGGATATCGGGACAGCCCTCTTCTTTCATACACGCTTCCTGGGGAATGATGCCGTTGGCCAAAAGAACCCGTCCCAGCGACTGCAGCGATGGCTGCAAGGCAATAGTGTCATTAGGGACATAGCCCAGGTACATTTTTTGATTATTGCGCCATGAATTCACTGGTACTCCCAAGGTAATATTCTGAAGCTCAGCAGGAAGATACTGGAACGAGTAGGTTATGCCCTGCACCTGGGTTTCCCATTGATAATTACGGTTGTAAAAGGTAAAGCCATTGAATTCAACGTTCGAGTTGTTAGGATTAGTGTTGCTTCCGTAGAGGCTGCTGCCAATAATGCCTAGAACGCTGAGAGACATCAAAATGATGATAAACCAGGCCATCACTTTCTTGGTGTTCATACGTTGCTTAGAGAAGGCCCCTATTTAAAAGTTTTTGCAGTCGTTATTACATTAGGTCTGCCGGCAAGGCCAAGAAGTGAACCAAGAATTGCCACACTAAATGAGGATTGGTGGATGCTCCACAAAGAATATACTTTTGATGGAGCACTTGGTTCACGGCCCGCCGGCAGACGCAATACGCTTTTTTGCAGACAAATATATAAACCGGCAAGCTTCTTTTCCAGGAGTTATGAACGCACGGACGTGGGGATATGGTCTCGGGATTATAGGGATAGCAATAGTAATAGCGTTGTTCCTTGATTCCTGGGTGGTGCAATTAATACCTTCGTTGCGGACTTCCCTTCTTACCACTATATTTTTCTTCTTGGGCAGTGCCCCCAGCCTGGCTGGATTTATCGTGCTGGTGGGAATGTCGTTTGTCTTCGAAAAAGAAAAACGGCAGAAAATACCTTATTTTATCCTGGCTGTTCTGGTTGCTATTGCAATAAGTTATGGCTTGAAATATCTGATTGTGCGGCCACGTCCAGAAATACTTCCGCTGCTGGTGAAATCATCCCCTTCCTTTCCCAGCACTCATGCCGCGGTGGCAGGAGCAATGTATTTTTTCATATTGGGATTGAACAAAGTTGAACGAAATGGGCTCTTGCTGCTGGCGTTGTTGGTTGCGCTCAGCGGATTGTATAATGGAGTGCACTATCTAAGTGATGTAATTGCTGGGGTTGCATTGGGAATGATTATAAGCTATGTAAGTGATAGGAGAATACCTGTATGGATACGTAAGAAGAGAGCAGCATCGCAGCAAAGTTGATTTATTTTTTGGTTGCCAAATCTCTTAACGTCACCACTTCGTTCCCTGCAAAAACGCCCCGTTGTACCAATTCTTTTATGTTCTGATGTTC
>JACPCD010000019.1 GCA_016179955.1 Candidatus Woesearchaeota archaeon | reverse complement strand
AGCACTTGGGCCATGACTTGGGTTAATTCCCCTCTGCTGCCGGCGCGGGCGACGATTTCCCTCACTTCCGCCGGAATGCCGGGACTGAAGCGAATCTCGCCTTCCGTCCGCACTTCGGCTTCTTTAGAGTCTTTACGGAAAGACTCTTTCTTTAGGGGTCCTTCTTTTTTTTCTGGTTTATTATCAGCCATTTTTACCTTTTGGCAATGCTTTCGATAGCCGCTTTGGCGTCGCCTTCTTTGACGATAGCAACGGCAGCCGTGGAAACGGCTAATCCTGCGGCTGCGCCCAGATCATCTTTCTTGGAGACTTTGACGCAGGGAATGTTCTTATCCTTGCAGAGCAAGGGAAGATGCATCACGATTTCCTTAGGACTTACGTCCTCGGCATAGACCACTAATTTAGCAGTGCCTTTCTCGATTGCCTTGGTCGCTTCATTTGCGCCTTTACGGATCTTTCCCGTGGTACGGGCGATTTCCACTGCCTCTAATATTTTTGCTTCATCAGCCATGGTGTTGACCTCTACCTTATTTTATATTTTGATTTGAGCAATAACGTCAGAACACGATTACCTCGGGCTAACGTCATTGGTAATATTTGTTAAAAAGAGCGGTGTTTTATAAAGGTTTGGGTGGGCTTGGCCAAAACGTTTATATCTTCAACCAACTCAACTGCTCGACATATGCTCTCCCTCGAACAGCTTAAACATAAATTAGAAAAATCATTGCCCGGCGCCATCATCGAAATAACCGATGAAGATGCCCAGCATCAAGGCCATGCTGCTGCCGGAAAACATCTGGCACTTACCATTACCCATGCCGGTTTTAAAAACCTACCCTTAGTGGAACAGCACCGAATGATTTATAAAATACTGGAGCAAGAAATGAAGGAACAAATTCATGCCTTAAAAATATCCACAAAAGTGCCTTAAAATGGACCCACCACTGCAACGGAAAATTGAACAGCTCATCAAGAGCCATAAAGTATTCCTGTTCATGAAAGGAACGCCGGAAGATCCGCAATGCGGCTTCTCTGCTAAGGTGGTAGAGGTACTTCAAGACTTAAAGATTTCATTTGGCTCCTGTAATGTGTTTGAGGATGAATCGGTACGGGAAGGGATTAAGGAATACAGCCATTGGCCGACTCTCCCTCAGCTATATATTAACGGGAAATTCATTGGCGGCTGCGACATCGTGACGGAACTGGCGGAAAAAGGGGAGTTGCAGAAATTAGTGGGGAAATGAATCTTTTTCTTGGTAGATACCAAAAATTGCTTAACCGAGTAATCCCAATATAGAAAACAAAATTAACCACTCCTCCACAACCTTCTTAAACCATTTTTATTTCCCGGACATCATGTGCGGCATTATCGGCTATGTCGGTGAGAAAGAGGCGTACCCCATACTTTTTTCCGGACTGCAGCGGCTGGAATACCGCGGTTACGATTCTGCGGGCATCTGCACCCAACACCAGCAGCAATTACACCTCTGCAAAAAGAAAGGAAGAGTCGAAAGCATCCGCTCCCTGACCCTTCCCGGAACCATGGGCATTGCCCATACCAGATGGAGCACTCACGGAAAACCAGCTGATGAGAATGCCCATCCCTTTGCCGATGAACGGCAAGAATTCTCCATCGTGCATAACGGCATCATCGAGAATTACCTAGAGCTGAAAGAAGAGCTGCGGAAAGAAGGCATTTCGTTTTCGTCCGAGACCGATTCGGAAGTAATCGTCCATTTAATTGCCCGGCACTATCACGGCGACCTGAAACAGGCAGTTCTGGCAGTACTTCCCAAATTGCAGGGCGCATATGCCTTCTGTGTGCTGCATCACCAGACGGAGCAAATCATTGGGGCGCGAAATGGAAGCCCTTTAATCCTGGGCTTAGGACAGAACGAACATTTTTTAGCCTCCGATGTGTCGGCCGTCATAGAGCATACCCGCAGGGTGATGTATCTTAATGATTTTCATATTGCCGCCATCACGAAACAACACGCTCAGGTCTATGATTTTCAGGGCAACGAAGTCCCGCTGGTGATTCAGGACGTCAATTGGAGCTTAGAGCAGGCACAGAAACAAGGCTATAAACATTTCATGCTCAAGGAAATCTTTGAGCAGCCGCAGGTAGTGGAAGAACAGCTTAAAGTCACGTTTGATATTAAAACCAGACCATCCCGGATCCATATGGTTGCGTGCGGCGGTGCCAGCTTTGCCGGATTATTGGGAAAATATCTGATTGAGAAACTCGCGAAGATTCCGGTCCATTTCGAGTTAGGATCAGAATTCCGCCATCAAGATCCGATAATTCTTCCCGGCGAATTAGTCATTACCATCTCTCAAAGTGGGGAAACGGCTGATACGTTAGCGGCAATCAGGCTGGCAACAAAAGAAAGAGCAAAGACCGTAGGGATTATTAATGTAGTAGGAAGCACGATGGCACGGGAAGTAGACCAAGTCGTCTATACCAGAGCTGGCCCTGAAATAAGCGTCGCCTCAACCAAAGCATTCTTAGCCCAGATAGTAAGCATGTATCAACTAGCGTTCCATCTGGCCGGCAAAGAATTCCAATTTCCAGGGTATAAAGAACATCTGGAATTCCTGCTGAGTATGAATGAACGGATAAAAGAGCTGGCAAAAAAATACTATCTCTTTCAGAATTTTATTTATCTGGGAAGAAATCGAAATTTTGCCATTGCCTTGGAAGGGGCGTTAAAACTGAAAGAAATTGCCTATATCCATGCCGAAGGGTATCCGGGCGGTGAATTGAAGCATGGGCCGTTAGCGTTAGTTTCAGAAGAAATGCCGGTTCTGGCGATCTGCCCCCAGGATGAATTCTATGAAAAGATGACCAGTAATATTCAGGAAGTAAAAGCACGGGGAGGAAGAGTGATTTCCATCGCCACCGAAGGCGATGAGCATCTTCGGGCCTTAAGTGATGATATACTATATATTCCCAAAGTGGACTCACTATTGTATCCACTCTTGGAGACTATTCCGGTCCATCTCTTTGCCTATCACCTTGCGGATATCAAAGAATGCGATATTGACAAGCCACGCAATTTAGCGAAGTCGGTGACGGTGGAATGAGGTTTTATTTAACACCCCATAGTAGTAAAAAAATAGAAAGATTTAAATACTAGTCCATTTGATTCAGGGGTATGGGGCTTGCTAAATTAATTGAAGGACTGTATAGTGGAGTTATGCTTGGTGGAGCCACCATAGCACAACATTATAATGGTGATGCAGAGTGGTTCACGAAAGGATACCTGCATGATATTACGCTCCCATTTGGATTATATTTCTTTAGTAAACTAATAGGTTCTCCTATTGGGAAAAACAAAGGGTTTAATGCAGCATATGTTTTTCTCGCATGCTCAGCCGGTGAAGCAGCACAAGGATTCGGATTATATTCTGGAACATTCGACCCCAAAGATTTTTTAGCATATGCTGCTGGAGCAGGGTTGGCTGTGGCAGTAGATAGATTAACATTTAAAAAGAAAGATTTAGACAAACTAGTTGAAGAATCTATTTGAACCTGAAACGCATTCTATTTTAAGCTGAATTTTTTTGAATTTAATAATGAATATAGATGCATCCAACAGAACCATTCCAAACCATAGTTTAGAAAGTAGTTCCAAAAATATCCCCTAGAAAAGTATCTTCTTAACCACATAAATCTTTATAAATCGTGTTCGTCCCCGAACTACAACAAGGTGATTAGAGATGACGCAAAACAATCAGAAAAGCAGATACTGCAAAACAACCACGCAGATTGATACTCTTTTTAGTGTGCATGAGGTGACGTGCTAATGGAACAAAAGCAGCTGGATGAGATGGAAGAATCATTCTCTGGCGAAGAATTCATTGATGATTACGATGATGAAGAGATTGTGATTGAAGACGCTCTTCACCCCAAGGAAGCAGCCGGCAAGGCCAAGAAAGCAAAGCCCAAGAAAGGCAAAGAAAGCAAAGCATCGGCCATTCACACCGGAAAAAAAAACGAGCCGGAAGAGAAGAGAGCAGAAGAGATAAAAAAGGAAAGCCGGATGTATGACGCGGAAGAAAAGCCGGTGGAATCGAAAAAGATGCCATTTGAAACCGCTCCCCGGATTGATCCCTGGGCGGATGAGAAAGAGCAAGAAAGCGCTGAAAGTGATGACAGCAATGGCCTCAAAAATTCAGGCTGGAAAATCATTACCGGCATTGCCATCATTCTTTTAATACTGTCAATCTTCACGCAGGGATTTAATTTTTCCAAGAACAGCGGCAGTTCTGCGACTGCTCTTTCCCTGCAGGAAGGAGAGCAGAAAGTATTAACGTTCGTGAATGAAAACTTATTACAGCCGCCGTATCAGGCTCAACTGCAGTCCTCCGTCGAGGTCAACGGCCTCTATAAAGTGACGTTAGCCGTTGCCGGACAGGTGGTTGATTCTTATATAACAAAAGACGGCGCGTTATTCTTCCCTCAGGGATTTGACACCAGCCAAAATGCACCAGGAAGTGAGCAGGAACTGGCGCCAATTGACGTATCCGTGGACAACGATCCGGTTCTCGGAGATTCGAGAGCTCCCGTCACTATCATTGAATTCAGTGATTATCAATGTCCTTTCTGCGGAAAATTCGTTCAAGAAACTTTGCCCCAGTTAAAGCAAGAGTACATCACCGCCGGAAAAGTAAAATTAGTCTATCGGGACTTTCCCTTAGAAATCCATCCGGAAGCGCAGCCGGCTGCGTTAGCGGCGGAATGCGCCAAAGAGCAGAACAAGTATTGGGAATATCATGATCAGTTATTTGAAAATCAGGATTCCTTAAGCGCCAGCAACTATAAGAAATGGGCGCAAGAGCTGGGGTTGAACAGCCCGCAATTCAACAATTGTATTGATACCAAAAAATACCAGCAAGAAGTACGCAAGGATCAAGCGGATGGGGCCAGTTATGGGGTAACGGGAACACCGGCGTTCTTTATCAACGGACGGATGATTAGCGGCGCGCAGCCTTTTGAAGCTTTCAAAGCGCAGATTGACCGTGCGTTGGCGACCGCAGCAGCGCCAGCAACCGGCGAAGCTACTCAGGCTCCAGAGCAAGCAGTACCAGTAGAAACTGCTCCGGCGACAGAACCTGCACCAGCAGAAACAACGCCCACTGCTCCAACGACAGAAACGGCTCCAGCTACTCCCCCACCGGCAGAACTAGCTCCCTTGCCGACTACATTTACTATCAACGCCAAGAAATGGCTCTTCAGCCCCAATAAGATTACGGTAAAGAAGAATGAAAGGATCACCTTTATCATTGAGCCAAAGGATTTGGACTTTACCTTTGCCATTCCCAATTTAGGCATCAGTAAAGTGGTGTCGGGGAAGACCACCATAGAGTTTACTCCTACCCGGATTGGCAGTTTTCAGTTTGCCTGCAGCAGCTGCGATGACTGGCGGGGCATGACTGGAACTTTGGTGGTGCAGTAGATTTTTGGTTATATCAGATCTCTCCAAAGTTCTATAATTAAAGAGATTTACTATTATCTTTTACCAGATACAATCACTACATCATTATCCGTTCCATTAGCATTCCACGCCTTGATAAAAGTAGATTTTAGCACTTTCTTGTTCGCTTCCGGGTCTGCTGGTCCGGATTCATGATAGAAGATATCTTTATCGTCAAATCCGGTGACTACAACAAAATGCCCTTGATAAAGGTCTGCTCTTCCCACCAGTTTATTATGGTCAACCAGCATCAGCGGAACATGCCCTTGAGTGAGATGGGATTCAATCTCGTTAAACGGCAGTTTTCGCTTTTCAAATATCTTGTATTTCAACAATTCCCGGATGGATTCCAAGGCGACTGGAAGATCGGTGAATTTTAGAATCTTCTCCGCATCTTTCCCAAAATGTCTTCGAATAAATGGTTCTCCGTGTAAAAATGGTTCTAAATCTGACGTTGAATAGTATTTAACATCCAACCCTGCCTTATGGAGAACGGTAACCACTTGAGAGGTCCAGGTCCATAATCCGGTTTTTCTGCCGGTTAACGTATCCAATTCCTTCAGAGAGATATCTTTACCCAGAAAGTGCTTCAAGACAGTTTTCATTGCCACCTGCATACATTGATTTCCGTCTCCTCGGTTTTCGTAGAATGGGAGTGAGAGGATCATGCCATCAGTAGGAAAGAGGTCACTATATTAAAATATTAGCACTAAAAACAACTTAAAACGAAAGCATAAAGAAAATCAATAAAATAAAAAAGAAATTGTATGTATTTGCGATACAAGAATCAGAATCGTGGTTTTCGTTTCTGATAACAGTCTCGGCAATATACTGGCTTGCCTTCGGTGGGTTTAAATGGCACTTCACATTCTGCTCCACATTCCGAGCACGTCGCTTTATGCATTTCCCGTGGCCCAAAGTCTCGCTGAAATCCGCCCCGGAATCCTCCGCCCCGGTCACTGTCGCGAGAGCCCCTGCGTTCTGGTCTCATACCCATAGTCTTTTCCTCCATGTTGAACGGATATGAACAAAGCTCGTTCATATCGTTGTTTTATGAAGGCATAATTAGGGCTGTTTATAAACCTTTGGGCAGGATTAGGGCATCCCGGAGAAAGTTCTCCGCCACCAAAAACCATAAATACCCAGCCTCTTTCTTGCCACCTATGAACCGAACCCTCATTCGAGACCTGCCTCGAAAGATAGGTAAAAGCGTATTACTTCAAGGGTGGGTGCAGGATGTCCGCAATCTCAGCAAGATCAAGTTTGTCATTCTCCGAGACCGAAGCGGCTCAATGCAAACGGTGGCATTACAGCAGGAAACCAAAGAGAAAGTCTTTCGCCAGATTGATCAACTTACGCCGGAATCAGTCGTAGCTATAACCGGCAAGGTCAAGGAAAACAAAGAGTCGCGGTATGGCGTAGAGGTCCTGATTCAAAAGATAACTCTATTTTCCAGTGCTGCCGTGCCCTTGCCCATTGACAATTCGGATAAGAGTACTACCCATATTGACAAGCGGATTGACTACCGCTTCTTAGACACGCGGAATGCTAAACATCAGGCTATCTTTAAAGTGCGAAGCAAGATTGCCCGCATTTTGACCGATTTCTTTGACAAAAAAGGATTTGTGAATATCAACACACCAAAATTAACTACCATTGGCGTCGAATCTGGAGCGGAATTGTTTCAAGTCAATTACTTTGGCAAGCCAGTCTATCTTTCCCAGTCACCCCAGGTCTACAAGCAAATGTTTGTCATGGGGGGCTTTGAACGGGTCTATGAAATTGCCCCTATTTTCAGGGCAGAGAAATCCAACACCACCCGCCACTTGACCGAATTCACCGGCGTAGATATGGAAATTGGTTTCATCAAGGACGAAGAGGATATTATGAACCTGATTGAATCAATGCTGATCTATTTACTTAAAACGCTCGGCAAAGAAGCAGCAGCGGAGTTAAAGTTATTAGGCATCACCCACACTATCCCTAAAACTATCCCCAGAATTACCATGAAAGAAGCCAAAGAGATGCTGGCGGGAAAAGGAAAAAAGTATGGCGTGGACGACGACTTGGATGCGGAAGGCGAACGATTATTAGGGCAATTAGTCAAAGAGAAATATAATTCTGAATTTGTGTTCGTCACCAGGTTTCCCTGGGCGGTTCGTCCATTTTACCATATGAAACCGGATGACGATACCAATGCTACCAAATCATTTGACTTATTATTTAATGGAGTGGAGATAGCCACAGGAGCACAACGGGAGCATCGGTATGACATTTTGAAGGCCCAGGCAGCGGAGAAAGGGCTTAATTTGGATAGCATGAGCAAGTATGCTGAAATCTTTAAGTATGGCGTTGCGCCGCATGGGGGAGTTGGTTTTGGATTGGATCGGATAACGCAGCGCTTATTAGGGTTGGATAACGTCCGAGAAGCAGTATTGCTGCCCCGGGATCCGGAACGAAGCAGTCCCTGAAGGATAGGATTTATACCCGGCTAAAACTCTATCTATTGCTCAAGTGCAGAACTCTATCTTCCAGCACTTTTTCGCGCGCGGCGTTCCGAGCCACGAACGAATCGTGCGCCTCCGGCGCTACCCCGACCAGACGCCCGCAATCGCTGCCGAGGCTGCCGTAGCCACTCGCAAAGGAATAGAGGTCGATACTATCGGCAACCCAGGGCCGCAGGGTGGGCTTACCGTCTATTGTCGTTGGGTTAAAATATAGTTTGAATAGGATATTTCTATCCGGAGAACTTTCGCTTACCAACTGAACATAGGGCGTAAGATTGCGCTCTCTGCTGAGCGTATCACATACTTTACCTACAGTTTTATTAGCAGGAGTCCAAACACCATCTTTTTTAACATACCCTTTACCTTGCGCTTCCTGCACTTCCTTTGCGCTCAAATGCAAAACTTTCTCTTTCTGTGATTTCAACTCCCGCCAAGCATCAGCAGGAAGAACCAATGCACCATTATATAATTGACTTTCTGCGGTCAGTTCACGCAGATGCTGGGCATCAAGAACAATCAAATGATCTCCTTCTGTTCCGGCGGCAGATCCATCGCCGGTAAAGAAATAATTATTTTGCCATGCCTCTCTGACATCCAGTGGAGCGTCCATTCTTCGTTCCAGAATGTAGGCAAATGACGCGGGAACACGGGGAACATCAACAACCTGGCCTTGTTTGTCTTTTCCACTCACTAAGAAAGGCATTTGTAATCGAGGTTCACCATAAAATTCTCGATGTGGTTCGGGTAATCTTTCACTTTGTCCTGATAATTGTAAAGTCATTTTGGCATCACCTAGTCGGCTGAAAAGAGAGTATATATATAAATCTTTCGCTATTTTTAAGTGATAACTTAAAACCACAATTTTCTTAAAACTCTAAAAACCAGAAATTCATCTTACAGGCTAAAGCCCGCAGGATTCTTCCTTATGCCGAGGCTCAATAGATGTAATTCACTTCAACTGTCATTGAAGTCTTCCGTGGGTTTATATATTTCCTGCACTTTCTAGACTTAAACGGAGGTATTCATCCATGAAAATCAAAGAACAACTGCATAAAATCAAAGAGAACTGGCTGCTGGCAACGCTGCTACTTATCATTGTCGGAGTGCTGCTGGCGGATAAAGTAAACTTGTATCCCCCATCATATGGGGCATCGTATAGCGACCAAGCATATGGCGCCTCCGGAGAAAGCATCATGGGAAGGCCATCGTTAGGACTCGCCAAGGAAACTGCTCTTTACTATCCTGTGCCGGAATCAGGCGATTTTGCCCCCGACGTACGGGAACGGAAGATCACCAAGTCTGCCAACCTGGCGAGTGAGGTAGAACGGAACGAATTCCAGGCTGCCGAGGAGCAGTTGAAAGCCAGTATAACGGCTGCGGATGCTCTGCTGTTAAGTGAAAATACGTATCGTACGGGAAAGGAAGCCGGCCAAGCATATTCAGGAACGTTCTACATCAAGGTGGAAAGCCGCAAATACGAGGCCTTTGTCTCCCAGGTGAAACATATCGGAACCATTACCTCTTTCAGTGAAAATGCAGAGGACCTCACCGGCCAATATACTGACGTGAATATCGAACTAGAGAGTGAGAAATCCCGCTTGACCCGATATAAAGAATTATTATCTAAAGCCGAGACGACGGCAGAAAGGATTGATTTAACAGACCGGATCTTCGATCAAGAACGAAGAATAAAGTATTTGGAGGACAGCCTTCGGAATGTTGACCAGCACGTTGAATACTCAACGATAACCATACAATTGCAGGAAAAACCGTCCGGCTATGGCTCTATTGCCTTGGTGAAATTATCGGAACTGCTGCGAAGACTGGTGGACAGTTTCAATAATTTGCTGCACCTGCTGTTCTGGGCCCTTCCGTATGCGGTTGCTGCTTTGATTGTCTGGAAAGTGGTAAGGCTGGTGAAGAGAAAGAAATAGGATTTTATTTTTATCTTTTTATTTTTTCTTTTAGCAGTGTAATAAGAACATACAGCAGCAAAGCTACAATACCTCCCGCCAAGAACCATAACGCCAGATCCGGCGTTGAAAGACGAGATTGCAGCGCCATTTCCTGAAGTACGGGTGCAGCAGCTTCGGCCATCGGTGCGCTTTCCATCAAGGCCTTGCTGGAAACGGTGGCGAGTTCTGTTTGATTCGAGTAATTCTGCCATAGTTTAAGCACGAGGCCCAAGCCGGCAATGATCAGGCCTACAGGAAGAATCCCCCGTAACTTTTCTTTCAGGCCCGAAACGTGCTGGGGAGCAATGATGATATATTTATTGGCCAATTTGTAATGGTTTATCTCCCGGCCCCGGGAACTGTAATGAAACTCTTCCACTGTAACCAATCCTGCTTCCTGTAATTTCTGCAAATGGTAATGAACGGTGGAAATAGGCAAGTTCAATATGCTGGAAATACTTGCTTCGCTGTCCTCTTTGTCTGCAAGGTGATTAAGTATCTTCCGGCTGGTGTCGCTGGTGATTGTCTCCGCTAACTTCTTGGTTTTGGCTTCGTTCAGGTCTACTAAGAGAAAATTGCTTTTGGGCATCAGATACATTGGAAGAATAGAAGTATAAATAGCTTGTGGTAAGTTCAAATGGAATGGAAGTTAAGAAGAGAATGGAGAACAATGACTTGTTGCAAAACGAAAATATTATATAGTATCCTTGTTTCATTGATTGTTAAGATGGCTAAACCAATAAGAGCAACACCTACCCTACGAGGGAAGGATGCAGTACGATTTGTGAGGAACATGATTAAAGAGGAAAAAAGCCCGAATCCTCTTCGTATTGCTACCATTAAAAGGGCCTTAAACACTAAGTTTAATGTCACTAACTAGGTCTAAGTACATAGGGGTTGTTCCTTTCTTCCGCTCTTTTAATTCTTTAAAGCCAAGCTTTTTGTAAAAATGAATGGGGTCGTTCGTATAATTTCTTTTAGCATCCAGCAAAATAAACCGACACCCAGAATACTTTTCAAAAATATGAAATCCAACTTTAATAGAAAAATCAATCATGATCGTACCAATTCCTCTCCGTAGAAAGCGATCATCGACACAAAGCCGCCCTATTTTTAATGCCGGAAGGGAATGGTACCCTATGCCTTTCTTTCTAAAAATATCTTTTAAGTCCCCTTCCAGATTAATGCGATCATTTAAGAGCGTAACATAACCAATTAACTCACCAGTGTTCAAAAACAAAAGATAAGTTACTGAAATTTGATGATGTTGGTTATTGAGAGCATCCTCTAATAAGAAATCAACGAGTTCTTGTTCATAGGACTTGAAGCCTTTTACTTCGTGGTTTTCCCGTATTCGCTCAATCTTCAGATCATTTGCCGTTATTTTCTCCATATTTCCACTTTTTATTGGCCTCATTACCCCTCAGAAAGAAACCGTAATACATAAAGATTATGGCGGAAACATTTTTAACTTCCTTCCCTTTTCCGTACTTTAATGAAAGAGGTCTATACGTTACGAGAACACCACGCTATTCTGCATCCCCTCTGCCACCAGATAGAACAACGGTACCATCCTCAAAAAACAGTGATTATTGGCATTCAAGGCGGCCAAGGCACCGGAAAGACGACTTTAAGCAATTTCCTGAAACAGCATCTGATTGCTCATGGCTTTAGAGTGCAATCATTTTCTATTGATGATTTCTATACGTCCTACCGGGAACGACAGCAATTGCAGCAGAAATACCCTAATAATCCTTTTTACGCCATTGCCCGGGGGCTGCCGGGAACGCACCGGGTAAAACTGCTGCGGGAAATATTACGGAAAGCGAAACGAGGAGAAGATTTTACGCTGCCGGTATTTGACAAATCATTGCATCATGGCGCCGGAGACATCTCCAAAAAAAGTATCCCGGTGAAAGGCCGGCAGGATTTCATCCTGTTTGAAGGCTGGTGCTTGGGGCTTCCGACGGTTTCCTCCAAAGAATTGATACGTATCAGCGACAACTATAAACTGCCGCTTCGGACGATAGATCAAAAATTAGTGTTCCATAAGGCGGTGCTGAAAAACATACGCCCCTATCAACCATTATGGAAGTTCATTGATTATTTCATCATGTTAAAACCGGATTCCTCCTCGCTGCATCTACGCTGGCGCCGGCAGCAGGAACGCGAGCTGCGGCAGAAGACCGGGAAAGGGATGAAGCCCCAAGAGATCCAGCAGTTCGTGGTGCCCTATTTGCCATTTACGTATGTCTGCTATGAAAAGGTCAGACCAGAGGTGCTGCTGCGCATTGATGAAAAGCATAGATTATATCCAATAGCCCATATGGAGCATCTTAAGCATCGAAAGCTATTAAGGCAGGAACATCCCCAGCATGAAAATAGTTAAAAATCTATGAAACGAGCAGGCTTAAAGAAAGAGGTGAACAATGATCAAGAAAGAACATATTTTTGGGCATGAATTGCTGTTGGATTGTTATGGGTGCAAGAAAGGCGCCTGCGGTGATTTAGATCACTGCTATAGTTTTTTAGACAAACTGGTGGATGCTATAAATATGAGAAAACAGGCTCCACCCCAAATTTTTCGCACCGATCATAAACTGTATCCGGATAAAGCTGGCTTAAGCGGCTGGGTGCCGTTGGTAGAATCGTCAATCGTGATCCACACCTTATCAAAACACAATTTTATTTCCATTGATATTTATACCTGCGGCAAGCTTGATCCGAAACGGGCCGTGGCTTTGGTTAAAAAATATTTCGGACCCCAAAAAATTGAGAAACAATACCTCAAAAGAGGGAGACATTATTATATCCATTAAGCCACTACGAACGCCATGCACCAAGACCAAGGATTGACGAAAAAGGAAGCAGCAGAAAGGCTGAAGAGATACGGCCGGAATGAGATCAATGATATTTCCAAAGCCACCCCTTTTAAAATTCTCGCACGGCAGATAGAAAAAAATTTTATTATCTATTTACTGGGTGCAGCCATGCTCATCTCTTTTTTTGCGGGAAAATCTATCACGGCCTATACCATTCTGGCAATTATCTTTATGGTTATATTTACGGGGTTTATCCAAGAATATCGCTCGGAGAAAGCTATCGGCGCATTGAAAAGCATGCTGGTGCCGGTATCTATAGTAATCCGAAATGGAAAAGAGCAGGAGATTCCATCAGTACAGATAGTCCCGGGAGACATCCTGCTGCTCAGAAATGGGGAAAAGATTCCGGCGGACGGGCTGCTGCTGGATGAAAAAGAGCTGCGCGTCAACGAATCAGCCCTTACCGGAGAGGCCAAAGAAGTGGGCAAGAAAAAAAGTTCGGAAAAGAAATATGCAGATGAAAATATGGTTTTTATGGGGACGTATATTGTCAATGGCCGGTGCCGGGCTAAAGTTATGCACACGGGAATGAATACGAAATTCGGGAAAATTGCCCGGCTGATCTCCTCGACTGAAAAAGAATTGCCGCTGCAAAAAAAAGTTAACCGGATTGCAAAGTACATGGTGGTTTTAGCTATAATAATATCAGTTTTAACCGGCCTGATTATGATTTCCAGAAGCACCGCCTTAGATGAAGAGGCCATCCTGGAAGTTCTCATTTTAGTAATTGCTCTGGCAGTTTCCGCGTTCCCGGAAGGTTTTCCCGTAGCCCTCATAACCACCTTGGCAGCGGGAGCACACCGCATGGCCAGGAAAAATGCGATTGTCAATAGGATGTCCATAATAGAAACCCTCGGAGAAACGACTGTCGTCTGTGCGGACAAAACCGGAACCATAACGAAAGGAGAGATGACCGTCCGCAGGGTCTTTGCAAATAATGCAGTTTACGACGTTACCGGCACCGGTTATGAAGGAAAAGGAGAATTTTTACACCGCCTCAAGAATATCGATGCTACAAACCATCCGGTTCTACGGCATTTACTGCACGATGCGGTTTTATGCAACGATTCAATAATAGAAAGAACCGGAAATGACCAGGAGCTCCGAACGATCGGCTCTCCGACGGAATCCGCGCTTCTGGTCATGGGCGTTAAAGCCGGGTTATTTAAAGAAGACATTAAATCCAGCCGGATCCAGGAAATCCCGTTCAGTTCGGAACGGAAGATGATGTCCGTGCTCTGCCAGGTACATGGTGAGAAAATAGTGTATACCAAAGGGGCTATAGAATATATCCTGAAAAAATGCAGGTATATCCAAAAAAACAAAGCCATCGTGAAATTATCGGCAACGGAAAAGAAGAAGCTCTTGGATTGTAATAAAGATATGACCCGCGATTCGTTAAGAACTATTGCTTTTGCCTATAAGAAAATACATACGTTCGCCAAGAATCATGTTGAGGATGATTTGGTCTTTCTTGGTTTTGCGGGTATGGAAGACCCGGCCCGCGAAGAAGTGCCAGAAGCTATCAGCCAATGCCGGAGCGCTGGTATCAAGGTCAAGATGATAACCGGAGATAATAAAGAAACGGCATTAGCCATTGCGAAAGAGATTGGGCTGCCGGGAAAAGTAATGGAAGGCAGCGAATTGGATCATCTTACCGATGATGAGCTTGCAAAAGTAATAAGCACCTTCACCATTTTTGCCCGGGTCAATCCCGAACATAAGCTTAGGATAGTGAAAGCATTAAAATCCAACGGAGAGATAGTTACGATGACTGGTGATGGTGTTAACGATGCTCCGGCGCTAAAAGAAGCGCAGGTGGGGATTGCCATGGGAAAGAGCGGCACCGACGTTTCCCGTTCCGTGGCCGATTTAACGCTGAAAGATGACAATTTCAGCACCATTGTGTCCGCTATACGCGAAGGAAGGACCATTTTTAAGAATATCCGGAAATTTTCAACCTATCAGCTCTCCTGCAACCTGGCGGAGTTATCTATTTTGTTTGTAGGTGTTTTATTATCGCCATTCTGGGGATGGCAGATACCGCTCCTGCTGGCATTGCAGATTCTGTTCATGAATTTAGTGACCGATAACCTGCCGGCCATAACCTTAGGATTAAACCCGTCTTCCGATGACGCCATGAGGGAACCGCCGCGGAAAAATTCAGAAATATTAAATAAAAATCTGCTGCTGCTGCTCATTTTTACCGGAAGCTTGCTGGCGATCATGGTTTTATCCTCCTATTATGTAACGTTTAACATCCTGGGGATGAGCCAGGAGTATGCACGAACCGTCGCCTTATTCACCCTTATTGGCCTGGAGATAGTGTCGGCTTTCAATTTCCGGTCGTTCCGGAAAGGGGTTTTCAACCGGAACCTGATGGTTAACCGCTACTTAGTTTATGCTTCAGCCATATCGCTGCTGGCGACTGTTGCCGTAATCTACTCGCCCTTGAATAAGGTCTTTGAAACCATTCCCTTAAATGCCGAAGGGCTGCTGGTGGTAGCGGCAATGTCTTTATCGCTGGCAGTAATATTCGATTTGTTAAAATACCTTAACCACCGGAAGAAGTTCTTTGACTTGGAACATATGTGAAAAAGAAGAAGCCCTTGCTATCAAACTTTGCGAGCACCCTGCCGCCGTTCACAGGATGGTGGAAAAGCGTATTTTACCTATGATGAAAAATCATCTTTTCTTTGAAGAGGTATTAGGGAAATTTAATGGCTGTTCCTGCTCTTCATCGTCCTTATTCAGCAAGTGCTTGAAAAAGCCATCGATATCCCATAATTTTCCAATCTCCCGATAAGATTTTCGTACTAATTCTTGTGGCTCAATTTTCTGTTGCAATATCTTCTGTTTTCTGCTGAGGTCGGCAAAGAAACTATCAATCTCCCACAGCTTATTAAGATCTTGGTTTACCTCTTTTCGTTTTTGCTCAATTTGCCTTAATCGGGTAATATCTTCAACTTTCTTTGCCAGCACTTTATTTATATCTGTGGTATAGTCCTCCAATAAAACGGACACGTGGCGATGATTAAGGTACGAAGGGTACAATACATAGTCCGCATGGCAGTTATATAATTCCAGGGAATCTTTCAGATTTTTAGCGGTAACCATCACCACCGCTGCGGGATTGGATTTTTTTACCCGGGTAATTATCTTCTTATTGTCTTCCACATTAGCTAAGCTTGAAACGGCCAGCTCTATACGCTGCAAGTCCACGTTTTCAAGAAAGTCGGGGTTGTGGATTGAATTGTAAACATAGGGGATATTTTCCCGTTTGAGCATGCCGATATTCTCGGGATCATTTTCAATGACCATTATGTTCTTCCCCATCTCTTTAATGCGATTGTATAAATCTGGCCCCAGGTCATAGTAGCCAAAGAATAACATATTGCACGTGGGGTCTAACGCCGGTGATTTTATGTCTTTAGGGGGAAATATTTTCGTATCGACCATCCGCAAATAAGGCTCGCATAATTTAAACAGGGCATCGTCATACTTGATGAAATAAGAAGAGGCAATCATGGTAATTATAACCAAAATTACTGCCAGCGAGCCAATTTCAGGAGGTATGGCCTGGGAAAGTATTCCTCCGGCGATGATAATAATACCGAACTCGCTCAGTTGCGCCAGATGCAATCCGGTAATAAATGATGTTTTTAGGTCATAGCCGCGGAAGCGCAAAGTCCAGTAGATTACCACCGGCTTAAGAACGAGCGCAAAAATCAGCATAATGCCAATGAAAATGACCTGATCCAGCCCTAAGTTTAAATCCAGTTGAAAGCCCAAGCCTACAAAAAAGAGCATGTTAAAGAACACGATGAGCGGCCGTAAGCGCCCAGCCACTTCATTTTTGTAGATGGTATTGGCCAGCGTAATGCCGCCAATAAAGGCCCCGATCGTAGCCGAATACCCTAAAAGTGGCGCGATTTCAACAAAGGCAAAGCAGACCCCCAAGCTGACAATGAATAATAATTCAGGGTATCGGCTCGAAAATCTCAATATCCGGTTGAGGAGGTATTTGGCAAGAATGAAGGCAATAAGTATCAATACGATGCCTTTCAAAGGGGATGTTATCAGCGCAATTTTAGATTCTTCCCGGCTTACCGCCAGCAACGTTAAGGCAATGATGGCCAGAAAATCCTGCAAGATTAAAGTTCCTATGATTAATTTGCCATGCAAGGTATTGGTTTCTTTGGTATCTTCCAGCCATTTGGCAACGAGCAAGGTGCTGCTAAACATAAAAAGAATGGAGACATAAATGCGCTCTATAAAATTGAAATCAAAAAAGCCAGACAATATAAAAGGCAGCAGAAAGAATATCACGGACTGGGGTATAATAGAAAAAATAATGTCTTTTCCCAGGTAGCGCAGGCTGCCGACATCGAGTTCAAGCCCCATCAGAAAAAGCAAAAAAGTAATCCCTAATTCTGACATGGCAATGATGAGTTCACCGCTCTCGCCAGAACTTAAAACATGAGAAAAGAGCAGCCCCGAGAGAACGTACCCAAATATGATGGGCTGGCGCAATACCTTGATAAAGAACGAGATGACTACAATAATCAGCAGGAGTATTCCAAAATCCCCGATGAAAGTGGCCATCGTATTTTATGCGTATTATTAAGTATACTAATATGTATACTAATATAATCGATGGTATATTAGAGTGGTTGCTTATTTAAATAGATTATGGTGATACACTAGAATAATGAACTTAAAAGTATTAAGCGGGAACTGTCATGTCTGCTAACCTACATGTAGGACAGAGCTTAACATCACCGCAACTAATTTAAACTCAAAACCATTCTTATGGAAGAAAAGAGGTGTTATGAAAGTATGCTGGATGTAATCTGTATCGGCTCGGCAACAGTAGATCACTTTCTAACCATTGAACAGCCCTTCCGCCAGCTCCATCTGGGAGATAAAATGCTGGTGACGGCAAAAGAATCTCATTCCGGCGGAGGTGCTACTAATGTCGCCGCAGGATTGGCAAAACTGGGACTGAAGGTAAAGATGCTTACCAAGCTAGGGCAAGATATGGAAGCAAAGTTCATCCTGCACGAAATGAAGCGGTATGGAGTGAGCAATCTCTGCCGGCACCACAGCACGAAAAATACCGATGTGGCCACGATTATCTCTTCTACTAAGGAAAAAGACCGCCTGATCTTGGTACACAAAAACGCGTCGTTAGATCTCCATGCTGCCGATTTTCATAAACGAGAACTAAATGCACATTGGATTTACCTCTCCAGCCTGCTGGGGAAGTCCATGAGTGTAGGAAAAGAAATTGCCAAATATGCCTATGCTCAAAAAATACCGTTGTTATTCAATCCTTCCATGTACCTGGCAAAAAAAGGGCAAACATTTCTCAAACCCATCCTGGACGGAACGGAAATGCTTATCTTGAATCTGGAAGAAGCGCAAGCCTTGGCAGAAAGCTCATCATCAGGCGTGGAATCATTACTGTACCGGCTGCGGCAAACTGGTCCAAAAACAGTCATCATCACCAATGGAGCCAAAAGAGTAGCGGCTTTGCAGGGAGAGACCATTTATTTTTTGACTCCACCAAAAGTAAAAGTAGTGCATACTGCCGGTGCGGGGGATGCTTTTGCTGCCGGTGTCTTGGCAGGAATCTTGAAAAACCACCCTTTTGAACAATC
>JACPCD010000018.1 GCA_016179955.1 Candidatus Woesearchaeota archaeon | reverse complement strand
ACGGCGGTGCCCAATGTCGAAATGAAATTCGTGAAAGATGATTTTGATATGCTCTCTTTGCAGAAAAAGGTACAAGTGATAACAGAAAGGGGTACACTCTTTGTTTCCGACATCGAACTTCAGGTTGCATATAAAAAATTCGTTTTACAAAGTCCCAAGGACTTGGAAGATGCCCGGCATCTCCAGAATCTCTTTTCCATTTCCGATGAAAAAATTAATAAATACCAGCCACTATTACAGCACTATGGACGAATCTAACCATCGCCAGCGGGAAGAGTTCATCGATTTCTGGGTTACATACATGAAGACACATTCCGATAAAGAATGGAGCCGCCAGCAGAATGTCCTTACCAATTCCGTATTAAAGAGCTGTACGCAGTTGTCTCGGGAGGAATATGCAGAATTAAAACGTGCTTCAATTCAGCACCCGTAACCTCACTCCTGCTTCTTTCAATAGCTTCGTTCCCACGTCATCCGGATACTTTGTTTTTGCCACCACTTCTGTAATGCCCGCGTTGATGATCATTTTGGCGCACATGGTGCAGGGTGTAAACGTAGTATAAAGCACTGCGCCATTGGTAGAGGTTCCATTATAGGCTGCCTGGACAATGGCATTTTCTTCTGAATGGCAGCAAATGCAGGGCTCCGAGTACACTCCGGATTTGATTTTTCCCAGATGACGGGAGGTACAGCGGGGACATCCGCCCGCAGTGCAGTGAGTCACTCCTTTAGGGGTTCCATTATAGCCAGTGGAAAGAATCATCCTGTCCTTAACCACTATGGCGCCTTTTTTGGCGGACATGCAATTAGAGCGCATCTTGATTTGATCTGCTATATTCATAAAATAATGATCCCAGTCCGGCCGCTGGTCTTGGAGCTTGAACATCCAATCTGCCACTAATTTCTGAACTTTTTCCTGCAGTTTTTCTTTGGTGGCATCGTTTCTTAATTCTACGGTGGCCATGCCCGCCACTGTCTGCAACTGCTGGGCATTCGGGTTACTGCTATTTTCCAGTTTCTCTTTCGACCGCAATTCTTCCAGCGTTTTTGGATCATTCTCCCGATTGCGATGGACAATGCGCTGCAGCCGTACTGCATCAGGCGCAGTAACATTTATCAATAAGAAATCAGTCCGTTGCTGCAGCCGTTTGACTTCAGCAGGGTTGCGGATAGAAGTAAAAACATAATTCTCGCCATCCTGGACCTGTTCCAGCGCTTTCCGGGCCAGAATATCTGCGCCATGTCGTTCCCGCAGTTCATTGCCGATGAGGATGAGCTGATCTCTGGTTACTGGAATTTTTCGATGATAGAGTTCCTGGCGCAGCAGGTCTGAGAAGGAGACATGGAAGAAGTTCATGGACTGTAAGATTTCAGCTACAGAATCTTTTCCAGTAGCGTAATTACCGGTGATGCCAAGGATCATCTGTAGGGGAGAAAAGTTCCAGTTTAAATCTATTTATATACTCCAACGAGACTATACCAACGCATAAATAGATTTAAAGAACTGCGCCATTATTACTTCTGTGAAAAGGGGCTGGTTTATCGTCATTGAAGGACTGGATGGCAGCGGCAGCACCACGCAGTGTGAAAACCTTCGTAATTATTTGGATATACGGGGAATTAAATCCATCATAACCAAAGAGCCCACCAATAACCTTATCGGGGGCCTCATTCGCGGAGTCTTAACTCATGACTGGACTATTAGTCAAGAGGGGTTGCAGCTTCTCTTTACTGCCGATCGTGCCCATCACTTGCAAAAAGAGATAATCCCAGCGCTGGAGAGAGGGATTACGGTTATCTGCGACAGGTACATTCTCTCCACTATGGCTTTTGGCGCTATTGAAGCGGATATGGAATGGCTAAACATACTTAACCAGAAGTTCCTCATTCCAGACATTACTTTTGTTTTACAAGTTGAGCCCGCAACATGCTTGGAGCGTATTTCCAAGAGCAGAGGTGGGTTTGAGTTGTTTGAGGATGTTGAAAAACTTAAGAAAGTCCAGGCAAATTACCTGCTTTTATCAGAATATTATCATTCTATTTATCTTCTTAATGGGAACAGGGATCAACAAGAAATACTTAAAGAAATCGCCAAGCGGATGGAAGAACTGCTGAAGACCGAACACCAGGCAGAATAATTTTTTATTCTTCTTCCTCTTTTTCTTCCACGGGAATGAATGCATCCAGCTTCTGGCAGCTGATCTTCGCCTTATAGGAAATTTTTTGGGAAATATCTACCACCTCTTTTCTCAAACATCTATCGTGAAATTTTAGAAAGTGCTTATCTATATAAATACTGTTGACCTGCAACCTATAGTCTGAAAGTGGATACCACTCTAAAAATAAAAATTCAAGTTACTACTTTGAATTGTGTTATTGCAGAACTACTGCACAACAGGATATTCTTACCATAAGCAGTGATTAAATAATTGTAGCAGCATTTTGGGTGGGCATGTCGTAAGAATTATTACTTTAATATATTTATTTTTATTATTGTTTGTATTGCAAGAAATACTCTAGTTTATTTTTTCTTTTCCACCAAATCAATGCTCTGTGAGGATTCTTCTTCCCCGCTGCGGGCATCTATCTTCACATTGACAAACTTCAGGCTCTGGGTGATGAACGAAAAATTCCAGACCGTTACGCCATTCAACGTTTGTAATATCAAGAACCCATTACCGACCTTTTCCTGGGGGAACTTTTGGGGAATCAATTCCCGGCAGCGGGCAGTCGCTTGGTCTACCGATATCTTTACTTTGTCCACGTCCAACTTTTCAATGGGTCCGGCATCTTTACGGAAAACGTCATCAGCCGGCTTGATCTCAAATCCCTGGAGCAGTTTGGCAAAGACCGTTATCTTGCCCGACGCATGGTCATAAAATCCCATCTCCCACGGGCTTTGGGATGTGCCATCAGAGGTTATTTGGCAGAAAAGGTGGGTGCAATAAGCTTCTGGATGCTGTTGTTGCCAGCTCTGAAAGAGGGAATCACGGCGAAGAGATGCTATAAGCTCTTTCATGAATATTCTCTCCAGGTATGGTTGCACTTGGTGCATTTAAAGAACCTGGTTTCGGGCTCATCGGCTCCCCGGGTCTGCTGCGTCCAGTAATAGGCAATCTTGTTGCCGCACTTGTCGCAGGTGATCTTAATCTTAGGATCGGTCTCAATGTTCTCTACCACTTCAATCTTCCGGGCGCTTTTGACCGTTTCTTTAAGTTCAGTCCGGCTTTCCTTATCTAGCGTCTTGGTAAAGCCGCAGGTACAGAATAATACTCTCTTGCCGCCTTTGTCTTTAGGACGAAGGATGGAGCCGCATTTGGGGCAAAACATAGACAGTCACCTTACTATTTTCTACAACAAATCGGGCCTTTCTTTATATACTTTACCTTTCAATCGTTATGCCAAAAGGTCTTGCTGCATCTACAAATAGTATCTTGATCCAACCCAAGTACGGAATGCGTAGAATGCCCTTGCCTAACATTCGCTGCTGGCTTATCTTGGTTTCTCCTAAACTCCCTTCAATGCTGTCACTGTTATGGTCCCCTTTGGTCTGGTAATAGGGAGTTCCATCCTCTGTGGTTATCGTCACTATTCTATGGATGATGGGTTGCGGCCGACCGCCTTGGAAAATGAGGATATCCCCAACTTTAAGACGGCTTGGTCTCCAGAGAACAATCACGTCCCCTTTGTCAAATCCATCCCGGAACGGAAATGTCGAAAAATCGTCCTGCGTGATATTTCGCTGCTCATACCATGTTCCGCAGATATGCCAATAATTGTCAAAGGACTGGCGGAACTCTTCCGGCTGTTGGCCGCAGAGGAGGCCATTGCTCAGTCCATGCTCCATGCTTTCACTGACCACCGCTACAATGGGATAACTTGTTCCTAACACCACGCCCAGCAGGGGATAGACCAGAAAACGGATGACTAAGAAGGCCACGATGACATTAGCAATCCAACTCCAGGGCGAATCGTCCTTCCAGAAGAAATTCCAGACCTTCTTCCCGTGCCGTTTCAGCATACCTAATTTATCTAGCATGAGAGGATTATTTTCTGCTGGTTTAAAAAGGTAGCGATGGGATTTTTGAGGAAGTTCTGCATTTTCCGTCGCTACCTTTTTATACCCTCCCCATTTTATCGTGCCTATGCTTATCGGCAAACAGGTTTTGGATGAGAAAAAGATACGTTCCCTTATCGCTGACATCAAAAAGAAAAAAGAGCTTGGTGAGCTGGGGGATGATTTTGTCCGCGAGCGTCTCTTCAAGTACCTGCAAAAGAATCATAAAGCGGCCAAATTTCTATTGCATACCCCTAGCTCCAAGTCTTCACGATACAAATCCGTGGTCAAGGCTGTGCGTGCTGAACTGCGTACGGTAACTGGGCTCTTCCAGCTGGAAAAAGGGCCAGCCGAACGGCAGAAGCTACTGGCGCAGCTGCTGAAAGGCGCTCCTGCTCTCCCTACGGTTGCCAAACTGCTGCAAACCCATGCCTCCACCAAAGAAAGACTGCCATTCTACCAGGAACTGTATAGCAAACTCTTTACCCACACCGGCCTTCCCCAGACCGTTATTGATCTGGGCTGTGGGCTCAATCCGTTTTCCATTCCCTATATGACTGCTGGCCCTTTAAAGTATTATGCCTATGATATTGCGGAAGGCGAAATTGCCTCGCTCAAAAAGTTTTTCCGCTGGCTGCATGCCCGGAATCCTGCGTTTGTAGGCAGTGCGGGCGTGCTGGATTTGCTACATTGGGCGAAGCTGAAAGAATCTGTCGATGCAGATATTTGTTTCCTCTTCAAGATGACCGATGTGCTCGATCGGGGGAAGGGGCATAAGGTAACGGAGGCGGTCATCAAGAGCGTGCCGGCGCAGTGGGTGGTGGTGAGTTTTCCCATACTTACCATGAGCGGGAAGCGGATGAATCATCCCCGGCGGCAGTGGATAGAGTTGATGTGCCAGCGCCTGTTCTACAAGTTTTATATCTTGGTATTTAACAATGAGATGTTTTATGTTATAAGGAAGAGTAGATAGGGGGTAAAGATATTTTTCAGTTATTTTCGTATGAAAAACGGGGATTTATAATTTTCCACCGCAAATAATTTAAACTTCCTCTTTCCTTACACTGTATGACCACTCTTCTCTATCCTCAAGGACAGGAATTAGTACAGGAAATTCTGCACGATCCCCAGATTACATATCTCGTAGGGCAGCTGCAGTCCCACCATCTTGAATCTTATGAGCATAGCCTGCGCGTCGGAGCATTAGCAGTTGATGTAGGATATGAAAACACGCTTGCCCGTGAGCAGCTCTTGATGCTGGGTCGTGCGGCAGTCCTTCATGATATCGGGAAACGGGACATACCTTACTGTATCCTGGGGAAAGAAGGGCCGCTGACAAATCCTGAAAGAAAACGTATGGATGCGCATGTCCGTGCAGGCTTTCGGGCCCTGGCAGCGGCAAGCGATGATACGCTGGTGCGTAAAATATTAGTCCAGCATCATGAATACCAGCAGCGCCCATATCCTCGTCATGGTCCGGATCGCCGGGACGTTTCCCGAGCCACACTGGAGCGGCGCAGTTCGGATGCAGCTGTTCTGTGCCTGGCACAGATGCTGGCAGCAGCAGATGTGTTTGATGCCTTGGCTCACAGGCGTTCGTATAAAGAGCCGCTGCCGAAAGAAACTATTGAACGAATATTTCAGGAGGAGTATCGTGGCAGTAAACTATATGCTGAGCAGGTGCTGCGACGGTTTGATTCATAAGTATGTATACTTTATTTCAGCAGAATCAATAATTCAGCAGCACTTCCACGTTCCGTCCAAAGATATTCTTTAAATCCTCAAAGATGGGCTCTTTAATGAACACTTTGCCCGGAAACTTCATGCCCGCCAGCTCTTTCTCCATCTCTTCCAAACTGCTTTCCTGTAATGGGCCCAGACTTCCATCAGGCTTCAGCAGAGCTTTCTCAATCCGCTGCTCCTTGGCATCAATGTCATGGATGACAAAAGCAACTTTTTCAAATAATATCACTTCTCCATATTTCTCGCCGTGCTTTAGCCTGATCCTGGCTCGTTCCAGTTCTCGTCCACGTTTACGCTGCATATACTCAATCAAGAATTGAATTAGGCCGGTGCTGCCTTTACGAGCCTTCTCAATATCTGCTTTAGTGATTTTCTTGGCATCGTGCTTCCGTTTTGCATCCACAATCTCATTCAAGTCCCGCAGAAAACGAGCCGGCACTTTTCCCGTTGACACTAATTCATTCTCAAATAGCTTGATGATTTCGTCGTCCTGTGCTTTCTCTACCCCTTCCATCTTCAGCACATCTCGAATAATAGTTACAATTTCATCATACAATCCAAGGATACTTCTCTCGTCATGCCGGTTTTCAATTTCCGTGAACAATTCCCGGATGCGTTTCAGGTATTTATCGGCATTCTTGATATACACATCTAATTCCGTCCCACTGAGCTCTTTCTTCTCGCCATGCTCAATGCCCTTGCGCAGCTCCACGTTCTTCCGTAAGATATCGACATACTCTTTTTCCAGCATCTTTTCTTTCTTCACAAAGATGTCCTCCATCACTTCCGATGTTTCCCGAGGCGTCGGCGGAGGCAACCCATACAGCATCAACGCGGCCTGTGATGGAGTAAGAATGGCATAAAACAAGTCTTCCATGCCCATGTCCTTCAACCGCAATTTCACTCTACTAATACTTTGCTCGCCGGTGCTCATAAATAAGTCAATGGCTTCCCGGCTCGGTTTAATGCGGCCCATCCTCAATAATTGCTTCCAGGGCATGAAGATGCCTCTATCATAGAATGGCACGCCATCTCGGAGTAGGGTAAAGATGATGGGGTTGGCTTCTTTTAATGATTCCCAGAAATCCGTTAAGATGTACACTTGGATATTCAGCTTGTTTTTAATTCCGGTCATTTCTCCTGCTTCAATGCCCATGCCGATGATGATGGCTCTCAGCTTGTCTTTCAATTCCACCCGAGTCATCTTCTTGACATCAGTATCATCGATGACAATCCACACGTCAATGTCGGACGTTTGGGTGGCTCTTCCTTGAGTTAATGAACCAGCTAACACGTAACTTAAGATATATTTCTCAAACTTCTTCAGCACCATGGTCTTATGGATTTCGGCAATCTTAACTGCCGCCAACATACCGGTGTCATGGATGGGTGCCCCAAAAGAAATCAGTTTGTTCAGCTCATATTTGGCATCATAGCAGTTCTGCCACAAATCTGTGAGCAGGATGCTCTGGGGAATGATGTTCTTGTCGACCTCTTCGGCCATCTTCTTGATGATGGTGGAGAATTTCTGATGCAGCTCATCCTTGGTCATCTTTTGAGAAGTGGTATCATCGACAACTATCAGCAGGTTGATTTTCTGGTCTTCTTTGGCGGGTTCTTTTTCCTCTTTCCTCGGTTCTTTCTCTTCCTTTCCGAGTTCTCCTTCCGCTATTGGTTCCCCTTCTTTCGGCAGCGGTTTTTCGGGAGGCAGTAAGGTTATACCCACAATGTAGTCTCCAAACTTCTCCAGAACCTTGCTTTTGAAGGAATCCAGCTTTTCTTTTAACGCCTTAAGTTTCTTTTCCATTTCCGGCGGCAGTTGCGGGGTGTTTACTGGCAATTCTCCCTTTCCGGTGTTCGAGACTGCCTTCATCTGTTTGGGATTGATGGACTTTGATTTCTTCATGGGGATAGGTCCGAGCAGGCAAGTTTTCGTTACCTGGGACGTTGTACTGAGGCAATGCTTTCTAAGACATTTATAAATATATAGGTTTTGGCGGGGAGTGGGACATTTTGGTCAATAGGTTGGAAAAGAGAAATGCTTAAATATATTCTCCATTTAATATCCATTATGGCTAAAAAAGGGGAAAAGAAGCCGGCTAATTTGGATGAGTTGCTTGATAGCTTAAAGCAAGAGCACTCCAAAGGCCTTGATGAATCCTTCAAAGCTTTTGATGCGTTTAGCAATGAGGAGAACCAGAATCATCTTTATAACAACATTTTCTATCCTGCGCAACAGGATTTATATACCGGGATTGTGCAGGAATTAGATAAGATATTCGGGAAAAATGATACTGCCAGCGTTCATAAGAAAGAAGCGGAAGTCAAGAGGGCCATTGTTGCCGGTCTTAAAAAATATTTTGCCAAGACTCATCCCGCAGTCACGAAGGCAATTGATTCTTTAGGCATGGATGCAGATGAAGCCTATGAGCACTTGACGAGCCAGTATGATCGCCATGTAGCTGCTGATGGACGAAAAATACCCAGTATCACTGGTTTAGTGGAATTGGTTAAAGGAAAAAAGAATACTGTTGGCCACGTGAAGAGACAGATACCAGAACTGACGCAGAAGCATATTGAAGGGGCCCTGGGAAGGCTCCAGGGGCAATACCTCCAACATCATTTTTCTAAATATCACGGCGCAGAAATAGCCGGCTACCTTAAGCCAAAATTAGAACAGGAAGGGTTCGAGATCAAGGATAAAGTTGGTTTTGCCCAAGGGGATTTGGGAGAGATGTTACGATTGCGGGAACAATATATTCTGAAGAAAGGCCATCAATATGTTGGCAGACGAGAAGAAAGGCACCATTAAAAATAAAAGTATTTGTTTAGCATCATAAAGTTGAAATTCTTCTGAGTGAGTTCTGCGAGAGTGACAGGGGGACTTGCCCCCTACGGGGATGCAAGAAATGAAGCTCGAAACTTCATTTCTGCACAGAAAATAAATCGCTGTTTATTTTCTTGTGTCACTCTAACGATAACTACATCAAGAATTTCAAAGATGCTAAACAAATAAAATACAAATAAAAAAGAAAAAATAAATAATTTTACTTCAAATCTACGTTGTCAAGTTCCTCAAAGCTGACGTCATTATCTACTTCATCTGCCAGGCTGCCTAAATCATCCAGTTCTTGAACATCTCCGGCTGCTTCTGGCGTCGCTTCCGCCGGTACACTGGATTGAGGTGCCGCTGCCGGTGCGCAGGCAACGATTAAGAGGAGCATCGACAAGAGTGCCACGATTGCAAAGAGTCGTTTCATAGTATTCACCGTTGGAATAAAGAAAGCAATAAAAAGCTTTCTCTATTGCCCTGCCGGGACTTCTTCGCCCGCAGCTGGCTCCTGCGCTGGGTTTTGTTCTCCTGATGGTTCTTCCACAGGTGCTTCGGCCGGAACTTCTGGACTCTCGTCAGCCGGTGCATCCGGAGTCGGACTTACATTCCCGTCAGCAGGCGCTTGCTCATCTGCATCTTCTTGATCAGCGCTTTCATTTTCTTGTTCATCTTCTGCTTCTGGTTTCAGCCCGTGCTTCAGGTCTTTCACTTCTTTCAACAGTTCCCGCAGGATTTCCTTGGCGTCGTGCATGACTTGCTTGAACTGTTCTCGCTCACCGGCGGGCACAGCTTTTAGTTCGTCAACTTTCGCCCGATATTGCGCCAGTAATTCCTGAACTTTACTTACATCAGCGCCTTGCTCCGCAAGTTTATTGATCTGTCCTTCCACCCGCTCACCAAATTTGATGTAGACCTTGGTGATGCTCTCCTGCTTGTGGCTGATTAAGTCAGCAATGATCCGTTTTTGTTCTTTCCGGATGTCCTGCCAAAGCTTTTTCAATTCTTTGATCTGTGCTTTCAGCTCTGCGGCGGGGGCATCATCTGCCATGGCCTCAATCTCAGCTTGTTTTGCCGTAAGCTGCACTTCTAAGGCTGCAATGCTGTCCAAGGCTTGCTGCTTCTGGGCGTCATCCAATACTTTCGATGATTCCACCCGGTTAGTAAGCTTTTCCAGCGAGCGCTCAATTAACTCAGCAGTCTTGATCAAGTGTTGTTTAACGCCTCGCTTCAAGTCTACTTTCTTGGCTTTACAGTCGTCGCTGTCATCTTTACACTTGGCTTTTTCATTGAGTTCTTTCAGTTCTTTTTTCTTCAGCTCAAACTCGTGTTTCTTTTCTTTATATTGATCTTTTACTTTCTCAAACTCTTCCCGGGCTTTGGCCACTTTCTCTTTCAGTTTATGGCCCTGCTCGCGGAGAGCTTCCAATTCCCGACGGGCGTCTCTGCGTCCCTCGCGGTTTTCCCGCTCTGCCGGAACGTTATCGTCTGATATTGCTCCATCATCTGATGGTGCTTCATTATCTGCATCATCAGCACTTTCTTGAACGTCCCTTTCCTCGTCCGAACCGCTGTTCGGACCGGAACGATCTTCCTCTGCCCAGGCCAGCGGCACGATGCTCAAGATGAACAATGCCAGCACTGCCAAGGCAGCAATCTTTTGTAGTGTTGCCATAGGGTACCTCCGTTGATATCTTTCAGGATATTTCCTGCTGTATGTATCGGAATTATTATTCTTATTATTTATTGTACTAGTGATAGGTGTTAAAAAAACAGGGAAATTATGCCGATGCCGTTCAATGATTTTTTGGATAGTATTTTTTTTCATGGTATCATTCCTGCACTAATGGCAGTTCCCGTACGACTGATCCTTCCGTGTATGGGGCAGGTTCTTCTAGTTCCAGCAAAGATGACAAGCCAGCTGGCTGGTTGGTATCTTTATTTAACAGTAGGCGTTCTAGCATTTCCCCAAATGCCGCTGGATCCTTGGCGAGGTATTGGTGATGGCGTAATCTATCTAAAAGGGTGGAATTTCCCTGAGCGTGGAGCTGAAAGGCCCGCTGATACAAGCCAGCGACTAACGCTCGCTGTCGGAGTTTTTCATCATCCAGTGCCAGGTAATACAGCCCTTCCTGAAGGGCTTCCTGGTACAATTGATTGCGTGAGGTTGTCATTGCAGGGATATCTGAACCAAAGTACTTTATAAACATGCTTTCTAAAAAACTTTAAAATAGGTTAAATTTTAACTTTTTAAGCTTTATAATATTTTATTTTAACTTATTTTTATTTATATAAGAAAATATTACTATATTTAACAATAATATTTAAATAATTAGTTCTTTAATGGAGCGATATGTTTTTATAATAGCTCAGCATCCTCGGGGTATGGCCTTGAAACGAGTATTTCCTCTTGGTATGATGCTCTTTATCTTTTTGATAGTGGGGATAAGTTTAGTAAGCGCTACCACTTTAAAAGGCACTATCTATACTGCTGAGTTGGATCCCGCAGTTAATGTTTTAGTGGAGATAACCACCATTCCAGAGCAGCGGTTCCTCTCCCGTGACGGCGCATATTCGTTTGAGGTTCCTCCCGGTAACTATACCTTAACGGCTTTGAAAGGGGATATTTCTATCAGTGATGAGGTAAAGATCGTTAATGAAGGGGAGTTTGTCTATGATTTATTTTTAATCCCCAATCTGGAAGATGAAGAAGACTTGTTAAATGATACGCAACAGTCGCTCTTTGAGGAAGAAAAATCATTTTTATGGCAGTATCTGGTTGCTGGCGTAATTGTCCTGTTGCTGCTCTACCGTTTCTGGAGAGCTCGGAAAAAGTACGGGCCATTGAAACCGTTCCGGAAGCGCATCAAAGAGGAAAGTGCCAAGAGCATGGAGCAGCATAAAGAAGAGTTGGCCAAAGAGCCGGGATACGTTGAGAAAGCGCTGGAGATTATCCGGGCGCATGATGGGCGGATATCGCAGAAGGAGCTGCGGAAAGAGATGCTGTATTTATCGGAAGCGAAAGTGAGCCTCATCATTACCGAATTAGAGCATAAAGGCAGGATTGAGAAAGTGAAGAAAGGACGGGGGAATGTGATTATACTCCGGTGAGTTTTTACTTTTAAGAGGTAAAATTTATAAATATTGGGGTTTCTTCCGCTCTTATGCAGGTAACTATGCGGGCATCTCAGGAACTGCGGCAGCAGATGAGCCTAACGCAAGTTATTGAATTTTCTAATCTGCTGGCCATTCCCGATGAAGTATTATCCGCCGTTGCCGTAGGAATATCCTATAACCCTAGTTCAGTTGAAGCAGTGCTGCGGCAGCGGAGAGAGCAAGGAACCGTTAAATTAGATACCTCGGGCAAGGTGCAGTCTCTGTATGCTCACCTGACGAATCCTCAACGAGACGCAAAGGCAGTAAAAGATATGCAGGGGGTAATATTTTCTCCGGAAGTAGGTTCTATTGAAAATTGCCTGGGGAAATATTCAGTCGTCGTAACTCCGGATGTTACCTACGTCGGGCGCAAAGATAGTAAACCAGAAATGGTCTTGTCTGATCACCTGAAAGGTTCTTTAAACTTGCAGCTGGCGCAACTGGAAGAATCACAATATCCGGAAACTTCTCGCTTGCTGGCTCGGCTGCACCATTTTGACGAATGGAAGCGGAGAACGCTGCGGAATGCCTATGTTATCATCGGTGAAGTTCAGCGGGAATTTTTGGAAGATTTGGACCGCAGCAGGTACCACGTCTTCAGAGCGGAACATCTCGCTGAAAAGCTGAAGTTACATGAGAGTACAATCTGCCGGTTATTATCTAATCGCTGGGTGGAAGCCCGCAGCGTGGTTGGAGATCAAAAAGTGCTTTATGCCAAAGACCTGCTGGTGACCAATGACGGATTGAAAAAATATCTGGCTCTAAAACCGTTGAATCAGCTGTTGCAGGAAGAATTTGAACGGAAAAAAGCATATTCTGATCGTGAACTTACAGAGAAAGTTCGTGGTCTGGCCCGCCGAACCATTGCCAAATACCGGCTGGAGGCGGGCGTTCCTGGTACCTGTCAAAGAAATGAGGCTTACAAATCTGGGGAGCGGACTGAGCCTTACAAACTGGACTGAAGATGGGAATCGAAGCAGTAACGGTTGATTTATTCCTGCAATACACCTCACCGGCGCAGTTGCCCACCGATGAGCAGCATCTTGATAATCTGGTGAGGATGGCAGTAGGCGTCCTTGGAAATCCTAATTGGGTTGAACCGGCAAAACGTATCCTGCGCGATGTCAATCCACGAGTGAGCGGACGATATCTCGTTGGTGCACTATCTGATTCTCTCTCGCACGATGCAGCTCGAGACATGCTGGCTCATTATGGTGCTTCAAGAGGAACTATCGGGCCGCTGGTCAATGCTTTAATCAATGAACGTGCCGCAGATACTGCGGTGCAATTGCTTACCGGTTATGGGCCATCCAAACAGATGATCGGGCTGCTTGTCCACGCTCTGCACGACGAACGCTCCGCAAGCCATGCGGGACATTTGCTTTCTGGTTATGAGAAGAATCCCTATGCTCAGGAGTACCTGGTGGCTGCCCTTGTTCATCCAGACACTGCTTTCAGAGCGAGAGATATTCTTATGCAGTATCATCCAACAGGCAAGCTGGTGCGATATCTTTTGACGGCCTTAAGCGATCCTGCAAGCGCGGAGCATACTCGTACGATTTTTGCCCATTATAAACAATATCCTGAAACCGTAGGGTTGGTGATTAGTTTTCTCACTAATCTTGAATGCGGTCCTCAGGTACAGGAGGCGCTAACAGGGTATGATAGCAAGAGCCGGTTCATCCTGCGTAAGGCGTTGACGGGGATGCTCGAGAATCCAGATCAACAGGGAAGAATAGCTGCCGTAGTGCAGCGTTTTGAAATGACAACATCTTTATCCAACATGCTTGTTGACCTGCTTCATAACGATACTGGCCGCAAGGCTGCCATACAGTTATTTGAGCATTTCGGACCAAACAGGTATACCGCCGGCCGACTGGTCAGCGCTCTCCGGGATGAATCCATCAGGCCTATCGCTTCTCGCCTCTTGAAACAGTACGGTCCGCATGAAACGACGGTCTGGCCGCTAGTTGCAGCATTACAGCATATTGAAGCAGGACAGCGAGATACTATTATGGATATACTTGACTGTTATGGCCCGTCAGAACTAACGAGGACTATGCTCTCGCAGGCGCTTAGCGACCCAGAACGGGCTGAACCTGCCCGGGCCGTGCTTGCCCGTTATGATGCTATTCCATCTTCGCCTAAAGCAGAAACTTTTTGAGGGACATATTTTAAGTCTGCTGACAGGGAAATCAGGTGACTACAAAAACAATAAAAGGTAGACACCTGCAACAGAATCATTTATTTCCAAAAAGTTTTTATATTAGTTATACTTTCTGTTTAAACATGGTTGAAGTGGAATTAAAGCAATGGGGCAATTCAATAGGGGTTATTCTCCCCATTGAAGAATTAAAGGAACAGGGACTGGAAAAAGGGGATAAAGTAGATATAACTATTGTCCATAAAAAAATGATGGATGGGTTTGGGATTTGCAAGGGCGCTTTCCCATTTGAAGAAGAAAAAGAAGGGCATGGTGAGTTTTGGTAAGCATGTTGTATATCATAGACAGCTACGCTTGGATTGAATATTTTACAGGTTCAGTGAAAGGCAAGGTTCTCCAACAGTTATTTTTAGATTCCAAGAACCGTTTTCTGACAGTGGAGTGCTGCCTGGCTGAAATAAAAGGGTGGTCCCTCAAACAGCAGATGGATTTTGATTCTTTATTTAAAGTATTGCGGGCCAATTCACGGATTATACCGCTGACGGAGCATGATTGGATTGACGCTGCACAGCATCGCTTTGAACAGCGTCAGACACAGCCGGACTTTGGGCTCATCGATGCAGTACTGTTAGTAAAACAACAGGAATTTAATTGTAAGATTGTCTCCGGAGACAGGCATTTTAAGAATTTAAACAATATCGTATTTTTGTAATAGTGCCGGAAAAACAGCAAAGCACTCGAAAAGTTTCAGAATAGCAATTTACTTTGCTCAATCTCCCCCAAACCTTTTTAAACCTCCTCTTCTCCCCCATCGTTATGCGTTTCCCAGCCTATAATTTCAAGGAACTCGAGCCACAACTCGTGGAATTCTGGAAAAATAATAAAGTACTCGAAAAACTGGAGAAAAAGAATGCTAAAGGGAAGAAATTCTATTTTCTGGACGGGCCGCCGTACACCTCTGGCAAATTCCATCTGGGCCATGCCTGGAATTATGCGCTGAAAGACATTGGCCTGCGCTATAAGCGCAGCCGTGGCTTTAAGGTCTGGAACCGCAACGGCTTTGACGTCCATGGCCTGCCCACGGAACATAAGGTGATGGATAAATATAAACTCATCACCAAAGAAGACATCCAGAAATTTGGGTTGGCTAAATTCATCAAGGAATGCCAAAAGTTCTGTCTGGAAATGGCCGAGGTCATGACCACCGATTTAGAGCGTATGGGCATCACCGTCCGTCAAAAGAACCCCTATATGGCCTTGCACACCGAATTCATGGAAGGGGAATGGGCGCTGATCAAAAAAGCATATGAAACCAAGAGGTTATATTATGGCGAAAAAGTGTTAACGTGGTGTCAGCACTGTGAAACGGCCGTTGCAAAGCATGAGTGCGAGTATGAAACGGTCAAAGACAAATCCATCTTTGTCAAATTTCCATTGAAAGGAAAATCGGGTGAATACTTAATTGTTTGGACTACCACGCCGTGGACCATTCCTTTTAATTTAGCGGTGATGGTCGGACCAGAGATTGACTATGTTAAAGTTGAGGTGGAAGGAGAGAAATGGATTTTGGCGAAAGCTTTAGCAGGTGTCGTGGTTCAAGCAGTTATCGGCAAAAGTATGAAAGTCCTGGAAGAATTTAAAGGGAAAACCTTGGAAGGGCTGGAATACACTCATCCTTTTGCGGAACTCCTGCCCCAGTATGCCCAATTAAAAAAAGAGCACCCCCACGTTCATACCATCATCCTCAGCGACGAATTTGTCGATACCACTGCTGGAACGGGATTGGTTCATGCTGCTCCCGGATGTGGGCCAGAGGACCAGGAAGCCTGTAAGCCGTACGATATTCCTCCTTTCAACACCTTGACCGAGAATGGCTATTTCCCGAAAGAGATGGGCACGTTTTCCGGGTTACGGGCCAAGGTGAATGATGACAGTTTTACCGCCGCGTTAAAAAAGGTGGGAGCTTTACTGGCCACTACCGACGTGGAGCATGAATATCCTCATTGCTGGCGCTGCCATAAGCCCGTCGTGTTCAGGATAACATTTCAATGGTTCTTTAAGGTGGAAGATCTCCGTCAGGCCATTCTCGATGGAAACAAGCGTGTCCATTGGGTTCCCGACACTGCGAATCACGCCTACGAATCGTGGATCCGTAACTTAAAAGATAATTCCATCTCTCGCCAGCGCTATTGGGGAACGCCGTTGCCTATTTGGAAATGCGCGAAATGTGGAACGGTCAAAGTTATTGGCTCGCGAAAAGAAATTGAAGATGCTGGCGGTAAAGTTCCCCGCAACCTTCATGTCCCCTGGATTGATAAGGTAAAATTATCCTGCTCTTGTGGCAGCGTCATGAAACGTGTTCCCGATGTCATTGACGTATGGGTGGACGCTGGCACGACCAGCTGGAACTGCCTGGATAATGATCCCCAATTGCTGCAGGAACTGTATCCGGCAGACTTCATCATGGAAGCAAAAGAACAAACTCGTTTATGGTTCAGCATGCTTTCCATCTGCTCCTATATTTACCGCCATGAAAATGCCTTCCGGAACGTCTATGTGTATGGCATGCTGAATGACCTCGACGGCCGGAAGATGAGCAAAAGTTTAGGCAATATCATTTCCCCCTATGAGTTGATTGACAAGCACGGTGTTGATGTCCTGCGGTATTACATGTGCCAGAACAATGCCGGGCAGGACATCAATTTCAGCTGGGATGAATGTGGTACCAAAGCCCGGTATTTGCATATCCTGTGGAATATCCATATTTTATTGATCAATCTGGCGAAAGAAAATAAATGCAATCCTTTCAAACTAAAAACCGGGAAGAAACAGCGGGGAGTGGAAGAGCGCTACATCTTTTCCAAACTTCATTCCACCATTAGAATCGTCACGGCGAGATTTGAGAGCTATCAACTGGACCAGGCCATTGCGCCGTTGGAAGAATTATGTCTGGAGTTAAGCCGAACGTACATCCAGATGATTCGGGACAAGAGTTCTATTGGGAGTGAACGGGATAAAGAAGTGTGTATGGCTACTATCGCTGAAGTGTTGTTGGACTCATTAAAGATGTTCAGTATCGTCTGTCCTTTTGTTGCGGAAGCAATTTATCAGAATCTGCGGGAAGAATTCAAGCTGAAGCAACTCAGCATAAGCCACTTTTCCTGGCCAGACTGTCATGATGAATATGTCGATGCCACGCTGGAGCAGCACCTGCAGCACGCTCATGGGATTATCCGTGCTGCTTTGAATGCCCGGGAGAAAGCCAAGCTCAGTTTGCGCTGGCCGGTGAAAGAAATTGTCATCATGAGCCGGGATGAAGGAATTGCGGATACGGTTGCCGCGTTGCGCAATGTTCTCGGGACGCAGACCAATGCCAAAGAAATACGCGTGGTTGATCATCTGCCGGAGTTAGAAGTGCAGTTAGAGCCGAATCCAGGGGCATTGGGTTCGGCCTATGGGAAATTAACTCCCGAGATTATGGCCCATCTGGCTTCCACGAACGCTGAAGACGTGCAGAAAAAGATGTTGCAGGAAAACAAGTACAGTTTTGAATTGCATGGGAATGAGGTAAAGATAAGCGAGGAGATGGTGACGTTTATGCATACGGTTCCGGAGAACTATCAGGAATCTGCCTTCAGCCAGGGGTTTGTGTACGTTAACCTGGAGCGGACGGAAGAACTGGAATCGGAAGGTTATGCCCGGGAAATCATGCGCCATCTGCAGAGTCTGCGGAAGAAAGCAGGGTTAGAGAAAAGTGACCGCATTACGGTTTTCCTTCGTGTGCCAGAAAAGATGCAGATGGAGAAATTTTCAGAGGACATCCAAGAGAAAGTAGGCGCTCTTTCTTTGGATATATCAGCTACTAATCCCTCTAAAGATTATACCACCGCTGATGCGTTCTCGGTGAAGGGCAAGGATTTTAAAGTGTGGTTTGAGAAAGCGTAAGAGCGCAGCATTATTTCCACAATAATTCAAAGAATTTCTTATATGAATTTGCTGCGTGTGGTTCTTCAATTAAGAATCCAAATGGTTTATCTAAATAAATGATAATCGCCACCCTCTCTCCACAAATTAGGGTTTCTGAGAGCTCTTCAAAATTTCTCTGTGTTGTTTTGACCGTTGTTAGTTTGTATTTTTTATTTAATTCGTCCGCCCACCACTTTAATGAATAATGAAAAAGAAGCTTTGCTTTAATTTTATTTTTTATTCTTTTACGCTGAAAATTTTCCCAGAAAAAATCTCCTAGAAGATCGTGAGATTTTTTAGAACCACCATAACTAACATACTCTTTTGCGTCTGTTTCTAGCATTAGGTTAATAAGTTCTTTAACTCCTCTTATTCCCTGAAATATTAACGCCTTATTTTTTTGTTTGGCCAGCACACGTTTTGCTTCTAATTCGGGAAGTAATTTTTGGAGCCTGGCTTTTTTTTCTTCTAGAAAATTGATAAGTTGCTTTGGTTCTATGGTTTGATAGCGTTTTATCTTTCCTTCTTTTATATATATAATAATGCCTTTCTCTATAAGAGAATGGAATGCTCTATGTACTACTGCATTTTGCAGACCAGATTTTTCCACTACTTCACCGGCCATCGAGGAACCTAATTCCAGCAGAGAAAGAAACACCTTGATCTCCGCCCCGGTAAGTCCAATGTCTTCTAATATTGAAGTATCCATTTGGTG
>JACPCD010000017.1 GCA_016179955.1 Candidatus Woesearchaeota archaeon | reverse complement strand
CCGGGAAAAAATGGCCTGAAGAGCAACGTTGAATTGGGAAAAGAGCTGGGTTTATATTTAGTCAGTGAAATTATCGGCGGGGGATTACCGTTATTCACGCCCAAAGGAACGACTATCCGACGGGAAATTGAGCGTTTTGTGGTTGATGAAGAGTTGAAACGGGGTTATCTGCATACCTCAACTCCCGTGATGGCCAAAAGTGATCTGTACAAGATTTCTGGACATTGGCAGCATTATCAGGATTCCATGTTTACGCTCAAGGTACGAGGAGAAACTTTTGCCCTGCGGCCAATGACCTGCCCGTTCCAGTTCGTCATTTACAAAAACCGGCAGGTGAGCTATAAAGACTTGCCTCTCAAATATGCTGAAATAGCAAGCTTATTCCGCAACGAGCAGTCCGGCGAATTGCGCGGCCTGACCAGAGTACGGCAATTCACCTTAGCGGATGCCCACGTCATCTGCCGGCCGGAGCAACTGGAAGAAGAATTTGAGAAAGTATTGGATTTGATAAAGTATGTGATGCAGACGCTGGGCATTACGGAAACATGGTACAGGTTTTCAAAGTGGGATTCCAAGAATAAAGAGAAGTACATTGATGACCCGGACGCATGGAAAGCATCCCAGGCAATGATGAAAAAGATTCTCGACCGCCTAAAATTAAAGTACAAAGAAGCAGAAGGGGAAGCGGCATTTTACGGCCCAAAGTTGGATTTGCAGTATGAAGATGTTTATGGAAAAGAAGATACACTTATGACAGTACAGATTGACTTTGCCTTACCGGAACGGTTTGACTTAACTTACGTGGATAAGGATGGCAAAGAGAAGAGGCCCATGATCATCCATCGCTCGTCCTCGGGAGCGACGGAACGAACCATGTCGTACATCCTCGAAAAGACACAGGGAAAACTGCCGTTATGGCTCAGCCCGGTGCAGGTAAAGGTAATTACCATCAATGAAAGCAATATTCCATTTGCCCAAAAGGTACTGCACCAGCTGCAGGACGCAGGACTACGGGCAGAGCTTGATGACGACGCGGAGACGATTGGCCGGAAAGTCCGCAACGCCCAGCTGGAAAAGGTGAATTATATCGTGACGATTGGCGATAAGGAAGTGGAGAAGAAAGTGCTGGCGGTGCGCACCAGGGCGGGAGAGGTAAAGTTTGACGTGAAAGTGGATGGGTTTATTAAGCAGTTGGTGGAAGAGAAGAATAAGAGGGTGCACTGAAAATAGGTTCTCTCTCGACCCAATAATAAATTTTTTAAATCTGAGTTCACTCTATGGACTAATTAGTTCACGACCAAAACTCACACCAAATAAATCCCTTCCAATGCTTTCTCCAGAATCCCCTTGCAATTCGCCATCTTCTGCGACAACTGCAAATTGGTGCTGGCTTTGCGTATTTGCCCGAGTCGATCCAGAATCTGGGCATAGAACCTAATCAAGTCGCCTTCCAGCAGATTCGTTAACTGTAATACCTCAAAGAAACTCTTTCCAGCATAAATCGGATGAATTAAAGCTGTCAGGGCCTCCAGCTTCAGGAATTTCCGGACATGATGGAGATACTCATCCTTGGCCAGCAGCGATTTCAGCTTAAATAAAGCATCATTCGTGAACGGCTGCCGGAACTCATGCCGCTCCCGCGATTCATACACTAACGCTGCCAAAAGCAATAATATTTGATATTCATCCAGCCGATCGACAAAATGAGTGGCAAAGATTTCCCCCATGGAAATCTCATCCGCATAAATGTGCGACGAAAAATGCCCTTTGTCGGTAAGCTTTCCATCAACGATATATCCGAATTTCTTCAGCTGGCGCACGATGCTGTAATAGCGCGCCAGCAACAGCTTCGTAGCAACTTTATCATAATTATCCCCAAACTTCTGGTAAGAGTAAAAGCTTAACCGCAATATTTTTTCAATTTCCTCCGGCGTATGCTGATCAATTAAATTAAGCACGGTGTTGATTGACAAGCGGAATTGGGACGTGATAGGCTCCACATCCTTCGTCGTAATGGCCTGGACTTCATCATACCTGAAAGTTGGCCGATAAATCATGCTGACCACAAAGCCCACGGTGTCCATTCCCCGCCGTCCGGCCCGGCCGGCAATCTGAAAGTATTCCTTGGTATTTAAATTCCGAAAGTTAACTCCGTCATACTTGCGCAGGCTGGCAAAACAGACTGTCTTTGCGGGCATGTTGATGCCTACGGCAAACGTTTCCGTGGTATAAAGAACATTGATCAGCCCTTGAGAAAAGAGATCCTCGACTGCTTCTTTCACGATGGGTAACAAACCAGCGTGGTGAAATGCAATGCCCTGAGCCAAGGTTTCTTTCAAGATGCGGGTAGAGGCTAGTTTAACAATGTCCGAGGGAGCATCCGCCAGTTTGGCATTAAACCGCTGCAAAATGGCAGAATCTCTGTTGAAATAGTTAACTTTCGCCAGTTCCCGGGCTTTATCCTGGCAGTCTTTCCGGGAAAAGCTGAAAAAGAAGCAGGGCAGCTTGTCTTTCCCTAATTCTTTAATGAGATTCGTGTGATTTGGTTCCGGCATCTTTTCCCGCTGGCCCCGCCGCCGGCGTACTAATTGCCGGTAGCTAGAGCTACTCGCCACTTCACGTATTTTTTCAGCAGTGGTTATGCCCAACTCATAATCATAGAACAAGTGCTTTAAATGAACATTTCGATAGCTGGAGACGATGGTGCGCACCGGATGCGCTTTAATGGCGTGGATCCAGCGGCTAAATTCATCGGCATTGGGAATAGTGGCAGAAAGGCACAGAAAGCGAACTGAGGGTGAGCTGTAGATAATGGATTCTTCCCACACATAACCACGTTCAATATCATTGATATAATGAATCTCATCAAAGATGACGTACACGATATCTTTTACCTCTTCGTCATTGCTGACGACCATGTTGCGGTAAATTTCCGTGGTCATGATCAGCACCTTGGCATGAGGATTAATGACGACATCACCGGTCATCAAGCCTATGGACTCGGGTCCATATTCCTTGGAGAAATCTTTATATTTCTGATTTGACAGGGCTTTAATGGGGGCGGTGTAAATGATCCTGGCAGCCTGGTCTTTGTATTTGTCAACAATGTAATCGGCAATTAAGGTCTTTCCGGAACCGGTCGGAGCGGAAACGACCACCGAATTATTCTGTTCAATGGCATGGATTGCTTCCTCCTGAAAGGCGTCTAACGTAAAATTCTTGAATTTCATAGTATAACTGGTTACGAGAACCATCGTATTTAAATGTTGCTTTAACGCAAATCTTGGACGCACCTCATTTTTCTGTTCCGACTCTTTTCTGACCATAACCTTTTTAAGTAAAAGCTATTGATTAGTAGTCAAAATGACCCACAAAATCCTCTGTGTGGATGACAATGAGAATATGCTAAAGCTCTATTCCCTGTTGTTGAGCGATATAGGAGACGTGGACTGCGCTCCGACCATTGAAGTGGCACTCCACAAAATACGGGGGCAGGAATATGATTTAGTAATCACGGATTACACCTTTGGGCGGATAGCCAGAGGGTTAGATTTGTTGGAAGCGCTCCAAGGTCGGGAGCAGCCGTACCGTCTCATGTTTTCCTCAGATCCCAGTCCGGAAGAGCTTAACCGCACCGTACAGGAACTCGGCGGCTTAGGGTGTGTTGAAAAGTTACAATGCAATAACCTAGCTCACATCGTCCGGGAAGTGTTAGCTCAAGGCAAAGACTCTCCGTTGCTGCAAATGTACCTGCGGGAAAGGTATAGTGGCAGTAATGGAGATAGCAAGAAGTAACTCAATTCTTCCTTTTAAACTTCCTTTCTAACTCATCCACGGTCACTTTAAACATCGTTGGCCGTCCATGCGGACAGGTGAACGGAAACACCGTATGCCGCAATTCCTGGAGATAACTCTCCATCTCCGGGATCGTAACCATCTCTCCTGCCATGACTGCTGCCCGGCAGGCCATCCGGGTAATAATGGTTTCCTGAATTCTTTCCGGCTTGCTCTCCTGCAGCAAAGCTAAGAGTTCATATATCATCTCTTTGGGCTGCTGCCGATCAAGTACCCGGGGAATAGTCTTGAGCATAAAGGTATTGGCACCAAATTCCTCCACCATAAACCCAAATCGGGCTAATGCCTGCCGATGTTCAAGAACCGCCACTTTCTCCGTGGGGCTGAATTCAATAATCTCACCTTGCAGCAGGGACTGGATTTTAATGTGCGTGTCGAGATATTGTTGCATCAGCTTTTCATACAAGACTCGCTCATGCACGGCATGCTGGTCCAGGAAAAACATTCCCTGCTCGGTTTCAGCGACAAAAAATGTCTTATGGATCTGCCCCAGCAAACGTAGGGGAGGCAGAGTTGTGGTTCCCGGCAGCTCGGTAGCTTGGACATATTCTGGTACGATGACTGGCGCAGTATCTGGTGGGATGTCATTTGTTGGAGTATAGTCTTTGTAATTATTGTCCGTTGGAGTATCATTGACAATAGCACCCGATGCAGCACCCATAGATTCTCCGGCCACATACGAGGGACGGAAGACTGCCTGAGTACTTGCTTCAAACATATACGCCGGCGTAGCCGGTTCTACCTTAGGTGCAGGAGTTCCAAATGTAACTTGCCGCTCCAGGTCCACAGAAAGCGTGGGGATGAGATTATTCTTCTGGAGGGTTTCTTTTACAGCAGTGCATACTGCGTTTGCCACCTGCTCTTTCTGATCAAACTTCACGTCTAACTTAGTGGGATGTATATTGACGTCAATTTTAGCGGGATCGATAGTCAACTGTAAGAGGACCACCGGATGCTTATCAAGAAAAAGCAGCGAATGGTATGCTTCATAGATGGCATTGGTAATTTCAGCATTTCGAACCCATCGGCCGTTAACGTACAATGCCTGCTGGTTCTTATCATTGCGGGCATCGGCCGGCGTGGCAATGAATCCGGTGATGCTCAGCAAATCATCTTTATAATTCACTTCCAGCAATTCCTTAGCCAGGTGAATCCCATAGAGAGTCGCCACATTACTTCGCAGATCCTGCACTGCCGGAGAATAGAGCAGTTCCTGCCGGTCGTGGCGAAGAGTGAATGAAATAAGGGGATTGATTAAGGCATAGCGCATGACGACATCCAGGATATGCCGCAGCTCCACTGCATCCGTCTTGAGGAATTTCTTTCGCGCCGGAGTATTAAAGAAAAGATCACGCACTTCCACGATCGTTCCCGGCGTGGTGCCGGCAAGACCAGACTCCAGGATTTTTCCCCCCTCGGCATGAAGATAGTAACCCTCTTGCTGCTGGTGCGGCCGGGTAGTGAGGGAAAAAGATGACACTGCTGCGATGCTTGCTAATGCTTCACCCCGAAAGCCTAAGGTGCGAATGGCAAATAAGTCTTTATCATCTTTGATCTTGCTGGTGGCATGGCGCAGGATTGAGTTCTGGGCATCCTCCTGGTCCATGCCTTTCCCGTCATCAGTTATTCGGATGAGTTTCTGGCCATAGTCTTCGATGTCAACCGTTATTTTCGTCGCGCCGGCATCCAGTGCATTTTCCAGGAGTTCCTTGACCACGGAAGCGGGCCGTTCGATGACCTCCCCGGCAGCTATCTTATTGATCAGGTCCTCGCTCAGCAGGATAATAGAGGGCATGAACTTCAGAGGCTTGCGGCATTTAAAAAAATTTAGGTAGTGGGGTGGATAGGAAGATGATGTTAATGCCTTCTTAGATTATTTTCAAGGAATTTGGCTGCTGCAAGCCCAACTTCATCACCAGCGGCTTTGAAAGCCTCTCTGGCCCCATACTCTCGTTGATAATTATCATCACTTTTGAGAGCCAGCTCTCCCATTCTTTTAGCCGCATCTTTCATTCTAGCAGCAACATAGAATTTAGCTGCTTGATCATATCTCCCTTTTTTTTCTGATAATTGAGCCGCGATCAAGGCCTTGTCAACCGGAAGGGGCATGCTTACCATTTCATAAATCAGGCCAAATGCGTCTACATTTGAACTCATCTTTGCAAAGTCCGGCTGGTCCAGTAATGAATTGGCAAATTGAGCAACCCGGTGCTGTGCTTCTTGTGGATCGCTTCTTGAAAGATACGCAAAGGCAGCACTTACTGTTGGCCACAAGCTTCCGAGGGAATATGAACTCCTGCTACTCTCAATTTCTCGTACCTGCCCTAATATTTGTTCTCCCTTAGCTCTGTACTCATCGGAAGAAACTGCTTTGCCTGCCCGTTCATACAGTTTCAATGCCTCAGCATGCCCGCCAGCGTCAAAAATTGCATCGGCGAATCCTTTAAATTCTTCAGCAGTAAATGGATTCTTTCTCTTATCCATGTATTCAACAACTTGGTCAAATATCCAGCTTCCATTGGCATTAAGGTTAGCATTGGCGATAGCTTTTGCTCTCTCTTTAGGCAGGCTTCGTGCATGTAATTGGTATAATTCAAATGCTTCCCGGTATTGCCCTCGTTCTAAAGCCACTCCTGCAAATCGTGTGACTTCTTCAAGAGAAAGTTTTTTACCGGTAACTTTAAGGAATTTTGTCCCATCTTCAAGATTTCCCTCTTCAAGGAATTGGTATGCAACTTGTTCTGCTCTTTGGGCTGCCTTTCCCGCAGCTAGAGCCCGTACTGCCCTATAACGAGAATATTCCCCATCATGTTTGAGGATATGGTCCGCAAGTTCCACGGCAGTTGTTTCCGGAAGCTTATTATGGCAGGCAACAATTTCTAAAAACATTTTTCCTGCTTTTTGTTCCTCTTCAGCGTTGCTATGAAAGAACTGAACCCCTAATTCCAGAAGCCTGGCCCACTGCTTGCCTAAAAATAAATAATGGCTGGTGGCATCGAAATCCCGGTGTCGTAACGTTCCCTCGGCCGCCGCGGCATAAATCCGTGGAACGTCTGCTTCTGGAAACATGGACATATCTAACCGTTCTCTGCCCGTGAATTGTTTGGCATTATCAACCAGAATGTTGATTATTATTTCCAAGTCCATTTTTAACTTTAAAGTAGTTGTTTATTTATAAAGATTATGGTTTTTGAATTGAAAGCACAAAATCAAACAATTTAAAAAATAAACACTCTTTCCAGCGCCCATGGCCCAGGTTGTCATTTACACCACCCCTTACTGCGGCTATTGCCATCGGGCCAAGCAGTTACTGGAAAAGAAAGGAGTTAAATATAAAGAAATCAACGTGGAAAATAATCCCGCTCAACGGACAGAGATGGTGCAGAAGTCCGGCCGCACCACCGTTCCAGAGATTTTCATTGATGGGAAACATATTGGGGGATGCGAGGACCTCTATGAATTAGAGCGGCAGGGAAAATTGGATAGGTTGGTGGCAGAGAAAAAATAAACCAGGAACATTCCCCCTAAAACTCCCCCAACCCTTTCTGCTCTTCCATCCGCTTGGCCTGAATCCGGCGCATCATCTCGTCATCTTTCTCCAGAATTTGCTGAATCTCCCGTGCCCGTTCCACCACCGCAGCAGGCAGACCCGCTAATTTGGCCACGTGCACGCCATAACTCTGATCTGTGCCCCCTTCCATCAAATGATATAAGAAGATAACGTCTCCGTGAGCTTCTTTGACCGTCAGATTATAATTCTTGACGTTAGAGAATTTCTCCGCTAACTTGTTCATCACATGATAATGGGTTGAGAAAAGTGTCCTCGCCCGGATCTTATTGTAAATATATTCCGCCACACTCCAGGCAATGGAAACTCCGTCAAAGGTGGAGGTCCCCCTTCCAATCTCGTCCAGGATAATTAAACTTCGCTCCGTCGCCTGATGTAATATAGATGCAGTCTCATTCATCTCCACCATAAAGGTTGATTGGCCTACGCTGAGATTGTCCTGTGCTCCTACCCGGGTAAAGATACGGTCAACGATGCCAAGTGTAGCACCGCCTGCAGGAACAAATGAGCCCATCTGCGCCATCAGCACGCTTAAAGCCACTTGACGCATTAAACTTGACTTTCCTGACATATTGGGGCCGGTAATGATCATCATTTCCCCCGGATGCAACGTAATATCATTGGGGATGAAACCATCCTGCATTATTTCAAGGACCGGATGACGACTTTTTTTTAATTGTACTATCTGTTCCTTAACAATAGAGGGTCGGCAATAGTTCTGTTCCAACGCGACTTTTCCCAAAGAACAGAGCACGTCCAGAAGCGCCACGTTACGGGCGGCATCCTGAATTTCGGTCGTTCGGCGAGCAACAATCTTTAACAGCTCCTGATATAAAACATATTCTAACTGCTCAATTTTTTCCTGTGCCCCCAGAATTTTCTCTTCCTCAAGCTTAAGCTGCTCGGTAACGTATCGTTCGGAATTCGTCGTGGTCTGCTTGCGAATATAATGAGATGGAACTAAAGGGATATTCTTCTTGGTGATTTCTAAAAAATAGCCAAAGACATTGGTATACCCCATCTTCAGGGTGGAGATGCCGGTGCGCTGTTTCTCTTGCTCTTCAATTTCCTGCAGATACTTTCGTCCATGGCGTTTAAGGTCCTGTAACTGGTCAAGTTCCTGGTTATACCCCTCTTTTATAATTCCCCCTTCCCGAAGCGTTACGGGCGCATCCTCCCGGATTGCCGAGATAATAATCGTGGCGGTTTCTTCCAGCCCTGGCATCCCGGCAATAGTCATCAGCAATTCTCCAGAAAAGACCGCCAATTTTTCTTTAAGTAAAGGAATCTGGTGAAGAGAATTCCGCAGTGCCAGCAAATCACGGGGAGACGCATTCCCATAATTTACCCGGCTGATCAGACGCTCCATATCATAAATTCCTTCTAGCAAAGCCCGAATCTCTTCTCGAGGTATCAGGGTATCTTTGAGCTGGGCAATGGCATCAAACCTATGAATGATACCCTGCTCCTGCAGCAGCGGCTCTTTAATCCATTTCTGCAGCAACCTCGCACCCATACCCGTCGTAGTCCTATCTAATACCGAGAACAGTGTCCCCCGCCGGGAGCCATCCTGTAAATTGCCGACTAATTCCAGGTTGCGTAACGTCGCAGCATCTAAAACCATAGAGGTAGTGCTGCGCATGGTGATACTGGTCAAATGAGAAAGAGCATTCTTCTGCGTATCCATCAGGTAGCGCAATAAAGCTCCTGATACAGCCAGCAGCGGCTTTTGACTCTCGATGCGGACATCAATATGCTGGGCAAAATGCTGCTGTAATACTTGACTAGCGGTTTCGGCCTGGAAATAATTGTCTGCGACAGAATTCAGGAAACCACCAGAGGATGTAATCGCAGTGGTAATTTCCGTATTAACTTTCAGGCTTTCCGGCACCACACATTCTCTCGGCATCAGCCGAGCCAGTTCGTTTTGGAGAAAAGCCACAGTGGGAAGCATGGTAACAAAGAATTCTCCCGTAGAGAGATCACAGAATGCTGCTGCCAACTCTTCACCTGCAGAAGTCAATGCGGCAATATAATTATTTTTCGTTTCCTCCAGCATGGACGATTCCATGACTGTGCCGGGAGTTACTATCCTGACTAAGCCCCTTTTCACTAAGCCTTTCGCTAGTTTTGGATCTTCCAGCTGCTCGACGATCGCTACTTTATAGCCCTTCTTGACCAGCTTGGCGAGATACGGATCTAGCGCATGATATGGAATGCCCGCTAAAGGAGCACGTTTCTCCCCTTTTCCCCGGGCGGTTAAGGTAATTTCTAATTCTTTAGAGGCCGTTAACGCATCTTCGTAGAACATTTCATAGAAATCACCCATGCGCAGCATGACCAGGCAATCAGGATGAGCTTGTTTGACGTCTCGATACTGCTGCATGCCGGGGGTCAGGTTGGCAGAATCGATGGTGAGAATACTTTCTGGAGAGGACGAGGTATCAACCACCTTTTACGCTGAGTTGGAGATGTTTTTAAAGATTGTTGTAGGGGATACCATAGGACTAGGCAAATATCGAAGAGGTTGGGGGTTTGGAATTCCGACGTCATTAATAGGTACTATAAAGTAGTAAACTAATCGGAAGATTTATAAAGAGAATGTTAATACTAAACGTTATGTCACTAGAAAATTTAATTCAGTATGGAAAAGCAGGACTGGGAGTAGTTTCGACCGTAGCGGGAATAAATGCTGATATTGGGTCCCATCAAAGTCGTGTTATTATGGAGGAGGCATTGTATAGAACTTTGGAAACAGTAACTCCTGAAAAAATGTTACAGGCAAAAGAAAGCCTCCATGCTTACATAATAAATAATAATTCAGGCATTTCAGATGCAGCATTCCATACTGGATTAGTAATTGTTGGGACTGCTTTGGTAGCTTCAGGAATTTACAATTTAGTAAAAAATTATAGGAAAGAAACCAGCGAATAAATCTTTTGTTTTCTATCTTTTAGCCAGAATTAGAAATAAATTACTTTTAGCAAACATTTTTATACAATCACTATTATCTAGTAATTATGACAACTTTAGAGCAGAGTATTCGAGAATCCGCCGCCAATTATCTCGTATCACCGCCGACGATATTTTCTATCTGGGGGCCGTCAATGCCGTTGGTACAGTAATATTAGACCGCTTAATCACGCTGCGGCAAACTCCTTTGCATCAAGACCCAGCCCACGGAATCCATGTTGTAGTTCAGGATGATCCGGAATTCCGTGATACTATCAGCGATTTAGGATACCAGGTATTGGCAAAAATGTACCACTGCACTCGCCAGGAAGCGGAAGATCGTTTTTACAGGATTCAGGAGTTGGTAACGAATTATCACAACCAGAGATTAAAAATGAAGAAAGAGTGAATCAGGAGACAATTTCATTCGTTAGATTTATAAGTTTCAGGTTGTTTCTTTTAACCATGGAAAAATCAAAGAGTTCAAACGATTTGAAAGATAAACAAAAGTATAACATTGTAGTTGAAGAAATAAATAGATTTAATGACCTTGTAAAAGGACATAGAAAGATTTTAGAGGCTATTGGGGGCCTATAAATTATTTTTCTCTATTCTGATATAGAGTAAACCGAAAAACCTCAACTCTTCTTAAACTCTCCCGCCAGATCAATCAAATCCACCTGGCTTAAGAACACGCCCCGGCAGCAATATCTCTCGACGCCCAGCGCATCCAACACCTTCTTAGGCTCTTCCCCTTTGCCCAAGCGTTGGAGATACTCTTCATACAAATGGCCAACTGGCTTGCCACACGAAAAGCAACGGATGGGTATAATCATGGTTTCACCTGTACGATTTCTGCCGCTTAGCTCGGGCTTTTGAGTCGTTCGGCTTGCAAACTTCTTTCCGGCGGACATCCGCCACTAACAACAGCCTATCATAATCATTAAATGCCTTCTTCAGTTTTTTATCATGCTCTACCAACGCTCTGGCGATAGCCAAGCGGGAAGCATCAGCCTGCCCATTGACGCCGCCGCCATTCACCCTAACTGCTATATCCAAGGTTTTCGCAACATCTTCTGCTAAGAGCAGCGGCTCAGAGATGCGCAAGCGTAACACGTCACTGCCATAACTTCCCAGCAGCTGGCCGTTAATGGTTACTCTCCCCGTTCCGGGGCTCAGCGTAGCCCGAGCGATGGCACTCTTCCGTTTTCCCTGTGTTTGAATGGATTTCATCGTATCTTTTGGCCTACCTGTCTGCAAATCTCGCTGATAGTGGCAAACTGTAAGGTGGGCAGCTTCTTGGCAGACGCATCCTGCACCATAATCATTTCTTTCCCGGTAAATTCGGCGGGCACGCCAATGTAACACCGCAGGCGGTGAAAGGCTTCCTTGCCCCGGGCGCGTTTCCAGGGAATCATGCCTCGAACGACCCGGCGGACAAACCGATCCGGTGAGCGAGAGACTAACGCACTTTTCAATGGATGCCCTTTCCGCAAGAGCTGCTGGCGGGCACGGGTAAAACTATTAACTTTTCTGCCGCTTACCACTATCTTTTCACAGTTGAGCAACGCCACCTCTTCTCCTAAGAGGATGTCTTTGGCTATCACCGTTGCCAAGCGTCCCAAGATCATGTTCTGGCCGTTATATATTTTCATCCGAGGATCCTCACTTTCTTCCCGTCAGGATTGGAAGTTAATAATTCTTGAATGGAAAGAACTTTTCCTTTGGCATCCAGGATTTTGCGCTTGGCTTCCATGGAAAAGTTCATTGCTGCCACATTTACTTTTTTATGAATCTCACCGACGCTCAAGACTTTGCCGGGAACGACAATGGTCTCGCCATCACGGGCAAATTGGTCAATCTTATACACGTTCACGATGCGCCGCTGACGCGTGGGTTTCCGGATATCTTCCGCGACCCTGCGCCAGAATCTGCTGTCTCTCGTCTTTGTCTCTAACTCCGCGAGCAGCACGTTCACCTGATGATTCATCGGTCCGGTTCGTTTCATAGCAAGGCATCCAATTCGTTGATTTTCTCCAATAATATGTCAGCACAGGAATGCAATATCTCTTTAGTGCTCAGCTGCCCCCAGGATTCCACGGTGAAAATGAGGTTATCGGTATACTTGACGGTGATGCCTTTGTCCAGCTCAGCATAATAGTCCAGTAAATTGCTGTCATACACTTTGTCTTCTACTAACTTCACTTTATTATTGTCAATTTCAAACACGCCATCAGTGCATTTTTCGGCCAGCAGCTCCGGATTGCTTACCTTACCTACAGTTACTTCAGGCTCATGCTTGTAAAATGCCCATCCGGGCGCCCATTTGGCGTGATCTTTTCCCCGGCCAAGGATAGCGGTCATCGTAACCTCTACTTTTTGCTTTGCCAACAATTTAACGACGGGCATGGTAGGATACACGAAAGTACATTTTGGATCAGTGCTTTTGGCTTCTTCCGCATACACATACCCTTTCTTGCCTGCCTTCAGGGAAAGCTTCAACTCGCAGCGGGCACAGCCTTCACCTCCGCACTTGCATTTTTCTTTCCGCTCATAACTCTTTAAGTCCGTCTTCAGGGGAATTAAGCCTAATCTCAGGCCGAGCATCTCATCAAATAAAGCGGAGCTATTTTCCTTGATTTCAATATCTTCCACCGCCAAGGTAGGAACTTCTTCCAGGATAAGCCGGCGTAAAGTGTTAACGAACACTTCATTGCTCTCTTTAATCAGGAAACTCAACTTGTTCTTCTTGCGCTCTTCTTTCAGTTTTTGGATCTTCATACACGCCGCCCCCGTCTGCCTCCTTTTGCCCGGCAGCCATTGTGAGGTTCTGGAGTCACTTCTTCAATCTTCCCGATACGCATCCCTACCCGGGACAAAGCTCGGATAGCTGCCTGGGCTCCCGGCCCGGGATTATTCGGCCCATTATGGCCGCCCTTGGCTTTGACTCGGATATACAATCCTTCAATGCCTTTCTCCCGAATGATCTCGGCTACTTTCTTCGCTGCACCCATGGCCGCCGTGGGAGAACTCTCCAAGCGGTCAACTTTGACAATCTGTCCGCCGCTGGAGCGAGCCAGCGTTTCAGTTCCCGTAATATCCGTTACGGTAATGATGGTGTTGTTATAGGACGAGTAAATATGAGCAATGCCCCAGCGCATCGGCCGGCCGCGTGACGGTGCTGCTTGTTCAGGTCTCATGCGGACACCTTTACTTTTGCTGATTGCCTAAATCCAGATCGGCCACCGGATCGGGAGCCATATTTTGGCATGGACGATCTAGCGGGTACTGGTTTTGGAACTGAAGGCGTACTGGCGATGATGCGTTCCGGATGTGCTTCATCAGCTAACGACGACACCGGCTTAAAGCGGATATGGCTCTCTTCCTCCAGAGAAACGATGTACGACGGGGAGGTTATTTCCTTATCGCCGATGATGACGTGGCGATGGGTGATAAACTGCCGGGCTTGCTTCGCGGTTTTGGAAAACCCTTTCCGAAGCACCAGGCTTTGCAGCCGGCGCTCCATGATGTCCTTTAATTCTAAGCTGAGAATGTCATCTAATTTAGCGCCCGCAGGCAGCATGCCCAAGGTTGTCAATTTATTCAGCATCTGCTCTCGCTCCCGCTGGCCTTGGGACGTAGAGTCGGCAATTAATTTTTTGGCAATATCCCGGTACTTTTTCAGGAAGGAGGTAGCAATGTAAATCTCCCGCTTGTTCTTCAGCCCGTACTCCCGGCGAATGACGCGCTCCTGCTCGATGGCCAGCTTATTCCAGGGATGGCGGGGAGAATTGTACTTTTTCTTGAATTTTTTAGGGTCGCCCATCAGAAATCACCTGTTCGTGATTTTTGAGGGGTTCCAAAAAATTGTTGTTTTTTGTTACCCATAGTCTATTTCTTTGCTTCTTTCTTGCCTCCTTTATCTTCTTTCTTGCTTTTATCATCTTTCTTATCGCCGGCAGCAGGCGCTACTTTCTTCTTGACCACGCCGACAACTTTACCCTTGCTCTTGCGGAAATTGGAGCGAGTCCGCTGGCCTCGGACCGGCAGGCCTTTCGTGTGCCGCAATCCTTTATAGGAGCGGATCTTTTTCATGAGCTTGATGTCGTTATCGGTCGCAAAGATAAGGTTTCCTGTAATAAGATGCTTATCGTCCCCGGTCTCATAATCTTTCCGGCGGTTGAGCATCCAGTGGGGCAATCCTGCTTTGATTGGATCGGTAACGATAGAATTTAACCGGGCGATTTGTTCATCGCTGATCGTTCCAGTTTTCATCATCTTAGGAACGTGAGCCAGAATACAGGCGGCATCGGCAAAATGGATGCCTACGCCTTTAATTTTAGTAAGAGCCCAGCGAATCTGTTTTTCTCCCGGCAGATCGACATTGGCAATGCGGACTAGGTGTTTGAATGTGCCGGGTTGCGTTGGTTCTGCCATTAGTAATTATTCCGAGAATTCAGCCACTAATTATTAAACTCTAATCAGCCCTATGCGCGTGAACTCGGACTTTTACCGTTTGATTAGAGGGGTGTTTTATAAAGGTTGCGGAGGAAAAAGGTTAAGGGGTCCAGTCCATAATTACTCAGCTCTGATTAAAGAACGTAGAGAATTACCGTGTCCACGCCGGTTGCTCATCGTAATTTGAATTATTCCCGGCAACAGCAGTTATGTTAAATAAGCCTGTTCCGTCAGTGTTCATTACATAAATTTCGGTATTTAATCCACGTCTCTCATCCCGGTCTGTGGTAAACATAATTTTTTGTCCATTGGGAGACCACGTAGGATATTCGTCATTGGCCGGATTATTTGTTATATTAATCTGGTTGCCCCCATCTGCATTCATAACATAAATTTCATTATTTCCATCTCGAGTAGAAACAAAAACAATCTTTCTTCCATCCGGAGAAAATACAGGATTATAATTAGTATAAGTGGTCGAGGTAGTTAATCTGGCCCGGTTATCCCAATTGCCATTTATATCTATAAGCCAAATATCTTTCCAAAACTGAAAAGCAATCATTCTACCATTGGGAGACCAAGTAGGGTGGTGAGCATCCATTAAACCAGGGGTAATACTTTGCTCATTACTCCCATCAGCATTAATTAGGTAAATGTCTTGCAATCGTGCACCATCTCTGAGGGCGGAATAAGAAATTTTTTGACCATCGGGAGACCAAGCAGGTTCTTGACCAAACGCTATTCTTACAGAATTGCTGCCATCAGCATTCATAGTATAAATTCCACCACCCAGTTCATAAGCTATCTTTCTGGCATCAGGAGACCAGGAGGGGCAAAAGTAATTATTATTACCAACATTTTCAGTTACTTTGATGGGGTTGTCTCCATCCGCATTCATCACCCAAATATGAAACCTGTCACTACGATTCCTATACGAAATAAACGCGATTTTCCCAAACAACCCTTCGGGACGGGGAATATCTCGTCCGGAATCACTGGAAACTATATCCCTGCCGGCATCACGAACATTATGTACATCCGCAGAACTGCCGCCATCCTCCAAATTCCGGGGATCATAACAATATCCTTCCCGGTGGCAGATCCTATCTCCGCGGCAGTCAAAGTCGGTTCGACACCCAGCGCTTTCTCCCCCGGAATTGCAGCCAGAAGCATACATTGCCAAACTAAAAGCAGAAGCAGCTAAAAACTTCTTAACGAGGTCCGTAAGTGTCATTAGTAATTAAAAATGCTTATTTTTATTTAAGTGTTGTGGAATTATTAGCCCCCCGCAGCAAACAGCGAAGTATGGACTCCTGTTGACTATTTAAAAAGCAACGGCATTAATCTGCATTTTCACAGCCGCTAAAGTGGCATTGCACTCTTTGGCCTGTCTCCTGAATACTAAATGTTATATCCAGCCCTAAACGCCCTCGGTTCTGCGCATTAACTAAATCAATATGATAAGTATTCCCACTAACCACGTTACCTAAGCTGTTCCCGCGAGCTCTGGTGACCACCTGCCCAGGAGAACAACTGACGAGTTCGTGACTTAAAGTACGAAGATAAGCATAAAACTCCCGCTGGACTCTATCAATAGAATCGCATTCTCCGGCAGAACCTGCTCCATTCCTAATACTTGAAAATGGTGTTTGCAAATCGGGAGTTCTACGATCCCTATATCCATCTATTCCAGATCGTGCCCCACTACCGCTTATACGAAGGCTATTGTCATAGCTCTGCTGTATAAGACGTAGATTACATCCTTGATCATTCCAGTCTAGGACTATACCACTTGAATGCCTGCGGGGAGAACCAAATTCTTGAGTCAATCGTGAACCAATTTTATTAAAAACAGGATTTAACTGCGATAGTCGTGGATATACAAAAAGCATATCGGGATAGAAGCTAGGGGGGTTGGGTGCTGAATAATATTGTCTCCGGACCGATAATATTTCAGAATTAGTCAATCCAAAATAATCTAATACACCTCCAAAGTTACCTTGTCTAACTAATTCCGGCAAGCATCGTTCTCTCCCTTCGCTGATTGGTTCGGGCGCTGGTTGTTGGGAAGTATCCCCCGTGCTGGAAGGGGCAGGAGTAGGAGAAATATGCTCTGGATTTCTCTTTTCCATTCCCGCATTTCCATGACGCTGCACACCAGAACAAACCTCCTCCAACCGCATAACCGTAACGGCCTCATACTCCCTGCTGGCCAGGTCCCGCTGGATGAGCATAGGTGGCGCCGTGGGATTCGTCGGTGTGAGCACATACCATTCCTTCCCGGCGGGCAAGTCCTGTAAAATGCCTCTGTCGATGAGCCATTGCACATTATCATATACTTCTTGTGCGATACCCGCAGGATCAACATAAGATATCAGCCGCAGAGCCTGTTCCCGCCCGGCGATTAATTCTTCCGTCGTTAAAAGACCGTCGCAATGCACTTCCTGATCAACAGTCCAGCGCGCCAGATCGTAAAGAACTTCTTGCGAATCATGGTCAAAAGCAGTTACCCCGGCAGATGGTCGAATCACCAATTCCCGACCGGATACGGGACTGCTGTCAGCGTTGCCCGGATGGGCATAGCGGCGTAGAAAAGAACGCGAGGGTGTCGCCTGGCCGGAATTGTAAGGAAGAGATTGAGCATACCGTAATCTTATTCCCGGAAGGGATGGATTAACATTCAAATCATCGTTCAGAAAATGATGTAGGACATCGTTTTCTCCGTGCGGAGATCCCGGTGCATTACTCGCATGAGCATACACTGCCAGTCCCCCACCAACGGCAGGAGATCCCGCCAGATAAACATCTCCTTTCGGCAGGTCATTTTCGTGCATGGTGTATAAACGAACCGCTACCCCCACCATCCTGTTTTTGGCACGATTAACAATCGTTATGTCTTGCTCTCCTGAAAAAGCACTTCCTGAGCTATTGGTAACTGTTTCCTGAACGACGCATTCCAGCGTTCTGGGCTTTGGTGCTGGTTGGCAGAGCCGATACGCTCCGAAAGCGATGCCTGCTCCAAGTATTGCACCGATGATCGTTTTTTTAATGTTCATGGCTGCCTCTCAAAGCGTAACGCGCGAGGATTGTAGAGGTATGTTTTTGTTCGCAGCCCTTCAAACCTATTACCATATTCTAGTTCAATTATTGAATGACCTCCTCTTGAAGAAGGACTAAATCCGGGCCTATAACTTAATCCATACTCACCGACATCGTGTACGCTCCAACTGACATCTAATATATTATGAAGTCCATTCCCCCGGAACTTAAAGACAGAATAGTCCCTATAATTCAATTGGCAGCGGCAATGCTCACTCACGAGAAACTCACCCAGCGCATCCGGCAAAACATTAACGAACGCTAAATCCGTGAGAAACTGGCCGGTTTGAGTGTGCCAGGTCGCAAGACGATTATTCTGCGCATCGTAGACCTGAAACCCTTCGACCCACATTGATCCTTCTCTGCACAGAGGACGTATCGTTTCCCTGCCGGGGGAAGGATGAACATCTGCTACTATCTCTTCAGTGGAAGGACAGGTATACTGTTGAAAATGACGCACTAAACCAGTTGTAAGATCTCTAGTTTCCTCGCTCGCTGATTTTAATGCCTTATGGTACAGAATAAGTTGTTGCCGTGAAGAACCTAATTCCGGCTGCAGCTGAACACCAGTACTGCAGGTATCCGGAAGAGAAACTCCTGCCGAGCCTAAGATGCCTGGTACTGCAAACCCGGTCGATGATGGATAGCTTAATTCAAGGGAAAAGAGCTGCCCAAAATAAAACGACTGCACAATTTCTGCGGAATGATACTGGCTTCTGAAGATGGAAACCAGTTCATCTATTGGAGATAAATCTCTGGCCCCCATCCGATCCGGATTTTCACCCCATAAATCATCAAGGGAACTTTTACTCGTCTGCTGTATTAATTTAGAGACTGAGGCACTCTCTGGAAAAAATACTTGTCGGCCACAAAGAGGTAACTCCGTCATGTGCAGTTCCTGGCGCAGCCGCTGGTGTTCCTCTTCCTGTCGCCTCTGCTCCGCTTGGTGTTCCTCTGCCTGCCGTCTCCGCTCTTCTTTTTCCTGCTGGAGCTGCTGCTGGATGGCCGGAGGAACCGCCCGCACTTCATAATCTGATTTAGTAGAGCAATAATACATCATTCCTGCACCCAGCAGTGCTGCCGTTCCCAGGGCAATTAATTTTGTAAGAGGTTTCATGTTATAGCCAGTCAGCCATTCATTCTTCTTTCTTTTCTTCTATACTATACCTGTTCATCCGTGGATCTGCGTCAAACTCAATAATGACATCTCCTTTTTCCCACCGGGAATACCCCGCTCTGGTTTGGGTTGGTTCTCCCAATTCCACAAAGAGGCCTTTGGTGGGGTTCCAGGAGTTCATCCGGTATAAGCGCCATCCAATCCTCTTCAAATGGTTGCTGCTAAATCCATAATCTACCTCGATGGGCCCTTGGGGAGGATGTTCGTTGCCAAACGCACGAAGTATCTGTTCCTGAGAACTATTATCTCTGGTTATTCTTTCACTAGCAACCCCTTCGGTTCCGGTGGTATGAATGAATGGCCTCCGGTTCTGAACCTCCTGATAACTCATCCCTAACTCCAATTCTTTAAAACCTTCCGGCAGGTAATCGTCAATGCTGCTGCCGGAAACTGCGCTCACGACAGCACTGCCGGCACAGCCCAGAACTTTGTATCCGCCATAGCCAATGCCACTGAGAGCAGTGATTACCCCCAGGCCAAGAAGCAGTCTTTTAATAGCGGGAGAGGATAGCGTCTTTAATTCCATGTCCGGCAGTTGCCGGGTATATCTCCACTCTTTCCAGCGTGCTAATAATTCTTCCATTCCCATGGTGTTTACCTCGATTCCTGAAGCGGCTGCCCGATTACAATATCAGAGCGTTCATACCTGCCGTGTACTGGCGTATAGGTATATATAATTGTTCTCCCATCGCCGGTTAAAAAGTACTGTTTGTTTGCAGTACTATTTTCAGAGCGGCCAAGATAGATGACATCACTTCCCCGGATAGCCTGAAGAAGATCATATTCTACCGCATCCGGCTGGCGTTTTTCAAAGATGCTACAAAGGTGCGCCCGGGCCATCTCTTGGGGAGTATCAGTTGATTCCGGACAAGAAAGATGTGTTCCTTTCTTGACATAGCCGCCAGCGTCAAAAAATGCTTTTAGGACTTCCTCTTCCTCTCCTTGGATCAGGCCAAGCAAAGAGTCATTATGCATAATTTCACGATAAACTCTCTCTCGAAAGGCACCTAACTCCTGTCCATCAGCTTCATCAGCAATTAACCGACCATACCCTATATCATTTTTTCGGCGGTGAGCTAACATTATCTTTCCCCGGAGAAAATTATAGGAAACATTATCGAGTGACTGTTCTGAATGCAGCCTCTCAACGATATCTATGGCATCGCTGTATTTCCCATCATCATACAACAGCCCTATCTTTTCTTCTCCAGAAACGGGCAGCCCCAAAGTATCTCTCCAGGAAGGAAACGCATACAATACGCTAGCGCCCGCAAGCACGCCCACCAGGGTAAGTGCCGCCGCCTTTTTAGAGAATGTTGCTCTTGGCACGTGGAGTGAAAAAGAAGGTATGGAGCGCGAAAAAGAAACGTTCTTAGTTGGATTTTCTCTGATGGAATCCAATTGCTGTAACAACCTAGCTATTTTATGCCATTCCGCAGCGAAAAATTTGGTAGAGTGATGCATTTGGCCCCGGTGATAGAAAAGCGTTTCATTGATTTCACTTCCCGTAACCTGGATTTTACCAATTTCGTCTTCCAGAGATTTAAACGCGGGGACAATGGCTGCCGGCTCGTTTCTTTCCAGCGCAGTATATAATCGCTGATGGACGTTCAGTGCAGTAGCACAGTCAGGGGCAGCATCGCTGACGGCCGGTCGGAGTGTGAAGAGGAACCGCTGCAGGACTTCTCCATAATCTGCAAGATGCGCCAGGCGCTGTTGAAGTTCTTCCTCCAACCGCTTCTTTTCCGAAGAGCTAAATCCCAGCCGGTGGAGATTCTTTATTTTATCCTGGCTGGTCGATAATCCGGCCATCAAATGCTCCAGCGTTTGCGAACTGCCTAATAGTTTCTCTTGCTGCAGCATCTTCCGGACGCGATCATTCAAGCCTCCACGAAGAGTCTTATGGTTCGGCACAAAAAGATTCTTTTGAAGGGCGTCCAGCGCCACACCATAATCCCGCTCAAAATCAGCAGGAAAGGCTTTGCGATAATTATCTTTCTCATGGAGGAATTTCTCTATCCCCACCAAGGCGCCGCAATAATCCGAAAAGGGGCTAAGTTCTCCTGCCGAGAGTAGGAGGATATTTTCCGGGACTAACCGGGTCACTAAGGCGGCTTGAAAGAGATTGTTCTGAAGGAGAGATAACTCTGATTGGCTCATAACAACGCAAAATGGTGCTGGGCTTTAAATAATTTACTACTGTATAATGGATTGATGCTTTTTATTTTTCTTTCTCTTGCGTCTTCCCCACGGCAATCGATTTGAATTCTATTTTACAAATTCCACCCTGTTCATATCCCGGAAATCCTCGTCTCCCGTAAGGAAAAATAAATCCCGGGATTCAGCAAAAGCATAGCCCAAGCAATCAGCATAGGACAGGTGCTTTTTGTTATATTTATCCTTCAGCTTCAAAGCAGCCAGTATCACCCCCCAGTCCATGTCCTGAACACACCCCTTAAACTTTTCATACACCTCATGAGCTTTCTCCTCCCCAAAACTCCGGAAAACAGCATACGTGACCTCTACCAAGTTAAATATCGTGATAGTAACAATTTCATCACTATATTTTAGGTATGCTGGATTCCCTTTTATTACCTCAATCAAAGCATAGCTGTCAAAGAAATATTCTTTTACTCCCATCCTTTCTTCATCTCGTGCTTGAGCTCAGAAGTGGGTTGTTTCCAGTCCGGCAGCATACCAAAAAATTCTTTAGCTTTATGCTTTTTCTTGAAAGTTACAACTATTTTCTCATTTTCGGCCAGATTCTCTTCTGTTACAATATCTTTGGGTATGATTATCCCCAGTGAATTTCCCCATTTTCGGGCCACGCATTCTACGTCATTCATAATTATACCTAGTTATATCTAATTATATTTAAGCTTTTCGCTCCGTTTCCACTTCTTTAACTTTATCTTTAATATCGGCTTCACCCCTCTTTTTCCTTTTCCCTTTCCCTTCCTCTTCTTTCTCCCGCATCCTTCGCCGCCACTTGGCCAAGGTATAATTCACTGGATTCTTATAACGTTGGCAATGGCCATCCGGAGAACACGCTATCCCCATGCTCTTATAATAGGCATCGTTGTCGCAATTTGGCGGCAAGCGTTCTCCAGCCTTAAAATGGTTCAACTGCCCTTTGAGATACACTTCCCGCAAGGGCACCCGATTTTTCTCAGTGTTCCACTTTCTCAGATAGATTTCAATCTCCGGCTTGCTCCAGCCAATCTTGCCCAGAAAATTCATCAGGCAAAAAACTGCTCTTTTCTTCCCATCGTCCATGCCTTTCAACATGGCCTGCATGCACGGTGGAAAGAATTCTTCCGTGATGGGACACTCAATAGCCATTTCCTCATACAGCTTGGTTTTCTTCTCCGGCTCTTCCTCCATCTTAACCTCAAAATCTAACGCTTGCACTAACAACTGCCGGGCGTTTTCTCCCAGTACGTTTCGGTTCATGAACACGGGCCCTAGAGCGGTGACTTGCTCCGGCTGCGCTGATGATTTTTCAAAGGCCATTACTTTATCTGGATCCAACGGAATGCTGACCAATCCGCTTTTTTCATGCAGGCTGTAGGGCATCCGGTACAGGTGCCGGGAAGAAATCAATACTGTATCTATCTCTAAAAATCGGTCCACCAGCAGCTGGGGAATATTATCGCCAAACTCATTGCGCTCAAAGCGGATGATTTCTTCCTGTGCCAAACCTACTTTTTCCTTGACCGCGGCAAAATTATTATTTTCAAGTGCCAGAATTCGCCGCCCCAGCTCGCTTTTAATGTTTTCCTTCACGTAAAAGGCGATTTTCTTGGGTGCTTCGGGAAATAAGTCTTTCGTCATCACGCCGCTTACTTGTTTCGGAAATGCCTCAAATGGCACGCCGATATGAAACCCTTTGTTCCCGGAGAACTTTACGGAAAGGTCTTTAACCCCGCAATAGCGTAGGAATTTGACAATGATGTCGGCGCATATCTTGCTGTACTCGAGGAATTTACAGTCAATATCCAAGACTAAATCCCAGCCGACCCGCAAGGCGTCCATTTCTTTCCGGCTCAGTTCACTGCTTAACTGCGTGGGATTTTCCCACAACTCTTCACTGCAGTGAAAAGAGGTGGCGTTGCGCAATGCTAACTCCAGCACTTCCCGGGGATAGGCTAAGATGTCTGGTCTTTTGCCAAAAGCTTCGTCATAGCGTACGCCAATTTCCTTGTGGTGGGCATGCTCCACGATGGCATCCTGAATGGATTTTTGCTTGTAGAACTTGAGGGTGGTGCTTTTGGTGAGCATAGGTTATGGGAGTGAGCGGGATTTAAAATAGTTTGGGTGGTTTCATGAAATTTCTTATCACAACCCGCTAACCTACTCAAAAGGACAATCTTTCTGAAAGCCTGGGAAAACGGCGCCGGGAGCAATGCTTTCTATAGCCCATTGGCCCTCATTGAGATAAGTAGAGCATATCTTTCGTCTTCAGAATAAATACTTTCTTCTGCTGGTCAAAATGAGCATCATCCGACCAGATGACTGAATTATCCTGGCTTAATGCTGCTGCGATAATCGTAACATCCTCTGGATCAATCTGTTCCATTACGTTCTTTGCTTCATTCCATTGCTGAAGAATCTCTTCCAAGGAGATTATTTTGATAAATTTGAGCAGGTAGTGAAACAGAACCAGGAATTCAAACTCAGAAAATCGTATTTGTTTAGCATCATAAAGTTGAAATTCTTTTGAGTGAGTTCTGCGAGAGTGACAGGGGGACTTGCCCCCTACGGGGATGTCACTCTAACGATAACTACATCAAGAATTTCAAAGATGCTAAACAAATACAGAAAATCCAGTCTTTTTGAGCATATACTGATGATATTTTCTGATTTTATGAAGCGATGGTTCCGGAAAGAATAAATCGTGGGTAGAATTTACCAGCAGGCTGCGAGAGGTGGAATCTTTAAGAAGGGCAGAGATGAGGACATTAACGTCAACAACAATGTTCATCTACTGTTCAACTCCTCAAATGTTTCCATCTTTATTTTACGAGATATTTCATCAACATCTTTTTTGGTTAACCTGCTCTTGCTCGCTATTTTGTCCATCGCTTCCAGCATTTCCACTTTTTGCCGGATGGATTTTCTCACGACCTCACTCCAGCGTATTTCGGAGTGCCGCTTCATCCGCTCATGCAACGTGTCTTCTAAGGCTAAGGTTATGTTGGTCATTTTGATCACCTATGTGAGTAAATGTGATTACAAATATTTAAACTTTTCGCTCAAAAACATCATAACCTTTATAAATAACCCCTGGCCGAGCAAAATTACCATATATACTATATGTACCATATACAAATGACCGGTATCATCGACTTAACCAGCAGGATTTCAACGATTGACGTAGATCTTATCATCGAGCCTTGGGCATACCACTCCCGCTTTGAGACGGGCAGTGATGAAGGTACCAAACTTTGTATCTATTCTCTGGACGAGCAGATGGCGTTATACCTTAAGACCAGGCACCGTTGTCAGGGAGCACAACATGGCCGTTGGACCCCTCGGGATCCGGAAGATCACTATTTTGACACCCCGAAACGTGAGATAATGGAGCGACGAACCGTTGAAGCCAAGAGAACCCTTCCACAACAACTTGAGTACCTCAAAAGCGTATTGGATGAGAGCACCTTGCAACCGGGAGAAACACCGACGTCTTTATTCTGCAAACCTACTATGTACCACGCTACGTTACAAATCCCGGAATGGGATAAATTGTTTGCCCATCTCGTAGACAAGGAGTATACGGAACATATTTTTGCACTGCTGAGCCGCCGTCATTCGCCTAGAGCAGACCACCAGTCAAGAACTGAACTAGAAGCATAGAATAAGAGATAAAAAATATAGTTTCTTACTCTCTTTCTCAGAATTTCTTACAGTTTCCCAATCTCTTTCTCAAAATCCTGCGCTTGCTTTCGCAACGATTTCAACGCTTCTTTCATGGCTTTCCGGGGCTCGATGCCTTTGGTTTCAACCAGAAATTGGGGGATGCCAACTAAAGGGTGATCTATCTTATAGGTGGCGATAATGACTCCTTTCACCTGCTGCAGCTCATACTTTAAGGCATTGCAGAACGTATGGGTTTCCCCTTGTAACGTAAAAACAATCTTGGTCTTGCTCTCTTCCATGACTGTAAATTCCATAGAATGCCATTTGCAGGGAGCTATTTATAAAGATTTCGAAAAAGAATTTGTATCAAAGTTTTACGGGTCGTCCCGGCAATCAGACCGCTGGCGTTCTCCTAGCATAATCCCTAGATAACACCGCTGATCCGCATCGGCGGGAAGTGCATCAACTACTTCACGAAGGCGCGTTGCAGAAATGCCCGTAGATTCTGACGTAGGGGTGCTGTGCATATACAAGTCCGTGAGGCATCGTGCAAGTTGCATGGATTCCCGTGGCTCGCGAGATGAACGATTGGCGACGCAAGCAGCAACCCAGCCGGCATGTTCTTCATATTGGGCGAGCTGAGCAGAGAGAGGAATTTCCTCTTCAGGGATGGTGCTTACTTCCTGAAAGAAATTTTCGCGAAGTGTCGCGATAATAACTTCGGAATTATACAAAGTCGCCCCCTGAGGAATGCAGGAATGCGTCACGCGCAGCCGACGATATGCGTCATCTGCACCGATAGCAAGATTACGGGCATTGTCACAGTCGCCCTCTTCAAAGGTGCGAACATAATCGCGATAAAGATCAAACAAGCCATCGCCATCTCTACCCAAGCATCGTTCCGCCTTCCGGCTGCTGGCGAGGAGATAGGGTAAGCGATTTGCCCTAATCGGATCAGCATTAGTCGGCATGTTGATTATGTCATCAAGAATCTGCTGCAAACTGTCTCGAGCTTCGTACGGAGAAAACATGGAAGGATGGAGAGCAGCGTCAAGTTCCAATGCCTTGCTGTAAAGTGCGTATTTTTCAAGGCTCGTATGGAAGCCCACATGCCAATCCGTATGGCAGCCAGACCTCGCGTAAAGTTCGTCCGCCATCTGCTCGATAGCCTGCTCGCGCCGTTCAAGTTCTGTGTCGATTGCCCCACGAAGGCGATTCACGTCCGCTTCCACCAACTCAAGGGGTGTTGGTTCGAGGGGATTCTGAATCTGATAATTTGCTTCACGCACGAAATCACGAAAGGCACGGCGAACATCATCTGCAGAAAAGGGGTTTTCCTGCCCATCGACTGCTGCCACTGGTGTTGCTTTTGCTTCCGCATGCCGGTTAGAGAAGTAATAGCCTGCACCACAGACTGCAAATCCGATGGCTGCCACCGCCGCCGCCAAGTATCGTTTTATAGTTGTCTTTTGTGCCATAGTGCCTGCTCTAAAATGTGTTTAATACAGAGATCCAAAGCACCCCACTATATAAATCTTTCGATTGTTTAACTACTTATAAGTGAATAATAATTGTCTGGCTCAAACTGGACTTCCAGCACTTGAAAAGAAAAGAAATCTCGGCATTTTATAAACATCATCATAAATCTTTTATATACCGGCCCTTCCCAACCACTCATGAATGAGACGAAAGAACATCAGGCCTTCCGGGTATTAGAGCACTGGAGACCCCTTACTACCATCCCCCCCGTGGAAGAGATAGTAAGCCCTTCCTCTCCGCTGTTCCATTTATTCTCCCATGCCTATGCGTATACTCAAAAATTATATGGTCACCTTCCCCGGCGAAAGAATGGGGAAGATGCCTTTATCCATCCGTGCAATGTGGTGATGTTCCTGCGCAAGGCCAAAACCACCGATGAGATAACGCTTTGTGCGGGCATGCTGCATGACGTGGTGGAAGAGCAAGTGGATCAATACCGGATAAAGAATAAACTCTCCCGGAGCGAAGCGCACCTGAAAGCGTTGGATGCCCATGAAGAAGAGATATTTCAAACGTTAGAGCAGGAATTACAAGGAGTGGCAACCAACAATAAGATCGTCCCGGAGAACGTCACTAAGATAATCACCATCCTTCGCCTGCTCACCCGACACAAGCGGCATTATTATTACAAATCTATCGCCGGAATTTTTGACTGTCCTGATCCAGAGATTAAAGAAGCCGCTATCACCGTGAAACTAGCGGACCGGGTTCACAACATCCTGTGCATCGAATGCTTCACGGAGCAAGAACGGCTGTACCAGTGTTTCAAGAATTTGTTCATCCTCAATAATACCAAGAAGTACCTGCTGGACCGCTATGGCCAGGAAGAATTTGTGGAGATGAAATTCTTTCCGGTGGAAAAGCTGTTCAACAAGTGCTGCAAAGCAACCTATGATGCCTTCGTCCGCATCTGCGCTCTCTCCATTCAGAAAGGGCTGGAGCCGATCAAAACGTTATTACAGATCGCCTTCAAGAAATATGCCTTGGCGACGAAAGGCCTATGGGAAGTAACCACTTTAGACCCGGGAGAAGTGCATCCCACCCGGCTATTTCAGGGAGTGGTACGAAAGTACGATGCCCGGCTGCTCCATCAGCAGGAGAAATTTGAACGCACCACTGCGGATGAAAGAAATTATTGCCGGCGATTCTTTGTGGATTACAATTTCTCCGACGAGCAGATCCTAGCAATTCTGGATTATAAAGACGCCTTTGCGCTGAAGGAAGTGGTGGCGAATCTTTTGTACAACACCGAATATATGATTGGCGGGTTTTTAATCTCGGATTTGACAGTGGGAAAGGCGAACGACTAGGAAAAAATACGTTCATAATTCTCCCATATCTGATCTGCCGCTTCGTCAACTGATATTTCTTTTATTTCCGCAATCTTCCGAACCGATTCCAGAACATACGCCGGCTCGTTCTTCTGGTCCTGATACGGGCTAAGCCACGGCGCATCTGTTTCCGTCAATAATTGTTTAATATCCGTCTTCCTTACTAAAGTCTGAAAATTCCCGGCGCGCAGGATGTTGGGAGGAATGGAAAAATAATGGCCTAACACAGCAGCCCGGCTCATCAGGCTTTTCCGTCCGGAAAAACAATGCTGGATGACCGGGATTTCTTTGTTTTTTATTTCCTGCTCTAAAATATCAATACATTCTTCTTCCGCTTTTCGGGAATGGATCACTATCGGTTTTTTTATTTTAATGCAGAAACGGATAATTTTCCGGAAATTCTCCGCTTGCTCGGCAAAGGTTTTCTCTTTCTCCGCCCAGAAAAAATCCATGCCCACTTCGCCAACTGCAACAACAGTATTTTTATGTTTCTCGATGAAGGCAAACTCTTCCTCCAGGTTAATCTTGCCTTGATGATGAGGTAAACCAGCTGCATCCGGCGTTAATCCCAAGGCATCAATGGGGTAAATCCCTAAGCTCGCTTTAATGACCGGATATTTTTGGGCTAATTGCAGCACTTCCCGGTTTGCGGGAGGATTGACGCCAGAAACGAGAATGGCCTTGAGGCCAGCTTTTTTGGCCCGGTTGAGAACGTCTGGAAGGTCCTCTTTAAACTGGGCATGGTTCAGGTGGCAGTGGACGTCAATGAGGTTCATAGGCCGGTAAGGCTGATCCCCCTATTCGTGGGGTGACGAAAGCCTGTTACCTCCTTTTATATAGGGAAGAGCAAAATTTATATTGAAAAGAGTATTTATACCCCCACCATGAACATATTGTTTATCTGCAACCAGAACCAGAACCGCAGCAAGACGGCGGAAGAGATATTTAAAGATAGATTTAACACCAAGTCGGCAGGCCTTTACAATGCCAAACCAGTCACGGAAAAAAAGCTTTCGTGGGCTGATGCCATTATCGTTATGGAAGACGTACAGCGTAGTGAAATAGCTAAAAGATTCTCTAAACAATATCTGCTCAAACGCATTCTTTCCCTGGATATTCCGGATATTTACCATTATAATCAACCCGAGCTTATTGCTCTTCTCAAATCTAAAATGGATGAATTACTGGAGCCACTCATCGAATAAGCGCTTGGCCTTCTTTTTGGTGGCAAAGACTTTTGTCTCCGCAACCGACAGTTCCGGCAGTCTCCTCGTTACCTTAAACTTCCGACCGGTGTGATTCTGGAATTCCATGATACTGACTTCCCATTTCTTTGTTACATGTTTCTTGGTGGCCATCCTATCCCTTCGGTTGTGAATTGAGTTAATTTGAGGACTAAAAACAGTTAAGTTTAAAAAAATGACGGTATTTTGAAGGCTTCATGGACTCTGTTCGTATGGCTGGAAGCTGAATATTTATCTCATTCTTAATTACCACACCCCACTTATTTTTCATCATTGAGTATTATCCCAGGAGGCCACCATGAAATTAAAAGAAAACAGAATCAAAGAAAACATTGAACGCTCGCATCAGCAGCAATATCACCTTAAAACGAACCTGACCTTGGAAGACCATCCCAAAATCCAGGGATATGACTTTGAGAAAAGGTTTGACTTTAACGAATTCCTGAAAGCGTACGCGACTACCGGCTTTCAAGCGACCCAATTGGCCGAAGGCATTGAAATCGTTAAAGCCATGCAGCGGGAAAAAGCGACTATATTCTTAAGTTACACCTCTAATTTAGTAAGTTCCGGAGTCCGGGACATCATACAATACCTGGTAAAGCATAAGAAAGTCGATGTTCTGGTAACTTCTGCCGGCGGAGTGGAAGAGGATATTATTAAATCTTTAAAACCATTTGCCTTAGGCACCTTTGACGTTTCGGGAAAAATGTTGTTTGAGCATGGCATCAACCGCACTGGAAATATCTTCATCCCAAATGACCGTTATGCGGTATTTGACCAGTTCATGCAGAAATTTCTGGAGAGAATATATAAGAAACAGCAAGCGGGAACAATCTTTGCTCCTCATGAACTGTGCTGGGAACTGGGAAAAGAAATTAACCAGGAAAGTTCCATCCTCTATTGGGCGGCAAAGAACAACATCCCGGTATTCTGCCCTGGAATTGTCGATGGTTCTCTGGGTGATATGGTGGTCTTTTTCAAGCA
>JACPCD010000040.1 GCA_016179955.1 Candidatus Woesearchaeota archaeon | reverse complement strand
GAAGCTTAAATACATATTTGCGGGATTATTGTTGTTGAGTATTTTGGTGATGAGTTGTTCACCAGTGAACGTTGGTACTGGAAATAAAAATAGTGAAGAGAGATGCGAGATTTTAGAAGAAAAAGAAGGCCGGGAAGGAAGAGAGTCTCTTGAAATATCTGGCGAGATAGAAGAATGGGAAGCCTGCGAGGGGATTGAAAGGGAAGGAACGATACAAAATACCACTGAAGAGAACCATCCCGAAACGGAGACGAATGGTCAGTTTACCGGAAAAATTCTGGCGGGAACAACCTCTAAATATGTAGAGTTCACCCCAGAAGATTATGAAAAAGCCTTGAGAGAAAACAAAAAAATTCTGCTGTATTTCTATGCCAATTGGTGTCCGCTCTGCAAGAAAGAGCAACCAGAAACTATTGCGGCTTTTAACCAGCTCCAGGATCCAGATTGGATTGGATTTCGCGTCAATTACCGCGATTCCGATACTGATGAGGATGAGGAAGCTCTGGCCCGGGAATTTGGCGTGCCATACCAGCATACGAAAGTTATTTTAAAAGATGGAAAGATGGTCCTAAAAGCACCGGATTCCTGGGATACACCGCGCTACCTGGAAGAATTGCAAAAATGATCGTAAGCCCATAACCATGAACAACGTAAAGCCGAAACAATGGCAGATTTTCCTGAACAGCGTGTTTTTTGTGTTGGGCTTTAGTGTTTTGTTTTCTTTAGTAGGTGTATTGTTGCAGGGTATCTTGTCGAGATATGCCTATTCGGTGCAGAACTGGCTGGGGTATATTGGTGGTTCCATCATCATCCTCTTTGGGTTATATTTGCTGGGGTTGATAAAAATAGATTTTCTAGAGCAGGAGCATAAAGTACATGTGAAAAGAAGATTCAAATATTCCTACCTGACGTCTTTCGTGTTTGGCGCAGCTTTTGCCGCCGGATGGACGCCCTGTGTTGGAGCAGTATTAGGGGCAGTCCTGAGCTTAGCGATAACTCAGCCCGGAACAGCCTTTTTCCTGATGCTGGCCTATTCTCTGGGGTTAGGAATCCCTTTTTTGGTCGTGGGTCTTTTCACGAACCAGGCGCAGAGACTCATCTCCAAAGCAGGAAAATGGATAGCCTATGGAAAATATGTTTTTGGCGTGATTTTAATCCTCTTAGGCATTCTCGTATTCGCCAACCAGCTGAACCGAGTGGCAAACTTGTCTTTTGCCTCGGAACTCATTATTGCCTTAAACAGCAGCAGTCTCTTTTCAGGAAGTTCCTTAAATATAGGTATTGCCTTCATCGCGGGATTATTTTCTTTTTTAAGCCCTTGTGTGTTGCCCTTGATCCCTGCCTTTCTGGCCTATTTAGCATCAATAGGGGTGAAGAATGGCACGGAAGGAGTAAAAAATGACACTACATAAAAGATATGTTATTTTGATCATAGTCGTTATCGTCATTGTCGGGATTATTTACATTCTGGAAAAAAATAAAACTGCCACTGCAGAACCGAGTCAAAAACTATCGGGAAGCTCAACCCCGGCTTCTCTCCTGAAGGCAGGCAAATATCCTCTCGCACCGGAATTAACCGGCATTTCAGGCTATCTCGTGCTGGTTGATTTCTGGACCTACACCTGTATTAATTGTATCCGCACTCTTCCGCACCTCACGGCATGGGATAGGAAATATCGTGAGCGTGGTTTAATCATTATCGGCGTGCATACGCCCGAATTTGAGTTTGAAAAGAATAAGGAGAATGTGCAGCAGGCACTCGAGAAGTATGGTGTGGAATATCCCGTGGTGCAGGATAATGACTACGCCACCTGGCGAGCATATGAAAACCGCTACTGGCCGCACAAATATTTGATTGATGCCGATGGTTATATTCGCTATGACCACATTGGCGAAGGGGGTTATGAAGAAACTGAAAAAGTCATTCAGCGTCTTCTGGGAGAAATAAATCAAACAATGGATGCTTCTTTATCAACGGTTGCGGATACCACCCCGCAATTGCCCACCACCCCTGAATTATATTTGGGCTACCAGTTTGCCTTGCCGCGCGGGCAGAATATTGGGAATGACGAAGGATTACAGCCGGAAAAAGATGCTGGTTATGTTCTTCCTCTATCGAGAGAGAAAAATAGGATTTATCTTCAGGGAAAGTGGAGAAGCAATGCCGACCACCTGGAAGCGTTAGAAGAGAATGCCACTATTCATTTGGATTTTACTGCGCAGGCCGTGAATGTGGTAGCAGATGCTTTATATGGGCCAGTACAAATGGATGTTTTTATTAATGATAAATATATTTCTCCGGAACAAGCCGGGAGTGACGTGCACTTTGCGGGAGAGAGAGCATTTATAGTTGTCGATGCACCCCAGTTATATAATGTGGTCCATGGCAGGTATGGAGATTATAGCTTAAAATTAGTCGTTAAAGATAGGGGGTTTACTGCGAACGCCTTTACATTTGGATAGCGTTGCCTTCAACAGAAATCTAGGGCTCCAGAAAAATTATCGTTTCCGGGTGCTTAGAAATTCCTGCACTTTGGAGTTGCCTTTTGGCTGGGCGGTGCTGCCCAAGGCATAATACGTTTTTTCCACCGTATCGCCCCAGGAAAATTTGCCTTTCTCCTGTTCAATGCGCTGTAAGATAATCTCTTTGGTTTGAACTCCTTTGCGCAGATGATAGTAAATGCTCCGTTGGGTGACTTGGGGAAAGATTTCATTGTAGATTTTAGAAATCTCATACCCGTATCCTTTGCCCAGGTGGTGTAATATCTCCACCACGTTCTGGCGGATAACACTTTGGGTCGGCCGTCCTCTTTTCATACAGAGTAGAAAATGAGTTGGTTTATATGTTTTTCTTTTTTGGAATAACGAAAAATTAAAGATGATGTGCCAAATACAACTGAACTTTGGCGATTAAATCTTCTTTCGTCTTTTCACCAGTTTTTTGTTTTTGGGTATCCAGATAATCCCCCGTAAACAAAAAGCCCAACCCCGTAAGTCCGCTCCCCACAATTCCGGAAACCAGGCTTCCGGCGGCGGTAATCACATGATTGAGATAAGTGTTATCTATTCCGGAATCTGCTAACGTTCCAATCCCAATTGCGCCACCAAAGAATCCAAAGGCACCGGTGATGAGAATGGCGGGAGTCTTATATTTGTCGAGAAGAGCAACTTTCTTCTCCAGAGAGTCTAATTCCGCAGGATAACATTCTTGTGCAGTTTTAAAACGTGGAATGTCAGAAAATACATCACTCGCGGGATGGTCCTCAACGTATCCTTGTACGCGCTGGCAGAAGGCAACATACCCATCAGCATCGAGGTGTCGTAAAGCGTGTACCGCTCTCTTTCGAAGTTCAACTTGCTGGTCATCTGAAAGAGGATTTTTGGAGTTTAGTCCTGCCCAAAGTGATCTCCACGCATCGTACCCAGCATGAAATCCAGGGGTATCTCCCAAAGCCCATAACTCTTCGGCTCGAGGAACTGATTCCAAATAACTAATGGTGGCGGTCATTTTTATATCAACAATTCATAGAGAAGAGAAGGTACTATAAAAATATTTGTAAGGTAGGATATATAACTTGGAACATTCAAGACCATAACTTAAATAAACTAAACGAAGATAATCCTCTCCTAAAATGGCCAAACCCTTACCTAAGAAACAACAGCAGAAGATTGCGCAAGAACGTATTTATACTCTTTTTCAGCAGGCGGAAAAGATGTTTTCTAAAGATAGGGCTTTAGCTCATCGTTACGTATCTCTGGCGCGGAAAGTAGCCATGAAAGTGAAAGCCCGCATACCTGCCGAATTTAAACGGCGATACTGCAAATATTGTTATCGTTTTCTGATGCCGGGGATAAATTCCAGAATCCGCACCCGGGGAGGGAAAGTAATTATCTCCTGTCTGGAGTGCAAGAAATTTATGCGCATCCCTCTTCGATGAGTCTCAGTTAAGGAAGTAGATATTCGTCGGAAATTTTGGCACGTTGAGATTCACGGGCAATCTCACCCAATTCCCCATTTCCATTGGTTTCAACTAAAGTATATCTTCGGCGATCTGCGCCACGACCAAGATCGGCATACCAACCAGGCCCATCAAGCACGCTGACGCCCGCGATGGCATGGTGAGGAATCAAAAAAACTGCCGCCGGTATTCCTACTGCTCGGGCTAAAGAAGCATACAATATGGAAGTGTCTTCGCAATCTCCTCCACCATCAGCCAATGTCTCCAGCGGATGTTTAGGATAATCATCAATGTCAAAATTGTAAGGGAGCGCCTGGACAAACTTTAACAATTTAGTAGCTTTGGCGATAGGTTGTTCGATGCCAATGGTTAATTCTCGCGCAACCCGAACAATGGTGGGATCTTGATAATCAAGCGCTTTTGCAATATCCTCATTATTTCGCAGTCTGCTCTTGACTTGGGAAACAGCGACATTGGGAACCCGCACTTCATAATTCAAGAGAGTTCTATTGGTATAACTGTAATGGGTGGCTGAACGTATTCGTGCCATTTTATCGGGAGAACCTTGAATGACCGTGGCAGCAACATACGTTTCAATGGAAGGCTCGCCAGTGATGGGCATGGGAATTCCCAAGATGTAATTGCATTTCTCCTGAAAAGATTGGATGATTGCTTTGGTGCGCTCATCGAGAACTGCGTTTGCCTCTAAGTTATGACCTAGGCCCAAAAATTCTTTAAGTTCCGGCAGGGTGTCTATAAATAATGTCGACGTTTCGTGGGCGGATTGTTTCAATACTGTTGAGGAAGATGGTGATTCAGTAAGTTCATCAAATGCGTTGGGATATTTATTTCCAAGATACAAGAGACCACCAATAGTTATCCCCATGCCCAAAAACAAGCCGGAAACGAGTTGCGCCCCCGAACTTCTGCGCCTCTTCCCTAATGCTTTTTCGAGCTTCTGCTCCCGGTCCCTGGAAGATACTATTTGTCCTCTTTGAACCTCTATTCGTTCCTCTAAATCCTGTACTTCCCGCTCCAAGTCCGCTTTTCGCTTCCGGCTCGCCATCAAACCTCAGAATAAACCACTGTTTATAATGTTTTCGGTTTATTTGTTACTTACAAATAGTTAATTAGAAAAGTTTATAAAACAACCGCGCTCCCGGCTGGTATGCTTAACAAACTAGGTCAACTGCTGGGGATAAGTGCCTATTTGGTAAATGGTGAGAGGAAAAAAGAAATCAATGCTATCGTAGAAACAATAAAAGAGAAATATTCTATTCCTCCGGTGACTGAAACAACATTGGAAAACATAGCCGAAGAGTATGGTATTGGGATTTTTCGTTCAGATTTAGCGTTAATAACCCCTATATCACTCAATAGCTACCGACAAATAATCTTACCACGGTATCTCCACACAGGAAATATGGCTCATGAAATAGGACATATTGTACTTAATACGAGAATGGAATCTGAGGCTGACTACTTTATGAAAGAAATTACCGGAAGGCCCGCAATCATCGATAATTACCATGGCATCAAAGAGCATTTTTCCTATTATATGAACGTGGTAGCCAGAATCAGAGACCACCCTTACCATCTGGTGGATCAAGCAACCCTCCTAAAAAGACAGGGGGCTAATGTTGAAGGAATAAATTTTCTTATTGGAGACATTAAAATCAGAGATTCTAAACTTCTTCCGGAGTGTTTTGACGAACTAAGTGCTTAATTTGTATTAAGATAGTAAGTGCTGATTATTTACGTTCATGTTCCAGCATCAGCTTCCGTTCCGTCCTCG
>JACPCD010000013.1 GCA_016179955.1 Candidatus Woesearchaeota archaeon | reverse complement strand
CCAATAATAATCTTGCCGTTGATATCCAGCACCGGCACGCCCATCTGGCCGGACTTCTTCAGCATCTCCTGCTGGGTTTTTTGGTTTGATGCCACATTCTTCTCAGTATACTTCAGTTTCTTGCTTTTCAGAAATTCTTTGGTTTTCCTGCACCAGGGGCAGGTTGGAGTGGTGTAAATAAGTATCCCCATAGAGGTCACCTCTTATTATTTTATGTAAGCGAACCACTTTATAATTCTTTCTACACTGCTTGGACCTAACGTATGAAACCAGCTATATTCTTCCGACTACCAAGGGGGAGGAACGAGGGGAGAGGTGTTTTGGAGAAAGAATGTTTTTAAAGGGAAAGTGGTTTTTCATTTGATTATGGATAAAAAAGAGTTAGAGTTCATATTAAAAGAAGGTGAGGGTTACAATTTGGAGTTTAAAGAAAGTGATCCTTCTGATCTTGGTAAAGAAATCTGTGCTTTTGCAAATGCTATCGGTGGGAAAATTCTCCTTGGCGTCAATGATAAAGGGGAGATCAAAGGCATCAATATCACCAACAGATTAAAATCACAAATCGTAGATATTGCCAGAAACTTTAGTCCAAAGTTAGAGATTGGGGTAGAGGAAATTGGAAGAGTTCTGGTTATTAATGTTCCTGAAGGAAAAAATAAGCCCTACTCGGTGAATGGGAAATTTTTCATGAGGTATGGGCCAAACTCTCAGCAGTTGGAGCGCGAGGAAATAAGAGAATTCTTTTTCAAGGAAGGGTTGATCTTGTGGGATGAGAAGATTAATAGGGATTTTGATTTGGAGAAAGATTTGAACAAAAAAGTATTTGGTAATTTTACCCACTTAGCAAACCTAAGTCCGGTCCTTGGCAGAAAGGAACTATTACAAAATCTTTCATTATTGAGCGAGGGTCATCTCAAAAATGCAGGGGTATTGCTTTTCGCCAAAGATGTAACAAAATTTTTCCAGAAGGCGATTATTACCTGTGTCTTGTACGAAGGGACTGACAAAGTGAATATTATTGATAAGAAAGATTTTACCAAGGACTTATATTTAAATTATCAAGAAGTGTTAGACTACCTGAAATCAAAACTGAATACGCAAATAATTATTACCGGTGGACCTCATCAGAAGAAACTGGAATTACCAGAGAGAGCACTGCGAGAAGCACTTGCCAATGCGATAGGCCATCGTGACTATAACGTACAGGGCGCCAAAATTCTGGTAGAAATATCTCTGGATAGAGTTGAAATAACCAATCCCGGCGGCTTAGTGAAAGGATTGAAAAAGGAAGATTTTGGAAAGAAAAGCCTGAGTAGAAACAATCTACTTTTTGGTCTCCTGCAAAGGATAAATTTAGTGGAGAACGTCGGGACGGGAATCAGAAGAATGAGAGAGGAGATGAAAGCTTCTGGTTTGACAGGGCCAGAATTTGAGATTTCCGATGATTGGTTCACGATTATCTTTAAGAGACCCCAATTACAGAAAAGCGAGGGAGTAAGTGGCGGAGTATCTGGCGGTGTAAGTGGCGGAGTATCTGGCGGTGTAAGTGGCGGAGTAAATGCTCTGTTAGAGTATATTAAGCAACATCCAGGAGAGAGGGTAATCCATTTTGAGAAAGCTCTTGGCGTTCCAAAAAGAACGGTTGAACGTTTGATTAAACAGCTAAAAGAAGAGGGAAAAATTGAGTTTAGAGGAAGTCCGAAGAAAGGAGGGTATGGGGTGGTGGTTGGGTGGTCAGAAAAAGTGGTCAGAAAAAGAGTTAAGTAACAAAATGGAAAACCTCATACTAATCGGCACAATTTTGGCAGTTCATATTTTTGCTTGGTTTACTCCTGGTCCACTTTTTGTGTTAATCGTGAGAAACTCGCTCGTATATTCGCGCAAATCGGGAATCTGGACGGCGGTTGGAATTGCGATTGGTAACTTCATCCACATTACATATTCTGTTACTGGAATCGCACTCCTCGTTTCAGCGTCACCAACAGCTTCCGATATCATTAAATTTTTGGGAGTAGGATATTTGGCTTACCTCGGCATCAAAACGTTTCTGATTAAAGTTGAAACACAAAAAGCAGACACAACCTCTGAGGAGCATAGGGACCTTTCACCGTTCCAAGCGGCAAAAATTGGTTTCCTCACAAACATGCTTAGTCCAAAGGCCTCACTATTTTTCGCAAGTATTTTCGCAACAGTAATGTCAACTGGCGCTCCATTTTGGGTTGTCGTATTCCTGTGGATTGCGATGCCACTCAATTCATTTATTATGGCTGCAATTCTTTCTGTGTTTTTCACTCAGAAAAATATCAGAGCTGCTTACGGGAAATACCAGCATATCGTAAACAAGGTTCTGGGAGTAGCATTGCTTGTGCTTGCAGTGATTATAGCAATTTACAAATAAAGAAGAGGAATTATTCTTGTTTAAAAAAATAGGACTGAGACTAATCCTCCATTTTTTAAATAATAAGCTAAATCAGGGTCATCCATCATTACGTTATCTAAAAGATTATCTCTAACAATTCAGGCCATTCCACCAGCATAATACCATTTCCAAAAACACAAAATAATTAAATCCTGAACATTTCAGAAAGATATGCTTACAGTAATAACTTATGTTGACGGCCACCTAAATATCACCGATCATCTCGAAGAGGAATTTAACCATGACGAGGTAAAGAACCCTTTGTGGATTGACGCTACTAACCTTACCAAAGCCGAAGCTGCGCTGCTCCAAGAAAAATTTGGGTTGCACCCCCTGACTATTGAAGATTTGCTGCACGCCCGCACCAGGATCAAGGTAGAGCAGTTCAACAACTACCTGTTCTGCGTCTTCTATGCCCTTAAAAAAGACCACGGCATCCGGCCGGCAGAAATTGATTTTGTGGTGAGCCGGAAATACATCATTACCAGCCATCTGGGAATGCTGCAGTTTATAAAAGAGATACAGGAGAATCACGAAAAGCTTGAAAAAACCTTTGTCCGGGGAATGGATTTTTTATTCCACCATATCTTAGATGTGAGCATTGATACCTTCTTTCCGGTGCTGGAATATCTCGACCGGGATATTGAACAAGTGGATGAGATGATCACCAAAAAAGCCTCGCCGGAAGCGCTGGAGCGAATCATGGAACTGAAGAAAGGAGTGGTGGACATCAAGAGAGTTGCGTTGCCCCAGCGGGAGAAAGTGTCTTTGCTGACTAAAAATGAACATGAGCAGATTTCCCGCCGGGCCCTGCCGTATTTCCGGGACCTGTACGACCATTCCGTACGAGTTTATGAGACCATTGAGAATTGCCGTGAATCCGTCTCGGCCAGCTATGATTTGTACATGTCAACCATGTCCCACAACATGAATGAGGTCATGAAAGTATTAAGCATTATGGCCACCATTGCCTTGCCCCTGACGGTGTTGTCGGGAATTTTTGGAACTAATTTTGCGGTGCTGCCCGGTGCGTCGTCCCGCTACGGCTTTTGGATTATGATTGTCATTATGGTCGGAATGGTAGGGAGCATGATTATTTATTTTAGGAGGAGGGGATGGTTTTAGAGAAAATAATTCTTAATGTTACTAAAAATTATTGTTTCCCTTTCCTCCTCAACACAATAACTACTAACGCAAACACGATCACCAGCATGTTAATCCCGGCAATGAACTTCATGTTCATCACCCACACCGGATCCAGCACCCGAATAGAAACTGGCAGAGATTTATGAAAGACTTCTTGATTATCAGCAACCGCATCCACGATGACACTGCCGGTAATGGTCTTGCTTTTTCCAAAATCCATAATGACCGAACCTGTGACGGACGATAACAATCCTGTTTTCTTCTCCTGCCGGCGGATTAAGGTAAAAGTGCTTTTTCCCCCCGGCTGAACATCAGCAGTCCTCGCGGAGGGCAAATCAATTTCCTGCGCCAGCTCCGGGCTCAAGCTTAGGGTAAGGAACGGGATATTACAGTTGCCCGTATTCACCGCCTCGATCGAAAACGTATCCGCAGACGTAAACGAAAGCTCCTCGGGCAGTGATATTTCCACCACGTAATTGCAGGCCGTTCCTGAAAGGGATTCTGGCACAGCAGGCTTATCAGTCTTTACAGGCTGATCCAGCACCGCCTGCGTTTGTTCAACCACTGATGGTGTTTCTGCAGGTGCTGTCGAGCGCCGTACGCTCCCACTGCCCCCACCTCCGCCACCGGAACTTGAGCTGCTTCCCGCAGTTGCGGGAACCTGCCCAAACAAGCCATACAGGCTAAAGTGGGGAACAATGGCATACACATAATTGCCGGTCGTGTTAACTATCGAATTAAGCTCTTCCCAAGATTTACTCGTTTCATTGTAATAATGGATTTTTAAGATATTATAATCATAGTGGAGAATAGAAACTTCCTCTGGAGTGGCTGTAGCATCTATCTCCAATGAAACTCCCGTCAGGTTGCGGGAGTCAATTTTCCATAGAGTAGCATTGCCTTCCTGATAGGGGGTTGGTTCTACTTTGGCAGAGCTCGAACAATTATGGCTGGCACAGTAATCACAGCTGTACTTCACCGCATTTGGCAGGAGATTATCGCTTTCTAAGTTCGTGGCTGCATAACAGGAATTAACATCAATAAAGCTGCCGGTCAACAGATTGTCTGGCTCGCAACTCTCATTTTTAGGTACCCAGTCCGGAGCGCAATAATCACAGGCATTCGTTTGATTTGTGGGAGCAAGAGCATCACTTGCTAAATGCGTTTGGGCATAACAGGTATTGCTGTCTATATAGGAAGTTATGAAAGTATCACGTACAGTACAGCTACCATTTATTTCATCCCACGAGGGAGAACAGTAGTCACAGGATATAGCTGTACCATTGTCCGCAGGGAGAGAGGAAGTAGTCCCACAATTATTCGCATCAGTATAGGATTTTAACCGTGTATCATCATTCCGGCAAGCGTCATCAACCAGCGTCCAGTTTTCCACACAGGACGGCACGTAGGTACAGGATGTACTTTCAACGGGCTTGGTATCAGTGCTGCCGCAGGCATTACTATCAGTACAGGTTCTGGTCTGCACCCCATTCACAGGACAATTCGCAGGGCTCCAATCTGTACAGGCCCAATTCTCTGTGCAGGCTTTCTGTGTAGTGTACTGCACTTTCATTTGCGTAACAATTGGAGTAGCACTTCCATCCGATTCTAATTGAGCTTTAAAGCGTATTTTTGTTCCACTGGCAGAGCTTAAGTTACCATTTACGGGAACCTGAGTCCATGTTGCCCCCGCATCTATAGAATAAGAATAGGTAAGCTGTTGCCCATTCAGTTGGTGAACCGCTGAAAACGTGCCAAAAGATTTCAGATTGGCGGGCTGAATATCCGCAGTCCGCACCGCGGCGGAAGAAGGATAGCTGGTGGTGGTGATACTCTGCGTTGTACTCTCCATGTACGTCGCACTGACATAATCCACTTTAAGGTGATGGGGTGGATCAATGCCAAATGTTGTCATAGGAGCCGGCAATCCGCTGAGCGTAATGTTGTACCAGCCTTCATCCTCATTAAAAGTTACCGCCCCATAGCCAGGAGAAGAGCAGACCGTGCCCGCATCGCAGAGATAAACTTCCGTGGTAACTTTCTTTTGTTTCAATAAATAGAGAGAAATGCTATCACCATTGTTTAACGCGGTATCAAACGTAACATCGAGAACGTCAGTTCCTTTCTGAATGGTAACGGCCTCACCGTCTTGGCTCTGTACTATAGAGGTCTTATCGTGTGGATCCTGACCCGGATTGTGAAGCGTCGAAGAAGTTACCACTGCATTCTGAGATGTTTGGGTTGTGGACGTCGTTGTTGTGGTAACTGGAATTAATTGCACTCGTCCATTGCTGAGGCTGATTTGGGAAGTATCATACGAATAATCAGTGGCATCAGCGAAATTCCACACTTTTTCGGTGGCAGCTTCTTGATAGACTACAAAGGCAGTAGGAGCAGGGAACGTTTTAAGAAATAACACTACCAGCAGGACCGCAATGAAAATAAACGTTAATCCTTCAACTTCCACCATCTTTTTACGCATGGTTTTCTTATTTCTTAGAGGTATATAAATCTTTGGAGAGCAGTTATTGTAAGGTCATTTTAATATTAATGCCACAATTGGGAAATATTTATAAGGATTAGAATAAAGACGACCTTACTTAAAAAAAAGGTTCGGGATGAAAAAGTCAACCGAAAAAAACATCGTACGAGTAATATTTGTTCTTAGCATACTAGGGATAGTCATTTCTCTCTATCTGTTAGAGAACCATTATGCCTCCACCTCTTCATTCTGCGACATCGGAGAAGTGGCTTCCTGCTCTTTAGTTAACGCCAGTATCTATTCCGAGCTGTTCAATGTACCCGTGGCTTTACTTGGAGCGCTATGGTTTATTATCTTGGCGCTGATGGCCTGGAAAGCATTCCGAAAAAAGGAAGCATTACTTTTGCTGGCAGAATGGAACGTAGTAGGGCTGCTGTCCGTCATTTATTTAGTCATTGCTGAATTTCTCCTGCGGGCGATTTGCTTGTTATGCACTGCCGTCCATGTCATAATCCTGATAACGCTGACTCTCTCCATCATGCTGTACCGCTCCCAAAAAAGAAAATTCTCATTTAAATCGGCTTTTAAGGCAGCAAGGCCCTGGATTATTGGAATTATTATCCTAAATCTCGTCCCCCTCATCTATTTCAACCTACTCCAAGGCGAAAAAGAAAATCACGATGCCCTGGCGCAATGCCTCACTGAGAAAGGAGTGCACATGTATGGCTCCTTCCGCTGCGCGGTCTGTGCCAAAACTCGAGCGATGTTCGGTGATTCCTTCCAGTACGTCCAGGAAATCGAATGCCATCCCCAGGGAAAAAATTCACAGTGGCAGCTCTGCCAGGACAAAGCCATCACGGGAACGCCCACCTGGATCCTGGAGCCCAACGACCAGGACGTGAAACGCCATACCGGATTCCTTTCCATTGAAGAACTGAAAGAATTTTCAGGGTGCAGTTGACTATGGTTCTGGCAGAAGGATTGACACTCCCTATAATCATCGGCGCAGCCCTTGCGGACAGCATCAATCCCTGTGTCTTTGGGGTATTAATCTTTCTCATCGCCTTTATGACCAAAGTATTCAAGAGCCCCCACAAAATGCTGGTGGGAGGTCTCTTTTACACCGCAGTGGTGTACCTTACCTACTTCCTGATCGGACTGGGTATCCTCAAGTTTACGGTGTCATTAGGCCTTTCCACTAGTGTGTACTGGATTGCGGCCATCATTGCCCTCGCTGCTGGGCTGCTGGAGATCAAAGATTACTTTTGGTATGAAAAGGGCCCTTCACTGCAAATGTTCCCTGGCGGCGCCCGCAGAATCAAGCTCTATACGCAGCATATTAGCAGGATGGAAAAAAGCCATCCTTCACTCATGTTCCTGATGGCAGGATTATTGGGGGTATTTGTGGTGTTGGTGGAACTGCCCTGTACTGGGGCGCCTTATTTAGCAATCTTAGGCATTCTGGGAACGGGTAACTTTGCAGAAGGAATCCCGTTGCTGCTGCTGTATAACCTTATCTTTATCCTGCCGCTCTTAGTGATTATTGCCATTGCTTACTTCAGCAAGTCCTCCCAGGCGCTGGAATCCTGGCGGAAAGAGCATCGGGGCATCATGCGTCTGGGTATAGGGTTGTTTTTAATGGCATTAGGGGCTTATATGATTTATACTATTATTTAAAGTCAGTTGCGAGGTGAGATAATGGCAGCTAAAAAAGCCAAAAAGAAGGCAGTAAAGAAGGGCGTTAAAAAAGCAAAGCCCCTGAAAGGCAAGCATGTCTGTGAGTTTTGTTGAGCCCACCATGAAGAAAGGTATGTGCATAGCGCCAAGGGGCCAGTGAGCACCGGACTACTCGTGAGACGAGCTATGCCCTGCCATTAATGATACTACCGCAAGTCGCTGCTATCTCTACCGTCAGGCAGGGTGCGAACGAGCTATGCACATACGAAGAAAGAAAAGTTTTATTAACTAAACCTCTCTCTCCACTGAAAGAGGTGTACTATGGCAAGTACTAATAAAGAAGAAAGCCGCTGGGTATTTTGGATAGCATCAGCATTGATTGTTATTGGTGTTCTGGCAGTAATTATGTTGGCTTTACATGCATTTGGAGTATTTTAAAATGATGGGACGCACGAGGAAAATTATAGTTTACTTAGATATGCTCCTCTTGGTGATGACTGCCTCATGGATTACTTTTGCAATATCCAAAGGAATAGATACCATTGAACTTATTTATAACTATGTTTACATGTTTGTAGTGGCTATTACCATCATACTAAACTTGAAAATCCTCTTCCAGGAATAAAAAACCAAAACACCCCCTGGAGAGTACATCAGCAACCGGGCAACACCATGAAAAAGCTCACCAGTGTAAAAGACCTGCAGATGATGGCAGACATCATCCGGGAAGACATTATAGCATCTTTGGTTGAAGCCAAATCTGGCCATTCCGCTGGGCCTTTAGGCATGGCGGACATCTTTACCGTCCTCTATTTTAACGTTCTAAAGCATAACCCTACCAAGCCTTTCTGGCCAGACCGGGATTACCTTATACTCTCCAATGGGCATATCTGTCCGGTGTTATATGCCACCTTAGCCAATGCCGGCTATTTTCCCAAGAAAGAACTAATGACCTTGCGCAAACTAGGCACCCGGCTGCAAGGGCATCCCCACCGGGAATCCCTGCCGGGAGTTGAGATTACCTCTGGTCCTTTGGGAAGTGGATTAAGCCAGGCAGCCGGTATGGCCTATGGATTACGCCTTGATAAGAAAAAGAATACGGTCTTCTGCCTGATGAGTGATGGTGAGCATGATGAAGGGAATACCTGGGAAGCAGTCTTATTTGCGGCCAAGTACAAATTGAGCAACCTCATTGCCATTCTGGACCGGAATTACATTCAGATCGATGGCAATACCGAAGATATCATGCCCCTGGATTCATTGGAAGAGAAATACAAGGCGTTCAATTGGAATGTCATTACCATTGATGGCAATAACTTTGATGAAATCATTCCCACGCTGCAGAAAGCACGCCGGAATAGCGGGAAGCCCTTGATGATCATTGCCAAGACCATCCCGGGAAAAGGAGTTTCGTACATGGAGCGGAATTACACCTGGCATGGCAAGCCCCCCAAACCGAATGAGGCAGTGGTAGCTTTAAAAGAACTGCATCAGAAAGAATGGAACGAGCGAGGGGACTGGTATCAGCAGCATCTTAAATTAAAGCCCCTCCATGAACGG
>JACPCD010000016.1:24205-70267 GCA_016179955.1 Candidatus Woesearchaeota archaeon | reverse complement strand
TAAAGATGGCGTGGTTTTTATTACGGATAAGCGGATTACCAGCAGCCTAATCGTTCCTGAAGCCATTGAAAAGATGTTTCGTATTGATGACCATATTGGGGCTACTGCCGCGGGATTGATTGCCGATGCCCGGGTTCTGGTAGATAGAGCCCAGTTGCGGGCGCAGCAGCATGCCGTCACGTACGATTCTAAAATTGACGTTTTGTCCATTGTCAAGGAAATTAGCGACTTAAAACAGGTCTGCACCCAGTCGGCTGGCCTGCGCCCGTTTGGGGTGTCCATGCTGATCGCAGGAGTAGAGGATGACGGGGAAATAAAATTGTATCTGACCGAGCCCTATGGTCTCTATTTTCAATACAAAGCAGCAGTTATCGGTGAAGGGGAAGTGGAAGTAGGTGAAATGCTGGAGAAACGATATAAACCAACTCTGTCTGTTGAGGAAGGGCTGAAATTAGGTCTGCAAGCTTTAAAAGAATTCCTAAAAGCAGAGTTCAACTATGACCGGGTGGATGCTGCGTACATTAATGTCAAAGACCGCCGCTTCACCAAGCTCAGCAATGACGAATTGAAGAAGCTGGTGAAATAGGATCAGTTTTATACCATTACGAAAGAACTCGCTGCTAAATCATATCGAGAGTTCTTTCATATTCTTTGGAAGCAGGCCATACCTTAACTCCTGACTTCTATTACAATATGTTTCTTATCAGGAACTGATACATAAATTTCTTCGCCTCTTTTCAAATCTAAACTTCTCACTATATTGTTGTTAAAATACATCCCTAACCGGTCTTGCGACAAGGTTACTATCTTTTGTTTTATCTTCAAAGGAGTTTCCCGCAGTTCTTCCACTACCTTTTTAGAAGACTTCGGTTCAAACTCAAAATAATCGCATTTGGAACATTGATAACTCAACGCTTTATTTTTAGCTCCCTGCACATTTACTTCCACTTCATTCATGTTTGAATTACATTTCGGGCAGTTCATGGTTCTCACCGGTTATGTTTTGCATTAATTACCTGCAAAATATTATCTTCTATTTTGAACAAGATATAATAATCTTCTTTCTCTATTTCAAATACCTCTCCTTTCTTTCTAGGATTCTTGGTGGTGAAAATAATTTCAACAACTTTATCCCAGGGGACATCTTTTTCATGTTCTTCCAGGTAATGTTTAGTTGGTTTGATAGCCGTAAAATAAACCAAATTTTATCACCAATATCTATACTTCATAAATGAAGTCTTTAAGACTATATAAATTTTTCGTATTTGTCGAAACATAAATAAAGGATACGGGTTATAGCGGTGTATCATGGGCAATAAAATCGGTGCCGATAAAGTTAAAATTACCGTGGCTCGGCTCAAGAAGTTTGGCGAAACTTTTGAGATTCACGTCGATCCGGATGCAGCGCTGGAGTTCAAGAAAGGGAGCCTCAGTAATTTACGGGAGGTGCTGATGGCTGACCACATTTTCACCGACGCCAAAAAAGGCCAGCTGGCATCTCAGCAGCAATTGCAGCAGGCCTTTAAGACCATTGACGCGGATAGTATTGCCATTAAGATTCTGAAAGATGGCGAGATCCAAGCAACCTCAGAGCATCGGGCTCAGGAGCGGGAGCAGAAATGGAAAAAGCTGGTGTATTTAATCAGCCGGCAGGCAGTTGATCCCAAGACGGGGCTGCCGCATCCGCCGATGCGCATCGAGCTGGCGATGGAGCAAGCTAAAATACATCTCGATGACCATCAGACGGCAGAAGAGCAATTTGATCAGGTTTTAGCGAAGCTCCGGCCGGTGCTGCCCATAAAAATCAAACAGAAAAAAGTGACGATTAGGTTTTAGCGAAGCTCCGGCCGGTGCTGCCCATAAAAATCAAACAGAAAAAAGTGACGATTACTGTTCCTGCACTGTATGCGGGAAAAATGTATGGGGTCGTTTCTACCCGTGCCAAGATATTAAAAGAGGAATGGAAAAATGACGGCAGCTGGCAGGCGACGGTGGAATTGTCCGCTGGCTTGTATCCAGAATTTATTGATCTGTTGAATTCGCATACGCACGGGACGGTGATTCTTCAGTAAGCTCACTTATTATTATAATGCTGCCGCAATTATAATTTAAATTTTATAGAACTGCAGGTAGTTCACTCTGTTTCAGGATTCTTTCAAGAATAGGTACTCCCCTACAGACATACCCCGTTCTTGCTTCACTACATTCGATAGTCGCCCCAATTTTTGGAGAAAGAAAACTCGGAACAGGGGGAGAAATAATTTCAAGAACTTGTAATAGGTAACTTACATTGTCATTATTGCTTCTGTTTTCAAGGACACGTACTTTAATGTTGTAACGTTCTTCAGAGTAAGAACAGATGTCTCCGACTTGGTATGAATCATCCATATTAATTTATTGGGGGGTGTTGTATATAAAGATATCTACCAAATCCATAAATCTAACTACTAATTAGTAACTAAAATAAAAAAGTTTATAAACTCCGGGCGTTTTAACCGTTCATGGCGAGAAAAACACCGAAGACTGCTCCCTGGACGTACTACTCTGCCAGTTCCAAAAACGCGAAGCCCGTTGATGATTTGGTCGAACAGTATGCGGTGATTCAGGGGGTGTCTTCTTTTATGTATACCTACCGGGGACGCCCGTCGCTTGGGCTTAGCTTTTGGCTCCAGGGCGCTCATAATGAGGCTGAATTCCGTCTTCTTAACCGCCGTTCCCGGGAAAGGCTGTTGCGCCAGGCCGCGGTTTCTTCCGAATACGATTTAGTTGGAAAGGTGGTTGAAATTTTGGGCTCAGGAACAACGGTGCAGTTAGAAGACGACTATGAATATCCGCTCGTTACCGGAAAAGTGGTGGGGTTGCGGTTATTTCCCTGCTGATGCATTTTAGGAGAAAATAATTTTTTACTCAGCATATCCCAGCCAATCCACTCCGCACTCTGCAACACTATCCTTGCCCGTAATGCCATCAATAATCTGCTTCAGCTGGGGCACGCTTACTTTTCCTTCGACTGCTGCCCCTTCTCCTCGACTATAAAGTTCATGTACTCTCTGTAAGATGATGCGAAAGTCTTGCATCTGAAATCCGCAGCGGCTGCAGAGAGCATACACATCCGGTACTCTGGTTTGCAACAAGGGATTGCAGGCATCAGTCATGCGTGGGAAATTATTTCTGCTACGCCCTTCGCCATCCCAAGCACCAGAAACATACATTTGCAGCGTTTGGACAAATCCTTCCGGGGAAGCAAACGACCGCCGGTAGAATAAGATGTGTGAATATTCATGCACCAACACGGCCTGTGCTTCAATGCGCAGCGCATTTTCTTCAGTGAGCGGCAAAATTAATTGTTCATCGTCAAATTCCCACAGGCACATGTAGGATCCCGTGGTTACACCCGGAACGCCACTGGGCCGGGAACCAGAAAATCGGGAAACGTAACCATTGCGGCTTAGTTTTTCCTGATAATTCCCACATTCCACACTGCTGCTGAGATGGATATCTACCGGCTCAAGTATCGGCAATACATCTACGTCAGTTAAGTCAATCAGCGCCCGGATAGCCGCATCTGCTCCCACTACTTTTTTCTTTAAAATGTTCTCTGGAATCACGCAGGGCTGCTGGCAGATGATTCTAAACGTTTCGCCGGGAATGAAGTAAGCGTCATATTGTGCCGTCCGTTCTTCAAAATTGGTGTCAGGATTTTTAGTGGTAATGCTCACACTTTCTTTCCGGACATCATTGATGGTATGTGTAAAAAAACGTGCTTGGGGATCTGGGCCGAGAGCTTCTTCTTCCTCTTGAGGAGCAGCTGGCGATGGAGAAGAGGGTGCGCTCGGCGATGCCCCCACTTGGTGTTCTGAAGAGAGTGGCAGCGTTCCTCCTCGCTCTCTATAAACTGCTTCCGCGAGAGGCAGCACCCGTTCTAATGAAACTGCGGTATCGCCCACGGGAAAAGGCCCTTGCCATTTGTTGGCTCGTCCAGCCAGGAATTCCTGGCGTTCCCGTTCTCCGGTCAGGATGATGTTAATTACTTGGTCCGTCGGCAGATTACGTACTGCTGCCCTAGTCTCGTTATCGGATGCGTCTGCGGGCGAGGCTGTTGGTGTGGGAGTGCAGGCGCCCAGTACTGTGATTATAGTTAGAAGAACGATGAGGGAATAAGTAAAGGATAGTTTCATCTTTGGTGTAAATATCTTAAGCTATTTAAACGTTACTCTTAGCGCAGGAAAAATTGACAAAATTTATATATCATGCCTCTTTTGGTGTATTAAAATGACGCAACAAATTCCCCTGTATGAAACTCTTTCCCGACAACTTCGTGCGGTTGCGGAACTTGACTCGAACTATCATGCTCGTTTTCTTGGAGCTTGGAAGTATTATTTTAGTATGAAAGATGATCCAAATCGAAAGGAACACCTACGCCAACAAGCAGCGCAGATTATAGCGATGGCCGAGGCGGGAGAAAGACCTAAACCTCTTTATCATGGACCAGTTCCTCAGTTGGATGACGCTTCAAAAGCACTGGTGATGTTAGATGAAACACTCATGTGGTCTCCTCGAGATCTTCAGGAATGTGTGGTGGGTCTGGTAAGAGAATATGGCAGTCAACCATTAAGTCATTTAGGACCAAATGAGCGATTAGGCCATCTTGATACAAGGCTAAGGGAATTTTACGATGCTCGGAAAGAATAAAGCGTTTTCTTAGTGTTGGTGGATATAAACAATTTTAGACCCCGTGCAATTTCCAATAAAACCAAAAAACTTTTAAATAACTGCCCATTTCAGGGTACTGAACGAGAAAGGAGAGCCAAACCGCACGCTTTCTCTTACCCATATAATCAGGTGCGGATAAAATATAATGAGTACTATTGTAAAAGAAAAGGATATTGTCATACCTGGTGACGTTTTAGCCGAAGGCATGGATTACCTTCCTGGCGACAACACCTACCGTCGGGGCGAAAAGATCTATGCCAAAGTCTTAGGCTTAGTTTCACTGCCTGGCCGAGTCATTAAGATAACGCCCTTAAGCGGCCCCTACGTGCCGAAAGTAGGCGATAAGATTATTGGTCGGGTTACCGATATAGCCTTCAGCGGCTGGAGAGTGGACTTGGAAACAGCCTATCAGGCCATGCTCAACGTGAAAGATGCTACGTCCCGCTACATCAAGAAAGAAGAAGACCTGTCTAAAATAATCAATATTGATGAGTACATCATCGCTCAGATCATTAATGTCACGTCGCAAAACCTGATTGACCTGTCCCTGCGCGAGCCGGGACTGCAGAAAATTTCTGGCGGGAGAATCATCAAGATCAACAGCCAGAAAGTGCCGCGCGTCATCGGCAAGCAGGGCAGCATGATTACCTTAATCAAAGAGAAGACCGGCTGCGAGATCACCGTGGGCCAGAACGGGTTAGTGTGGCTGCGAGGTTCTTCCGACGGTGAGCTTTTAGCCGAGCAGGCCATCAAGCGTATCGAGCAGAAGTCGCATCAGGATGGCTTGACGGAAAAGATGCAGCGGTACTTGGAGGGGCATACTCAATAATGGTCTACAAAAAACGATTAGATGGACGAAGTATCGAGGAGCTGCGGCCGATGGACGCTAAGGCAGGAGTAATCCCTAATGCCAATGGATCTGCCTCATTTAAGATTGGCAAGACCTGGGCCATTGCCGCCGTGTATGGACCGCGAGAGATGTATCCAAAATTCTTGCAGAACCCTAAACATGGGGTCTTGCGCTGTCATTATAATATGATGCCGTTCTCTGGATCCGGAGAACGTATCCGGCCAGGAAATAATCGGCGTTCTCAGGAGATAGCCATGGTCATGACCAAAGCGTTAGAGCCAGTGGTAGATTTATCGGCTTTTCCCAATGCAGTCGTTGATATCTTTGTGGAACTGCCCCAGACGGACGCAGGAACACGATGTGCTGCCATCTCTGCTGCTTCCATTGCTCTCGCGGACGCGGGAATTCCCATGCTGGACATGGTAAGCTCCGTTGCCGTAGGTCAAGTGGATGGGACCGTGGTTGCGGATCTAATGTACGATGAAGAAGCATACGAAGGGGTTGTTTCTGACATTCCCGTTGCGATGACTCATAATGGCAAGGAAATAACTTTATTGCAGATGGATGGAGAGATCTCTAAAGCAGATTTGCTGAAAGCGCTCGAGTTGGCAAAAGGAGCCACCGAAAAAGTCTACCAGCTTCAAGTTAAAGCCTTAAAAGAAAAATTTACCCTTGAATGAATCAAAAATGATACACAACAAAGATACCATATTAGACCTGGCGGCCCAGCAGAAACGTATTGATGGCCGAGCCCTGGAAGAATACCGCCAGCCCATCAAGATTGAAACGGGAATATCCTGGACCGCTGAAGGCTCTGCCCGGGTGCAGATAGGAGATACCGTGGTTATGGCCGGCGTAAAGTTGTCGCAGGATAAACCGTACAATGATACTCCGGATGAAGGCGGCATCATGGTCAATGCTGAGCTGTTGCCGTTGTCGAGTCCAGAGTATGAGTCCGGTCCGCCGGGGCCGAAAGCCATCGAATTAGCGCGGGTAGTCGATAGAGGCATCCGGGAAGCGAAAGCCATTGATTTGAAAAAGCTGAAAAAGCTGTGCCTTACGCCGGAAAAAGCCTGGTTTGTCATCATTGATATAATTACCATTAACGATGCCGGCAACCTTTTTGATGTCGCGGGGCTTGCGGCTCTGGCTGCATTAAGGTCAGCCCGTTTTCCGACGGTGAATCTGGAAACGGGAGCCATTGACTACAAGCATAAGACCAGCACGCCCTTGCCGCTGTTAAAAGAACCGTTACCCGTTACAGTCTATGTGTTGAATGACGCCTTGCTGGTTGATCCCAATGCGGATGAGGAATCGGCCTATGACGCTAGGCTGACGGTAGCATCAGACGCCGATGGAACCATTTCAGCGCTGCAGAAAGGCGGGGAATTTCCGTTAAGCATTGAACAGATATCTGCCATACTCGATCTCGCCCTGGAAAAGGGAAGTTTTTTAAGGAAGGAGCTCAATAAGGCAGTACCATGAAAGGACACTCTTCAGAGGACGTGAAAGATTTCACCAAGTACGAGAAAGCCCGCATGATCGGCTCCCGGGCGTTGCAATTATCCATGGGCGCGCCATTCTTAGCGAAATTATCGCCGGAAGAGCTGACCAAGATAAAATATGATCCTATTGAAATTGCCCTCCGAGAATTTGACGAAGGTATCTTGCCTATCACCGTGAAACGGCCCAAGCTTGGGAAATAGTTCTTTATGAATTCAACGGTAACGCCGGAAACGCTGGAGCATTATTTTTCGTTGACGAAAGAAGCGTTAGGCCAAGCCAGGCTGCATCTGAATACTGCTCAACAAGCAGCTGCTGCTGATTTCTTGGACATGGCCACGCGCTATTATGACGATGCGCTCTACTTTTATCGTCAGAAAAATGATTTAGTGCTAGCGTTTGCAGCCTTGAATTATGCCCACGGCTGGCTGGATGCGGGCGCAAGAATTGGCTTGTTTAAAGTTAAAGACAGCCGGCTGTTTACGGTCGACAGTGAGCACCACACAGCACTATAACTACTCAAAAGTACTAAAATAACCGAAAGATTTATAAAGAAAGCCCATTTTAGCCCATAGTGAGAGGTTCTGGTGCGGGGTGATAGGAATATGCGGAGGAAACGACCCCATGATTATCCAAAAAGATTTTTTGAACCGGCTGAAGGACTTTGGCCTCAATTCGTACGAGAGTAAGCTCTGGGTAGCGCTCTTGTCCCGTGGAGTTTCCACTGCCGGAGAATTATCCGATATATCTAACGTTCCCCGTTCCCGGGCGTATGACGTCCTGGAATCGTTGGAAAAGAAAGGCTTTATCATTGTCAAGGTAGGGAAACCTATCAAGTATTTAGCGGTTCCGCCCAGTGAAGTGGTGGATCGGGTAAAGAAGAAAGTTGTGGAAGAAGCAGACCAGCGTCATAAGATTCTTTCCAATCTTAAGGACAGTGAAGTCTTGAATGAATTGAACACGCTGCATACCGAAGGCATCAAGTTAGTTGACCCTACCGATAAAAGTGGAGCGTTCCGCGGCTGGGATAAGGTGCAGGAGCATCTGACCTATATGGTCAAGAATGCAAAGAAGAACATTACTATTATGACGTCCAAAAATGGTTTAGACCAGAAGCACGAAGTATTAGGCGGCCATTTACGCAGAGCTGCCAAGAGTGGCGTGGACGTGCGCGTTTCTGTTCCTATGGGTGCTAGTAAAGAAACCATGGACGAGATGTCCAAGTTTGCCAAGATCCGGCAGCACAAAGTGGGGAGTGCCCGCTTTTGCATTGTGGACGGGAAGGAAATGTTGCTGTTTCTGACTGATGACCAGAAGGTGCATCCGAATTATGACTGCGCCGTGTGGGTAGAAGCGCCTCATTTCGTAGATTACTTTGCCGGCTTGTTCGATAAGGAATGGAAGGCGGGGAAGTAAAATCACCAATTGGTGAGGAGATTATAAAATGTCAGAAGCACAAAAGCATCTAATTGCAATTGCAGGAACAGGATTAGGATTAGCGCTGGGTCTGCATTTGGGTGCGTATCTTAGAGAAAAAAACGTCACGCCAGCATCAGTTTACGTTCAAGATTTAAACGAGGACGGAAGACCCGATGTCGTGGTGAGAAATATGCGTGGAGATAATTTTGTCTATTTACAGCAAGAGAACGGAAGCTATCAAGAATTAGAAAGACTGTCGGAACAATTCAGACGCACCATTGGAGATAAAGTTAAAAAGATACGATAAGTTTTTCGTTTTTTAAAATGGCCCAACAACTTCGACGACTGGAAGCGGATATAATTCCTATGGGGCCAGGACTTTTTGATACAGAAGAAAAAAAATGGGTCTGGGCTTCCCCGTTAGGTGCTCCCGTTAATTTAAAAGTTAGTATAAGAGACACTACTTCCGGAACCGAGGAATTCTATGACAGACTTTCAGTAGCTGCTCATGCTATCATCAACATTGCTAATATGGAAAGACCCGGCGATGCCGATGCCTATGTTGATGGAAAGGAACGTCCTTCCTACGTTGAAAGTCATGTCTGGGTCCCGGTGCAATTCTATAAACTGGGCAGGAAATGAATTTTGAGGATTTCTGTATTTCCTTTCCTAAAATAATGAAGAGTCCCCTCCACTGACCGGCCTCATTTCTTCCCCAATTCTTCTTTAATATGCTGCTCAATAACTCCTGACATCGTCTTTCCCTGCTCCCGGCAATGTTTCCTAAATTTTCGTACAATGTCGCTGTCCAGCGTAAAATTAGCCCTGGTCTTGTACCTCAATTTCGGCAAGCGGCGAGTCCGGTCGTATTCTTCCAGGGCACTGAACATTTCCGGATATTCCCGGATGATTCTCCGGGCGGTCTGTAAAAATTTACTGGAGGGCATGTTTCAATAACCTCGCTATTTTTCGGATGTCCTGGGGGCTTTTTTTGGCCAGGTCAATAACTATTTTATCTATTCCCTCCTGATTAAAGTCAAAATCGTGCATATGGACCATGGCGGCGATGACTGCGGCTGCCGTTCTTTTATTGCCATCCTCAAATACATGGTCGACGATGATGGAGCGGGTCAGATACGCCGTTGCCTTAAGCCAATCCCTCGTTTTGCTGGCCTGATCCAGCGCAAAATCTAAGCTGTTTTGATTCCTGATGTTACCTTGGTGAAACTCCAGGTTCAGGGTAATAATATCTTTCTTGGTTAACATTTTATACACACGAATGTGTATTAATTTATAAGCTTTGCGCTTATCAAATGAAACATTTAAATAACAGTTGTCTTTTGTAAAATACAACTATGGCATTCAAACAAGTCATCCTCGTCCGTCAGGATCTGAAGCTCCCTAAAGGAAAATTAGCGGCGCAGGTAGCCCACGCGTCCGTGGACGCAGTTCTTAAATCTGATAAAAAAATAGTCAATGCCTGGATGCAGGAAGGCATGGCGAAGATTGTCCTGAAAGTCAAGGATGAGAAAGAATTGCTCCACTACTTTCAGCACGCGAAGGATACCGGGATTACTGCTTCTTTAATTACCGATGCCGGCAGAACCGTCATTGCGCCCGGCACCAAAACGTGCGTAGGCATCGGGCCGGATGCAGAAGAAAAAATAGACCGTATCACCGGGAAATTACCACTGCTCTGAACCTAAAACTTTATAAATACCCCTCTTTCTTACTCACCACATGAAGTTACCCAAGACGATGCAGCGGTTCTGCAGGCACTGTAAAACTCATACGGAGCACAAAGTATTTCAAAACAAGAAACGGGCCCCCAGTTCCTTAAGCCGGGGCTCAAAGTATCGCGCCCGGAAACGAGGCCGTGCCCGTGGTACGGGAAACTTAGGCCGCTATTCCAAGCCCGCGGTTACTAAGTTCAAGCGCACCGGCGCCAAGAGCACTAAAAAGACTGATTTGCGGTATACCTGCAGCGTCTGTAATAAAACCAGCATGCAGCCCTATGGCATCCGGGCCAAGCGGGTGGAGTTAATATGAATCCTAACAGCAAGTTCATCAAGGTTCGTTGCACTCATTGCAAGAATGAGCAGATTATCTTTGGCAACGCGAGTACTATCGTCACCTGCCTAGTCTGTTCGAAAGAGTTGGCATTTCCCGCTGGCGGCAAGTCAAAGATTGCCGGACGGGTGTTGGAAGTGTTGGAATAGATTTCTCTCTTATTTTATTTTTTTACACCCGGTTAATCTTATCTTCTGTAGCAAACTTCTTGTATGTATAGAAATGTTTATATAGTTTAACTGTTTAACTGTTTAACAATCAACGGGAGGTAAATCAAAATGGAAACAGATCTGGTGAAGATGAGTCCCAAAGGACAACTGGTAGTTCCTCAAGATATTAGAATAGATGAGGGGTTTACTCCTGGGGATAGATTTGTCCCTTTTCCTGTAAAAGGGGGAATACTGTTTAAGAAAGTAGAAATACCCGATGTCAAAGCCGAATTCCAAAAATTATCCAAAGAAATTGAGAAGCAGTTCAAGAAGCAGAGAGTAACTCTGGACGATGTCAATGAGGCGGTGGCATGGGCAAGACGAAAGTCTTCTTAGATACAAATATTCTCATCTCTGCTTTGGGGTGGTCTGGAAAGCCGCGGATAATTTTTGAGAAATGTTTCCACGGAGAATTGGAGTTGGTAACCTCTCCAAATCAGATTGATGAATTAAGGCGGGTAATGGAGTACCCTAAATTTAACTTTACCGAAGGGCAAAAAGCGGCATTTATCTCCATTTTTCTTGAAATAGTAACCATGGTTGATATTCCCGGTAAAGTAAAAGCAGTGGTGGAAGACCCCGATGATAATGCCATGCTGGAAACCGCGATAGTAGGAAACGTTGGTTATCTCATTAGCGGAGATCCCCATTTATTGAAGTTGAAAGAATTTGCAAAGGTGAAAATTGTGACGGCCAGTGAATTCCTAGAAATTTAAGTTATTTCGTTCAGCTGTCACTTCGATAGTTGATGCTTTGCAATAGAAGATTTTTTAAATACCCCTTCTTCTGCCATAGTACCATGCTCTACAGCCGCCAGGGACTGCCGGAAGAGGACGAGATTGTCTTTTGCAAAGTCACCAAAATTTTTCCCAATTCGGTGTTCGTTGATCTGTTGGAATTCCATCAGCAGGGCATGATTCATATCTCTGAGATTTCTCCGGGGCGTATTCGTAACTTGCGGGACTTTGTTACTATTGGCCGGGACATTGTCTGTAAGGTACTGCGGATTGACCGGGAAAAAGGCCATATTGACTTATCGCTGCGTCGGGTGAATTCCCACCAGCGGCAGGAAAAGCTGGATGAAATCAAGCAGGAGCTCAAAGCAGAAACGGTGATTCAAAACCTGGCCAAGAAGCTCAAGAAGCCCGTAGATAAGTTATACGTGCAAGTTACGACTATTATCTTTAAGGAATATTCTCATTTGTACCTTTGTTTCCGGGATATTGTTGCCGGTACAGTTGATTTGGAAAAGATGGGGATGGAGAGTAGCTTGGCGGCAGAAATTTCTGCTGCAGTCATCGAGAAATTCAAGCCGGATAAGATCCATCTTAAGGGAGAGATTGCCTTGCAGACCTATGCTTCCGATGGCATCGGGAAAATAAAAGCTACTCTGCTGGACGTGGAAAGAATTTCACCCACTCTTAAGCTCTTGTACATTGGCGCAGGGAAGTATAAGGTGGTCATTGAAGACGTGGATTACAAGCCGGCCGAAAAGACCCGGGAGAAGATGGAAACTATCCTGGAACGTTTTAACGACAAGCTGTCCACGGCGTCGTTCGTGCGGGAGAAGAGTGAGTGATGGCAGAACACATTCATAAATGCCTTTCCTGTAATATTTATACTATGAAAAAAGCGTGTCCTTCCTGCAATGGGAATACTATCATTCCCCGTCCGCCGAAGTTCTCACTGGATGACAAGTATGCGGGATTACGGAGAAAAGTAAAGGTCGAAGAGCTGCAACAGAAAGGGTTGTATTAATTTTTTAGGCATATACCACCAGGCATAATCTCCACAACATTTATTAATTTCCTTCCTTTTAAGGTTCTCGAGGTGGTCGCTATGTCCGTCAAAAGCGATTTATTGAAGAAGGTTCCCGATTACGAGCAGCAGCAGCCCCATTTCCTGCCCCTGCTCGATTACATCAAAAGAAATCGTTTAATTACCACCGAACAACTGCGTAAATTTCTAACTACTGAAATGGGTTTAGTGGAAACTGCCTTGGCTCAGGATAAACGGGCTGGTCCGGCGGCAGTGAAGAAAGTACGAGATAACACCATCAAGCTGGAACTGCTGCAGAAATGGCAGCATCTGAGCAAAGAATACTTATCTTAACTTAAATCCGCGTTCATCAAAGCGCCGCTAATTGAAATGCCCCGGGCGACCCCTTCCAGATTAAGTAACGTCGCTGCTTCCCGGTCAATGATGAATTTTCCATTAAACGAATACATCTTCAGGCTATCTTGCTGCAAGGAGTATTGCACTTTCTCGGCCACCTTAAGCTCTCCGTCTCCGGGTGGAAGCTCTAAGCCTTTCAGATCGATATCCTCTAATCCTAAGTATTTGTAGTTGAGATTATCAAAGGAAATCTTAATTTCACCGCTGGAGGAAAGAGCAATATCATTGACTTCAATTTTGCGGGCAGTTCCTGCTAACGATAATCCGCCCCGGTCAAAGTTCATGGTTCCTGCAAAGCCCTCCACGCGCATAACCACCTGCTGTAAATTATTCAGTTCCAATTTGTCATTGTTGACATTGATCTTAGTGGTCAAGTCATCAAAGCGCAGCTCCAAGTCTTGCACCCGGGCTTCTTTTCGGACGCTGGGGATTTGATCAAAGGATAAAACCACATCCACTTCCTTGGCATTCTTGCCGGGGGTGGCAGTTGTATCAGCAGCAGTCGTGCTGCTCTCGGCAGTATCATTGCCCCCTACCCCGATAATCGCACTGGTGAGGCTGAAATCATTGGAATCATTCATATACAGCAGAAAGAAAATGCCCGCTACCACTAAAGTTACCATCACTATATAGAAACGTAAATTGTGATGAGGGGTTCCTCCGGGTTGTTGGTGCATCGTGAATCTACCTCTGGTGTTTCTGGGAGTAGGAAAGGTAGTTAATAAACCTTTTGGTCAACCCGGCGGTTCTTGTCAATCAACCCTTCGATCATCTTCAGGACGTGCTTGGGATTGTTGATATCTTTGATCTCGAACGATTTCTCTTCCGAGCCTTGGCCACCTACAAAGACCGTGCCATAATTCATCAGGCGCTGGGTTCGGCTTTGTTTCAGGCTGATGTCGGGAACAAAGCCCAAGGGCAGGTAATGCACATTCTTCTGTGATTTCTTGATGATGCCTTTGGTAATAGTAATTTTGTCTGGCTTGATGCTGTATCGAATCAGTTGCCGGGATATTTCCGGCGCAATGAGTGCCAGCAACGCTACGCCCAACACAAAGAACTGGAACGGGGAACCGACGGAGATCTGTTGTATCTTTAACCCGGCCAATACGGCCAGCAGGATGAAACCGCAGGTATATTCCGGGATAAACGCCTTGCGGGAGCGGCGCAGGCTCAACAATACTTTTTTATCTTCAGGCTCGTCCATTCCTACTCTTTAAATTCTAAATGTTTATATATTTTATTGTAATCCACACGCCATGCCAGAACTGCCGGAAGCCGAGACGATTGTAAAACAGTTGCAGAAACACCTGCGGGGGAAGAAGATTGCCTCTACGGTAGTCATGGAGTTACAAAGAGCCGATAAACACATTGAAACTATAAAATCTATCAAAGTACTAAAGATCTGGCGCCGGGCCAAAGCTATCATCATAGAATTAGGAGGGAAGAAATTCCTCTTGGTCCGCCTGGGGATGACGGGACATTTTCATTATGCCTCAAAAGGTGAGGGTCTCGGATCTGATGAGAAGTACGCTATCGTGAAATTTTTTCTTTCCGACAGCTCCGTCCTGAGTTATACGGATATCCGTAAGTTTGGCTCGGTACGGCTACTTACGATCCAACAACTGCAGCAAAAGCTGGCCGAATTCGGTCCTGAGCCCTTGGGGAAGGAATTTACGCCGGATTTCTTCCAAAAGTTATTGCAGCGGAAGAAGGGCAATGTCAAAGTGGCATTGATGGACCAGAATTTCATTGCCGGCCTGGGAAACATCTATGCCCAGGAAGCGCTGTACCACGCATCCATTAATCCTCGCCGGACGATAGCGATGTTGAAAGCTCCTGAAATACAACTGCTTCATCACGCAATTCAACAGGTACTAACCCGGGCCATCACCCATAACGGCACTACGGTGGAGAATTACGTGCATATTGAAGGCGCGGGGGGATTCCAGCGATACTTGGCCGTCTACGGGCGGACGGCATGTCCGAAGCATCATCCCCTCAAGAAAATATACCTGGGGGGGCGGGGAACATATTACTGTCCAACATGCCAGCGATGAACATAATACTCATTTTAGGACATCGTAATAACGAGAAAGGTAAACTCTCTTCCATTGCCCGGGAACGCTTACAGCAGGGAATCAAAGAATATCGAAAGCGTCCTGGCTCCAAGATGATGGTCACGGGAGCTTATGGCCCGAATTTTAATACGACGGCACGACCTCATGCCTATTATTTGCAGGACTATCTGCGGGAACAGGGAGTTCCAAAGAGGGATATACTTCCCTTTGTGCCCAGTACGAATACCATGGAAGATGCCCGGCTCTCCCGCACGATGATTTCTCACCATCGCAGTACAGAGATAGTGGTGGTAACCTCTGATTTTCATCTGCCCCGGGCACGATACCTCTTCCAGAAGGCATTTGCCGGATACACGCTGCATTTTGTGGAATCGGCCACTATCATTGCTGCTGAAGAACTTCGCACTCTCCGGGCGCATGAAAAGAAATCTTTGCGGCAGCTGAAAGTTGGAATATCATAATAATCGTTTGACTTTCCCAAAATCAAACACTTCCCCTTTGCCGACAATATAAACCTTGAAGTTCTTTATATCCGTCAAGAACGGGCTTAACAATTCTTCTTTCAGGATGTCTGTTCCTTCCAGCAGGGGATTGAAGCTTGGCACGGCGATCAATTCTTTCCCTTTCCATTTTCCTTTCAGGAAACACTTGTATTTTTCCCACTTGCTGCCTTCCCGCAAGGTGATGGCCGGATGCTCATGGCCGATGATAATCCTTTTGGCCTTGGTTTGGATTAAGGCATCGCCATGGACGATGATGCTGTCCCCAACCGTATATTCCGGGACGACGCTCACTGCTTTCTTCTCGGCAATGTACTTGAGCGTGGGGTCGTGATTCCCCCGAATGATAACAACGTCAAACTTCCGTTTCAGCAGGAAATCTAGAAAACTAAGCACGTCTTTCCACTCCTGCTGCAGCACCGTGCCAAATTCGTGTTTCAAGTCGCCGTTGATGATAACAATGGCAGGAATGACTTGTTCCAGAATCTTCTCCAGCCGGGCAAAAATTTCCTGGAGCTGGAATTTAGGCACTAAAACGCCGCGGCGGTGCAGGCTTTCTTCATATCCCAGATGCAGGTCATTCAGGATAAGGATCTTTTCTTTTGTAAGCCACAAAGCGGTATCTTTCAGCTCGATGCCCTTCGATATTTCCATAGTGTAATTCTATAGAAGAAATGTTTATAAATAATTTGATTCAAAGTCAAGAATACGCCCCAGTAGCTTAATGGCGGAGCACGCGGCTGTTAACCTCTGATGGAGACCGCGCGGTTGCCAGTTCGAGAATAAGCGGCTTTGCCCCTTATCAACCCTCAAGTGGCTTTATCAACCCCAAAATGGGAGTTTGGCCTTTATGTGGAGAACGGAAATCTGGCCTGGGGCGTTTTTTATTCATATACCTCTCCCCTATGATCCAGGGCTATTAAATATACTATCTGTTCTTTCTCGTCGATTTGGAACAGAAGCCGGAATTTTCCTGCTACGCGGGTAGAACGAATCCCATGCAACTTTCCGGAAAGTATTCCCCCTATGCTTAATGGTTCTTCCTGAAGCCGCTTTATTTTGCTCTCTAACTCTTGAAGCAATTGATGATTATTTTTGTGCTTTTGAAGATATTTCAGAAAAGTATCGGTTCGTTGTATGCTCCACGGAACCATCTTACATCTCTTCAAGCAACTCTTTGGCAGAGGTAATCTTTTTTACCCGACCTCTCTTAATGTCTTCTTTGCTTTCCATTATTTGTTTCATCGTCGCCGGGTTAGTTGCTATTTCCAGAGAATCGAGAAGGGTATGTACGTCTTCTTTTGTCGCCATTGTCTTTTCAATTCTTTTCAGTTCCTCATAAATTTGGCTGATGGATATGGATTCGCTCATAGAAATACTCTTGGGCTTTGTTGTATATAAATCTTTCTCGAAGAATCAAAAATGTGTATTATCATTATAGCCCTGCTTCATACACTTCCTTGGCAACTTTCTCCATCACCTCCATATCTTTCCCTTCTTTGAACAGCAATTCTCCGTAATTATGGACAATGACTTCTCCGGCGTCGGTTTTGATTACCAGCAGGATGGGCGTTTCCAAAACTGTGGCGAAAGCCTTTTTTATTGCGGCCAGCTTTAATTTTTGGGGGCTTTTCAGCTTGGCCGAGTAGCCGGCGCGGGTAGTGCATTTTCCGAGGGTGAAGGGGATAGGCATAGAATGAGAAGAAATCGATCGCTCTTATAATAATGTATTCCCTGCCGGTAGTTTCCCAACCGAATGATTTATATACTAAAATTGTTTCTTCCTCTATAATATTTAGAGGTGATAGTTACATGGCAGCAAAACGAGGTGTATCGCAGACCGCCAAGATGGAAATCCATCGGGTGGCGCATTATGCTTTCTTTATTGGATTACTGGTGGCAATTGTCGCGGGATTCTTCCGCAACGTGGTTGGTCCGGAAATATTAGTAACAACGTTAGTCATCTTGGGATTTTTAGTCGGACTATTTAACTTGACGGCAAAAGAAACGGTGCCATTCTTAGTGGCAGCTATTGCCCTGATGTTAGCCGGCATTGTTAATTTGGGCCTGATTCCGGGTGTAGGCTTAATCTTGCGCAGCATCTTGAGCAACATCGTGGTCTTTGTGGTTCCCGCCGCTATTTTAGTGGGCATGAAGACTATTTGGAAATTGGCGTCAGATTAAGTTTTCTTTTAATAAAATTATCGAATGTCCTTCCTGCAAGTCCCGCTGTAAGGCGTTTCTTTTCTCCGGGCTAAAGAATATCTATTGTCATTATTGCCATAATAAGATAAATGTCTAAGCATATCATGGGATGATTTAGGGTCATTTTTAGAATTTCTGCACTTAATATATTAAGTAAAAATAGTTTATGCCGGCACTTCCATCTTTTTACTTCCCGAATGCGTTTTTAGTTCTTCCAGGACCAGCATATCGTATATTTCAATAAGCTTCTTTATTTTGGCATTTGCTGCATTTAGTTTGAACAGCCTGGCTTTTCCTATGTCCCGGGTGTGAAGTATAATTTCGTTCTTGATTAAGTCGTCCCATAACCGATACAGTGTTGCTCTTCCAATGCCTGCGTTTTCTGCCATGTCAGTTATGGAAAAATCCAGTTCTCGCTCAGTAATGAGGTAATCCATAATTCTTATCATGGGAGAGTCCCCCATAAATTCAACGAATAATGATTTCTCTTTCATTATAATCACTTACTAGCTAGACATACTAACTACTATTTAAATATTTCTATTTTGATACAATGTTGTTTCTTAATGGGGGGAATACTCTAAGATTATACTATTCCTAACTTAAACATGAACTTTAGTTCGACTTTTATTAAACTCAACATTAACTTTAGTAAGATTTAAATATAACTGCCTATTTCTCTAGCCGATGTACATTCCACGAACTATTGCCCCCTCTTTTCAGAAACTTCAGCAAAGCTATACGCTTATTGCCGTGGTGGGGGCCAGACAAGCCGGTAAAACCACCTTTCTTAAAGAGCAAGCCAAAACGAGAAAGTCTGCGTACCTGCTCTTTGATGACCCTGACGTTCGGAATTTATTTGATGCTGATGTTAAGAAGTTTGAACGCCAATATCTGGAAGGCGTGGGGGTAGCAATTCTCGATGAGGTACAATATGGCAAAGATGCCGGAATAAAGCTCAAGTACCTTTTTGAGCAGGGAAAGACACTGTGGCTTACCTCATCGTCTGAAATCTTACTTGGAAAAGATATCCTATCCTACTTGGTCGGAAGGGTTTCGGTCGTGAAGTTGTATCCTTTTTCATTGTCCGAATATCTGATGGCTCAGGATCGGAAGGAAGTCACCCCCACTATCCTTCAAAGGGATATCTGGGAACATGCTCTTTACGGCGGCTATCCTAAAGTAGTCCTTACTGCTGACATTGAACTTAAAAAAACCATCCTTCGCGATTTATTTGAAACGATGATACTCAAGGACATTGCTAAAACTTTCTCTATCGAGGATAGCAGAACCTTGGAAGGGTGTGCACGATATTTGGCCCTCAACAATGGAGCAATTTTTTCTTATGAATCAGCCGCCAAGGTTCTTACAATTTCTTTTGCGACGCTTAAGAAATATTTGGATGCCATGGAGAAAAGTTATTTGATTACCAGAATAATTCCTTTCTACCAAAACAAAAATAAAGAAATCAGTAAACAACCCAAGGTGTATTTTATAGATACTGGCCTTCGAAATATTATTGCCAATCAATTTCCTCCGGAGCTGGACGGGAAATTGTTTGAGAATTACGTTCTTTGCGAACTTATAAAATCAGGGTTCCTCCCAAAATATTGGCGGACGAAAGGCCAGGCCGAAGTTGATTTTGTCCTCGAACTAAATCAAAAAATTATACCCCTGGAGGTTAAATTATCAACTGACGACACTATTGGAAAAGGCTTACTTTCGTTCATTGAATTATATAAACCCCGCAGAGCCTTCATTGTTTTTTATGCTGGAAAAGAAAGCAAGAAGAAAATCTCGCAGTGCGAGCTTACCTTTGTCAATGTCAAAAGATTAATCGAAGAGTTAAAAAAAGAGAATTGATATTTTATTTTCATTTAAAAGCATTAATGATTGCCCCATTAAATCACGTTAAATGTAAATCCTAATAAGGGAAACTTAATATAAACCCAGTTATTTCAAACGCTGATGGAAAGAATAAATGACATTTTAGAAGAACGAAATTGGCTTCTTAAAGAATATGGCTTTCTCAAAGAAATGCGGTTGATCCTTCTTGAACGAAAGAAGATACTCCCAACTTTGCAAAGAAAAGAAGCTGTTATAGCATTAGATAAATCTACAAAAAGGAAGATTAAGAGATTATTGAGGAAAATAGGGAGAACTGAGAGAAGAACGGAGAAATATGCAGGGAGATTACTCCAGAAAATAGAAAAAACACGCCTCAATACTGATTTTAACATCACTTTCAATGTCAATGGCAAAGAGACAGAGGCCAAGACAATTAAAGAACACATTCAATTATATAGTGACGCTATTGTAAAAGCCACTTCATTATATACCGGGAGTTTACAGGGTATATTAACAAAAAAAAGATATTTTGGATATGGTAAAAAAGAAACAAAATTAGATTGGGACTTGTTAGAATTAGAAGTTAAAAAAGTTATAATTGATGTGACTGCTCTTATTGCATTGTTAGAAAGCATTACTTATAAAAGTCGTATTAATGAAAATAAATTTAGACTAGAACTAGAATCCTTTGGATTTCCTACCAGTAGAAATCCTACTTTTACTACATTTCTGATTCAACATTGGCCTGATATATTAAAAATAAAACAAGAGATTGGCGATAAAAAGGAGTTCTTTTTTAGATACTGCCTACCGGAAATGGCTGAACTTTTAGAGCAAAATATTATTTCTTGGAATCAAATAGTAACTGATCTTCCAAAATTAACAATGGACTATGGTGATAATGTAGAATATTTATTTTTTAGAATTGGAAATTTCCTTGAGCTATTGAAAGGCGGGGTATTGACCTGGAATGAACTTATCAAGGGGTTATCTTTTATTGCAATAAAATATGGAGATACTGCTAAGAGTCTTTTTGAGTATGGATTTAATACTATTATCAAAGATCATTTAAAGAAAAAGAAAATAACCTGGAAACAAGTAATTGGAGGGCTTCCTCGAATGGCTATCGCTGCCAGAACCGAATCAAAAACCCTCTTTAACGATGGATTCCCCGCAATTAAAGATATTATAAACGAAAAAACATGGGATTATTTAGTAGAACTTACAGAAGCATGTGGGAAAGATTCAGGCATAATCTTTTCATACCATCTTCCAAAATACAAAGAATTAATCTTAAAAAGACCTCTAGCTCTAAAAGAGATAGTAGATATCGCTAAAATCTCAAAAAATGTTCTTGTTCTTTTTGAGGATGGAATTCCCCTCGCTTATGATTTATGGAAGAATGACTTTATAACCTGGGATGAGGCAATCTCGGGCATATCTAAATTAATGGTGATGTCAACGCCATCTAATATTTTTAAACAAATTATTGGAATTAAGCATTTAATAAATAGAAATACCTGGCCGGGAATTATTGAAATGATTGAAGCGGCAGACCCATATGCCGGTGAAATGTTACAAAAATTACCATTTATAAATGATTTGATTGATGAGAAAACTTGGCCCATTATTGTAAAAATGGCTCTTGAAACTAAAGAAGATGGATTCGTTCTTTTTGAATCAGCTTTACCATCCATCAAGGAGTTAATTTTAAAAAATATACTTGGTTGGGATACTATCGCTAATGATCTCCCAAAGATAATTGTTTCTGCTGAGCGAGATATAAATCCCCCTCTCTATGCTTATGGTATTAACTTAAATACTTCTTTTGGGTATTATCCATCCCGGCTGTTTATACCTGGATTTGCAGTAATTCAATATCTAATCACCAAGAATATTTGGGGGAAAATAGTAAGAATAATAGTACAAAAAAAAGAAGATATGCTAGAATTCTTTCAACGCTGGGTCAATACTGTATTCTTAAAAGAATTTAAAATAGAAGAACAACAATTTTTGTTTGATAAGTTATTAACTTATTTATTGAGTTCTAATTCAAATATGAAAAATAAGTTCATAATCTTAGAGTTATATTTTGAATTTATTCAAATGGAATTACGGAAAGGCAAGAGCATTGATAAAATAAATATTATTGATTTTGCACAACACATGATTTTACTAAGAAAAAGAAATATTTTAGGTCTATTTAATCAAGGGGACTTAGTAATAATCAAGTCTGAAAAAATGAGAATTGTTATTCCATCGCTAAAATAACTTACTCAGGGTATTTCTTAACAAATGTAACAACCATTGAAACCAACCAGGAACTTGGCCCTTATTCAGCTGAAGAGCTTAGATTATTTGAAGAGGGTGATGATTGGACTGACGTTGGAAAGATTAGTAGAGAAGGGTTCTTAATAATTCATGCTACAAACGTGTTTAGTGGGGGAACTTCAAAGATGGTGGGAATAGATTATGATCCTATTAAGAGTATCGAGAGAGATATCTCCTCCGAAGGGAAATATACTATTAGTTGCTCCAGTATTAATCCCAGTTATAGGACAGGGATGGCAATATCTCTAGACGGATATGCCATTGGTATTGTCTTATCAAAGGGGCATATTTATGCGGCCTATCATTTAGATGCCGATACCGTAGCTACGCATAAATTATATAGAACACCACGCTCAACAAATAGAAGAAGAATACCAGTTAGGCTTGCTCTAATGTCAGATACTTTCTATTATAACGAATTGTTACCTAAAAACTGGAAAGTTGGAGCTGTTTTTTATACTACTAAAACACCATTAGAAGTGCTGAAAGAAGTTGCAAAAATTGTTATTAAATATGATTTAAAATTATGTTCAATAGATGAGAATAAAAAAAAGTGGATATTTTTTGAATACAATAAAAAATTAGGACGATTTGAAAAAACTTAAGAATTTTAATCTCATAAAATTATAATTCCACTAACTCTTGAGTGAGAGTTGAGTTTCAACTTTCTCCTGCAACTGTTATTTTTACCCCAGCCGTTCATCAATATCCTTGGCCACATTCTGCAATTCAGAAAAAACCTCGTCCATGTCCCGGCGGATATCCGTGATCAGTTTCTGCAAATTGCTTTCCCGCAACACATATCCTTTCTGCTCTCTCACGACAATGCCCGACTCCATCAGCCGGGTCAAATGATGTATCACTGTTCCTCGGCTCAGATGCAGTTTCTCCGCAATCTCATCCGACGACAGCGAATCGTTCCGCCGTGCCGTTCTTACCAACGTAATAAATACCCGGAAACAACTGCTGTCTCTATCCCGAAGATTAAACAAACCTAACGAATTTCCCACCCATTGCAGCTCCTGATTGACATTTTCTTGGGGTATTCTCCGGATTTTAACCAAAGTTACTTTCTGAGCCATACAGTACCTAAAGTAGAGCTCATTTTTAAATTTTTCTAGAAATATTTATATACTAGTTACATTTTAAGTAGTTTTAGTTGACTTAAAGCCAACCAAACTATCATGAGAAAAAACAAAGAAGACCACACTATCACTAAAGATAGCGGAGAAAACACTACTCAAAAATCTACAGCTCAAGAAACTGCAGCTACCGAAACTGCGTCAGTATCCAATCCTTTAGAGGAGATGACGGATCTGCTGAAGCGGACGCAGGCCAACTTTGAGAATTACCGCAAACAGATGGAGAAGCGGATGGCGGACATACAACTTATGGCCGGCCGAGATATTTTATTGGAGATAATCCCTCTTTTAGACCATTTCGAGTTGGTGCTGAAGAATGCGGAGCACGCCCCACAGGATGAGTTCATGACTGGCATCAAACTGATCCATGCTCAATTTATGGCCGTTTTGGAAAAGCATGACCTTAAAGTTATTGATACAAATTATAAAATTTTTGATCCGCGGTATCATGAAGCGTTGCTGAAAGTAGAGTCAGAACAGCCGGAAAATACCATCTTGGAAGAGTTCCAGAAAGGATTTACGTTGCATGGGCAGGTGATCCGTCATGCCAAAGTTAAGCTCAGTGCCGGCCCGAAAAAAAATGAAAATCAAGTCAAGCATAATGTTCAAAGCAATAAAAACGATAAATGATACTATTGGAGGTATGAATAAAAATGGCAAGCAATAAGAAAAATGTATCAGGAGCAACGATTGGCATAGATTTAGGAACAACTTTTTCAGCGATGGCAGTGATGGAAGCCGGAAAATCTACCATCATTAGCAATGCGGAAGGGACGCGAACGACGCCCAGCGTAGTGCACCTCAAAGATGAGGAAGTTATCGTCGGGCAAGTGGCTAGAAACCAGGCCATTGTCGATCCCTTGCATACGATTCGCTCTATCAAGCGGAAGATGGGTGGCAACGAGAAAGTGGAGATTGATGACAAAGAATATACGCCCGAACAAATCTCAGCGATGATCCTGCAAAAGTTAAAACGGGATGCCGAAGCCTATCTGGGTCAACCAGTGAGAAATGCAGTCGTTACCGTTCCTGCGTACTTCAATGATGCCCAGCGGCAGGCAACCAAAAATGCCGGCGAGATTGCCGGGCTGAACGTTTTACGTATCATCAACGAACCTACTGCTGCGGCCTTAGCCTACGGCTTGGACAAACAAGGGAAAGATCATACTATCTTGGTCTTTGACTTTGGCGGGGGAACGTTTGATGTCTCAATCCTGGAGCTGGGCGATGGCGTCTTTGAAGTGAAAGCCACCTCCGGAGACAATATGCTGGGTGGTGATGATATTGACCAGATCATTATGGATCATCTGATCAGCACTTTCAAGAAATCTACCGGCATAGATCTCAATAATGACCCGACGGCGGTGCAGCGGCTGAAAGAAGCGGCCGAGAAAGCGAAGATAGAATTGTCAACCAAAGCCAAAGTTGAGATAAGCATACCGTTCGTCACTGCTGATAAGAATGGGCCGAAACATATCCGTGAAGATTTAACTCGCGCCAAGTTTGAAGAATTGATTGCCGGGATACTGAAGCGCCTGGAAGGTCCGACGAAAGCAGCGTTAAGAGATGCAGGCATGAGCACCGACAAGATCGATAAAGTAATTTTTGTCGGGGGTTCTACTCGAATTCCAGCAGTGCAGCAATTAGTGAAGCGGCTCACCGGCAAAGAAGGGGATAAATCGGTTAACCCCGATGAAGCCGTGGCCGTAGGGGCGGCAATTCAAGCGGGTGTCTTAGCGGGAGAAGTAAAAGATGTGCTGTTGCTCGATGTGACTCCTTTAAGCTTAGGCATCGAAACACTCGGTGGAGTATTCACCCGGCTGATTGAGAGAAACACTACGATCCCTACCAAGAAATCGCAGATATTTTCCACTGCTGCCGATAATCAGCCAGCGGTTACCATCCGCGTGGCGCAGGGTGAACGTCCCATGTTTGCGGACAACAAGCATTTGGGACAGTTTGACTTGGTTGGCATACCGCCTGCTCCCCGGGGCGTGCCGCAGATTGAGGTAACGTTTGACATTGATGCCAATGGTATCATGCACGTCTCCGCCAAGGATTTAGGCACGCAGAAAGAGCAGAAGATTCAGATTACCGGCAGCGGTAATTTAAATAAAGATGAAATTGCCCGGATGACGGAAGAAGCGAAACAGCACGAAGCGGAAGACACTCAGCGGAAAGCGAAGATCGAAGCAGAGAATAATGCCGATGCGGTGGTCTATCAGTCGCGGAAAGTCTTGGATGAATTCAAGGACAAGATTGATGCGGCCCTGAAGAAGAAGATTGAAGAGGGCATCAAAGACGTCGAGGACGCCCGGAAATCTGGTGAGGCCGATGAAATCAATGGCAAAATTGATGCTTTGAACAAAGTGGTGCAGGAAATTGGCACCAAGATGTATCAGGATGCTGCGAAGCAAGGCCATGCTGGAAAATCTGCCGGAAAAGCAGCGAAAGAAGACGGCGATAACGACAATGGCAATGATGATAATGTCGTTGATGCCGAATTCAAAGAGAAAAAATAGAAAGGTTCTTTAACCTTTTTTATTTTTTAATGCCATTCATGAACCTGCCGACGGAAACGCAATGCCGGAGCTATTTTGTAGACTATAAAGTACCGGTAAACATCTGCCAGCATTGTCATAAAGTGCAGGAAGTGGCAGTTTTTCTGGCCCGGAAAGTTCAGGATGCCGGCGAGGCAATTGACGTGGCCTTAGTAAGTCGCTTAGCCTTGCTCCATGACCTGTTTAAGATGGTCGCCATCAAAGAGTTTGGCGTTGGCCCGCATAAAGATGCCATCATAACCAAAGAAGAGATTGATTTCTGGCACGGTATGCGGCAAAAGTATGCCGGCAGGTATGAAGGGGATGTTGCGTATCTCGTTTTTAAAGACACCTTTCCAGAGTTTGCCGAAACCTTGCGCCGGGTGAGCAATCCCCGCAATGAAAATCCTACCTGGGAAGAGCTGTTGGTGCATTATGCGGACTGGCGGGTGTTTCAGAATAAGGTCGTGCCCTTGAATGAACGATTACTATACCTCCGCCGGCAATATCCTCGGGAAGAGAGCGCCTGGAAGGCCTACACCGAAAAAATCAAGCGGCAGGAACAGCAGATTATGCAAAAGATACATTTGCATCCGGAGGATTTAAATCTAGAGGATAGAGGGCAGCCCCATGGCGGATAAGGACTATTATAAAACATTGGGCGTGCAGAAGAATGCCACCAAGGAAGAAATCAAGAAAGCGTTCAAAAAGTTGGCACTGAAATACCATCCTGATCGCGCTCCTGACGATAAGAAAAAAGAGTACGAAGAGGAATTCAAGAAAATTAATGAAGCTGTTTCAGTCTTGGGTGATGACAAGAAGCGACAGCAATACGACCAATATGGAAGCTCTTCGTTCCAGGGCGGGCCGGGATTTGAAGGATTTGATTTCTCCGATATCATGTCGCAGTTCCGTTCCGGCGCCTTTGGGAACTTTGATGATGTTTTTGATCAGTTATTTGGAGGAAGTGGACGCCGTTCTTCCTCCCGGGGATCAGATTTGCTGTATGAAACGGAAATAACACTGGAAGAGGCGGCTCAGGGAACCACTCAAACTCTTTCCCTGAATAAATTAGAGCGGTGTCCCGAATGTTCTGGAAGAGGAGCAACTCAATTTGAATCCTGCCACCATTGCCATGGTTCCGGGTACATGAAACGGACGCAGCGCACGCCCTTTGGCTTATTTCAGCAGACTGGTCCGTGTCCCTATTGCCGTGGCCGTGGCGAATTGCCGCAGGATTCATGTGCTGCGTGTGCAGGAGAAGGCGCGCAGCGAAAAAAGAAGAAGTTAGAGGTTACTATTCCTGCGGGGATTGAAGCAGGGATGCGGCTGCGTGTTCCAGGTGAAGGTGAGATTGGCGAGCAGAATGGACCGGCGGGTGATTTGTATGTGCAAGTGCAGGTAAAACTTCATCCGTATTTTGAGCGCCGAGAGAATGATTTGCATATTACTATTCCTCTTTCTTTTACTCAGGCCGCTTTAGGGGATGAGATTGAAGTCCCCACTATCAACGGAAAAGCAAAGTTAACCATTCCCGCTGGTACCGCTTCTGAGACTGTTTTTAGGATGAGGGGGAAAGGGCTTCCGTCAGTGCACGGCCATGCCTCTGGTGATGAGATGGTTAAAGTACGGATAGAAGTTCCCAGCAAGCTGAGCCGGAAGCAGAAGGATTTATTGTTGCAGCTGCATGAGGACAAGCCCAGCCAGAGTTTTCTGAAGAAGATTTTTGGGTGAGATTAGAGAATCCCCACTACTCTGCCTAATCTCAAGCAAAGTATCGCTCTATTAAGATTAGCATCTTCTTTTGTTTCTCATTTATTTTTTACAATCAGCAATTTGCTCATCTAAAGCAGATTCTCCGGCATAATAATAAATCTGATAACAAGTACTATACCACTCATCTTTTACATAAGGAATATCGTATTCTTCACCGGCACATAATTTTGTACATTCGTCTAATTTGCTAGTCTTACTTTGGTGATTTTCAAGTTGTTTTTTAGCATCTTCTAACGCTTTTTGAAGATTGGAGATTGTATCTGTTGTCTCTTGCCTTGTCTCCGTTGCTTGGTTAACTGGCTCTGTTGCAACTTCAACAATAGGTATAGCCTCTTCCTTAACTTCTTTCTTAACGCTTTCTATTTTAATACTTTTATTTGTTGTTTCCTCAGCAGAAAGTGAAGGCGATTGTTTTTCGATTTTAATAATTGGTTTTGGATTATTATCTCTAATCTCTTGATATTTCTGACTTTCACAACTAACTAAGAATAAAGCTAAAATAACAAAGCCAAAGATTATTTTTTTCTTCATTATTTCAATCTCACGATTCTAAATAAATAGAAGAATCTTTAAACGTTAATTTTAATCTTTTCGCATCTTCTGGAATTTCAAATGCAATCTTGCCTCTTACTTTATCGCCGTCATGGATCTCACCAGAAGGGAATTCTTGGCCTAAAGAAGTATAAGTGGAACTATAAACATAATCATCACCATCTTTTATTTTAAAATCAGAAGTAGAGATATAAGTCGCCATGAACCCCGTTGTCCCTTTATTCTCTACTGTTACATCTATGATTAAAAATAGCTTTCCAAAATCTGCTTTATCACAAGTCCATCCATGTTCCCCACAATCTCCTATTATATTTTGTTTTTTAGCACTGTTGACTGTAGCAATCATTCCCGTTTCTGTCTTTATTGGTAGAGATGTAGTTTCTTCCTCTACCTTAACAGATTCTGTTGGTTGGATTCCTGTTGTTTCAGGAATATCAAATCCAATATTTTCCCCAGAAGTAGTTTCTAATGAGATACCAACAGTTACCATAATCAAAAATAAGGCAAATTTTAACCATCCGGTTAATTGGATATTAAACTTTTCCTGAATAAATTTTCCAAAAGGAGGTAAAATTATTATCCCTCCAAGAATGATAAGTATATTTGAAAACATTCCTTTAACTAAACCGTTTATTCCTCCAAAAATAAATAGAATCCCCAATATCCAACTAACGATAAATAAAACCCCGATTTTCCTAACTTGCATATGGGTTTCATGATGGATATGCTCATGAACCTGTTTTTCTTTTGTAGTCATTTGATTAGTACCCTAAATATTAATCCAATCATTTTCCCGAGCTATATAAACATTTTGGTCACATTTTGGTCTTATCCGGTTAAAAGCAAAGTGGTCTTACTATGGTCACATGGTGGATATCTATTGGGTGGCCTTTGTAAAAAGATCAAAGAACAGATTGAAGATTCTTAGGCTTCTTATAGATAAAGAGAAGTCTCAAGCAGAGCTTCATGTAGGAAGCGGATTATATAGAACCCATGTAAGAAGAACTTTATTAGAGCTTGAACAGAAAAGTTTGGTAAAGTGTCTTAATCCTAAAGACAGGATAGGGAAATTATACCAAGTCACTAGTAAAGGAAAAGAAATTCTGAAGAAAATTTAGAGGGTGGGAGATATTTTTTCCTCCCAAACCTTAATAAACACCATTCAAACCCTTAATCTTATGTTCCGCCGGAAATTCAAAAAGAAGTGCGCCTTATGCAAGAAGAATATGGCAGTTATCCTGTCCTTCCGCCAATTCCCGGTATGTGAAGACTGCCAGATGAAGCGGATCAGCGAAGAAATAACTGATGCCAAATATAAATTTCTCAATCTTTCGGATGAAATCTATCGAAAAAGCCAGTTCCTGCGCAATATCAAGGAATTCTACCTGCGCAACCGCACCTTAAGCGAGAAACAAGTCGAGGCTTTCAAGAAAGCGGCGAAAGATGTTAAAGAGGGAAAAGAAAAAGAACCTGAAGAATGAAGTCTTCCTGCCCGAAATCTTTATAAATACGCCCCCTTCCCACGCTTCTACCGTTTGCACTACTCTTGCAGTAGGAGGAGCGTATGGATAAAGAACAAATTCAGAAAGCATTAACTGAACTCAAACAACAGCCCCAGAAGAAGTTTGTCCAATCTTACGATTTAATCATCAATCTTAAGAATATCGTCATCAAGAGCAGTCCGGTTGATTTCTTCGTCACCTTACGCCATCCGAAAGGCAAAACCATTAAAATCGCTGCTTTTGTCGCTCAGGAATTATCGGAAGCAGCTACTAAATTCTGCGACCTGGTGATTAAAGAATCTGAATTTGCAGCCTATGACAAAAAGAAAGCCAAGCAGTTGGCGGAAAGTTATGATTATTTCATTGCCCAGGCTAACCTTATGGGAAAATTAGCTGGAACCTTCGGGAAATCGTTAGGCGTCAAGGGAAAAATGCCTAATCCTAAATTAGGCTGTGTCGTCCCCCCTAATGCCAATCTTGAAGCGCTCGCCAAAAAGTTGCGGTTAACCGTCCGGCTGCAGGCCAAGAAAGGGGCCAATCTGCAGTGCATGGTCGGAAAACAAGATCAGCCTGAAGACCAGATAATCGAGAATATTCTCGCCGTGTATGAAACTGCACTAAAGCAGCTTCCGGAAGAATCACAGAATATCAAGAACATCAGCCTCAAATTGACGATGGGCAAGCCCGTCAGGATATCCTAACCATGGTCAGCGAAACCAAGAAACAGTTTGTACAACAGTTGGTACAGGAAATAGAACGCTCCCCCATTGTGGGCTTGGTGAACATGCAGAACCTGCCGGCGCCGCAGCTGCAGACTATGCGTACTACTTTGCGGGCAAAAAAAGTTACCATCGTCATGGCCCGGAAAAGATTATTGCAGCGGGCCCTGCAGCAGTCCACCAAAAAAAATATCCAGCAGTTAGCGGAGCAGCTTAAGGGCATGCCCGCCTTGCTTTTCAGCCAGGACAATCCCTTTACGTTATATTCCATCATCCAAAAAAATAAGTCAGAGGCGCCGGCAAAGGCAGGACAAACTGCGCCCAAAGATATAATGGTAAAAGCTGGGCCAACGAGTTTTGCGCCGGGGCCGATTATTTCAGAACTTGCGGCAGTGGGGATCAAAACCAAAGTTGACCAGGGTAAACTTGCTATTTTGCAGGATGCCATTATTGTCAAAGAAGGCCAGGTGATCTCCGAGAAAGTAGCCGAAACGTTGAAGCGGCTGGACATCCGGCCAATGGAAATTGGCTTGGACCTGGTGGTGGTGTGGGAAAATGGGTTTATCTTTGGCGCGAAACAGCTGCACATTGACGAAGCAGAGTATGAGAATAACTTTATCCTGGCGGCTCAATGGGCTATCAACCTGGCGGTAGAGGCAGCCTATTGTACTGCCGATACCACCGAAATGCTGCTGCAAAAGGCCTTCCGCGACGCTAAAGCATTGGCGTTAGAGCAGGATATTTTAACTGATCTTACTGCCGGGGAAGTTTTAGCGAAAGCGGAATCTCAAGCGTTATCATTACAAGAAGAAGCTCACCTGGAAATTCCCGATAAGCCAGTTCATCCACCCGAGCTAGTCTCTTCAACAGCTCCACCACTAAGCACTTCTGCTTCCTCCTCCCATAAAGATCTTCCGTCACCGCTCAAAGACGTGCATGCCTATGTGGAACATGATCCTCATTCAAAATCTCACCCCAAACAAGGAACCGTTACCGGAGATGAAGCTCAGCACCTCCTAGCAAAAATGCAGAAAGAAGGCACGCTACGAGGTACAAAATAAGATTAACGGAGGTATAAACCATGGAATACGTCTACAGTGCAATGTTGCTTCACAAAGCAGGGAAACAGATCACCGAAGATGCCGTGAAAAAAGTGCTTACGGCTGCCGGGGTTGCTGTCGATGAAGCGAGAGTAAAAGCTTTAGTGGCAGCTCTTCATGGCGTCAATATTGACGACGCTATCAAGAAAGCTGCCGTCGCTGCACCCGTAGCAGCTGCTCCAGCCGCTGCGCCGCCGAAAGCTGCTGAGGAAGGCAAGAAGAAGGAAGAAAAATCAAAAGAAGATGAGAAGAAAGCAGAAGAAGCTGCCGCCGCTGGCCTGGGGGCCCTGTTCGGATAAGGCCCGGTGTTGATTGTTTTTTATTTTTTCTTCTTTTATTTTTCTGTAGGGACAGCATGGACGACACGGAATCAAAAGAATCACGAGCGGAATTCCAGCAGGGAAAGAAAGACTTGTCCGTGCTCCGTTCTCAGTTTACAGCTCTTTCTATTGACAAAGAAAAAGCCTATCAGCAGCTGAAGGAATTTCAAAGCAGCTTGCACCAGCTTATTGAGACCATCAAGAAATGTAAAGAAGAACGGGATACATTTACTACCCAGGTCAAATCGCTGAAGGGTGAGCGGGAAAAGCTGAATCAGGCAGTGAAAGAAAAAGCCGGTGAAAAGAAACAAGTCGCACAGCAAAAAGAAGAAATAACCCACAAGATGGCACGGCCTGAAAATCCCGCGCGCCTCAAGGCCCAGATTGCGGCCATGGAGCGGGCCATCGAAACGGAAGTGATGCCTTTCTCAGAGGAGCAGAAGCTTACCAAGCGCATTAAAGAGCTTAAGGTTCAATATAAAAAAATCGAGCAGCTGGATCGGCTGTGGAAAGAATCTTCGGCGCTTTCAGCAGAGTTTTCCCATACGCGGCAGGCCGCGGAGGAAACGCACCGGAACCTTCAAGCCATCGCGCAGCAATCCCAGCAGAAGCATGAGGAATTAAAGGGGTTGTACGAGCAGCTGAAGAAAGCCCGTGCGGAGGAAAAGCCGCTGCGAGAGAAGTATCTTGGTCTGAAGCAGCAGTGTGAAGCGCTGCGAAAGAAAGGGGAAGAGCTTTTGAAGAGAGTGAATGAGTTGGCGAAGAAGTTTAAAGAGGACGAAGGCCAGAGTTTCCAGCATATCGTCGAGCAGAAGAAAGCGGAAGTGCAGGAAAAATTGAAGAAAGGCAAGAAGCTCAGCACTAAAGATATTCTGGCGTTCCAGGCGAGTAAAGAGTGAGTTGATTCATTTTAAAGAATATATTATTTTTTAGTGTTTTAAATTTTTATTCCACCCTTCCTAGCAAATCCGTTTTTGATATCAAGCCTTTGATTTCTCCCCGCTCTGCTACCAGGATAATGGGATGCTCTCGGAGCAGTTCTAATAATACCCTCATCCCGGTCTTCACCGTGACGATGGGGGGGGTTTCTTCCATCACCTCCCCCACTTTTAATCTCTTGATCTTCTCTGGATTTTCTGCCAGATGCCTCAGAATTGTTCCTTCCGTAATCAATCCCGCAACCTTTTCATTCATCAGCACCGGCATCTGTGATATCCCTTTACTTTTCATAGTTTTGATGACCTCTCGAAGAGCATCGCTGCCCTGGGCAAACAGGACTTTAGTCCGCATCACTTCCCTGGCTTTTAACTCTTCCTTTTCCCGCAGGTGGTGAAGCACCTCAAAGATCTGCTGGGCTTTGGTAAACGAAGGATCAACCATTCCCGCTTCAATCTTGGCAATTAAGCTCTGGGAAACATTGGCTCGCTGCGCCAGCTCTTTCTGGTTCAGATGGTACTTTTTGCGCAGGCTCTTGATGTCGGTTAATGAATGGATGCCCATGGTTCCCCCAGCGGTACTATTAATCCGCCGAATACCCCCTGTAATAAATAACTCCTATTAATATTTTGTGGTACAAATATTCTTATTGGAATATTATTGTCAAGATTCTTTATATACCTCCCGCCATTTGGTAGGTCCATGACGAACAGTGGTTTGGTTTCTGATGTATTGCAGCACCCTTTGGTTGCACCACGCCTTGATCAGGGAATCTTTGAGGGATTGAGTGGTTCAGCTCGGCTGGATTATGTCATTGGAGTACTTGAAGAAGTCTATGCCGAGCATCCAGACGATGCGCTGCTTGCGGAAGGATACCAAAAAGTACGGCACGAATTTCCATTGTACTTTAGGACTTCCCCGCCTCCAGGTCAAAGAACAGTGATTCCAATCTACGATTAATTTGAACATAAAACTACGAGAGAAAAAATACAAGAGAGGTACAAAAAAATGAGCGACGGAAATTATTTGTTTACCAGCGAAAGTGTAACGGAAGGGCACCCCGACAAGATATGCGACCAGATTGCCGATGCGATACTGGATGCCATTATTAAAGAGGATCCCACCGCCCGGGTGGCCATCGAATGTTTGACCAAGACGGGCTTTGTGGTCGTGGCGGGGGAAGTAACTACGTCTACGTATGTTGATGTTCAGAAAATTGCCCGGGAAACAATCTTAGAGATTGGATATGACAAGCCGGACTATGGGTTTGAAGGCTCCACCTGCGGCGTATTGGTTGCTCTTTCCGGGCAATCTCCCGACATTGCCCAAGGCGTCAATGAAGGCGAAGGCCTCTATCAGGAGCAGGGAGCCGGTGATCAAGGATTGATGTTTGGCTACGCCACCAATGAAACGCCGGAATACATGCCTTTGCCCATCATCTTAGCGCATAAGTTAACGCAACGGTTGGCCTCCGCGAGAAAGCGGGGGGAAATATGGTATCTACGTCCAGATGGGAAGTCCCAGGTAACCGTTCAGTATGAAAATGGCCGGCCGAAGCGCGTGGATACGGTCATTATTTCTACCCAGCATCATCCAGACGTTAATTTAGAAACCATTCGCCGGGACATCGTGGAAAAAATAATCAAGCCCATTTGCCAAGAGTGGATTGATGGCGAGACCAAATATTTCATTAACCCTACCGGGAAGTTCGTGATTGGCGGTCCCGTAGGCGATGCGGGAGTAACTGGCCGTAAGATTATCGTTGATACCTATGGAGGCCAAGGGAGACATGGCGGCGGTGCCTTTTCCGGGAAAGATCCCAGTAAAGTAGACCGCTCCGCCTGTTATTATGGCAGATATGTCGCCAAGAACATCGTCGCTGCCGGACTCGCGGCAAAATGCGAGATTCAAGTAGCCTATGCCATTGGCGTTGCCCAGCCTGTCAGCATTTTAGTCAATACCTTTGGCACTGGTAAAGTTGCCGATGAGAAAATCGTGGACCTCGTCCGTACAAATTTTGATTTCCGTCCTAAAGCCATCATTGAGCAATTGCAGTTGCGTCGGCCAATTTACCGTAAGACTGCAGCGTATGGCCATTTTGGCCGCAATGATCCAGATTTTACGTGGGAGAGAACCGACAAAGTGGAATTGTTGAAGCAGCAAGCCAATGGGCTGGTGGTGGAAGTGAGGAGGTAGTTTTACGTGCTTGCTTCTTAACTGATTGTAACTTATGGGCCTATTCACCAGGAAAACAAATCCGGAAAGGATAAACGAGAAAGAACAGGAAATTTCCTCCCTCGTGAATGATCTTCACGAAGCATATTGTCAGATGACACATCATCTAGAGTCCTGCCAGACGCTTTTGATCAGGAATCCGGAAGATCTTGGTTCCTTATTGAGCAATGGAGAGGAGATACAACTGCTTCTCAATAAATGCACTGGGTATCTCAAAATGTATCAAAGGTTATTGGAAGAACTTGACTATCTGAAGAAATAATGGATATAGTTCTTAGACTTTTTACTTCCTCTTTCCTTTCTCCACTTCCCTCAGCCACATCAACCCTATCCTGATCATCAGCTTATTGAACCGATCAGAAATCTTATAGGTTTTCTTATATAAATCGTAATCAATCAACCCCATCCCGCGCATCGGCGTAAGGATTCTATCGTAAAACTGTCGCTTGTTGTACGAAATCCTGGTCTCTTTGTCCAGCGGCGATTTGCCTTTTTCTTTAATGACAGCTTTTCCTTCATGCAGGGCCGTGGCAAATAAGCTCATCTCGGTCTTGCCAATCTCTCCGCCGTTCTTCCACATGTATTCCGTCAGCATCTTCCCTACCACCTCCTGCTGTTCGGTGGCGAAGATGACTTTGTAAATATCGTCCGGCAGATTGAACTGGTCTACGAGGATAACCATATATCATTAAAGTGGAGATTACTATATAAATATTACGAAAAGGTATACTGGGGAGACTGGGGGTAGCGGGAACTGGTCCTGAACCAAAATGTTTATAAAAAGACCCCCTTCCCATAGGCTATAATGGGCCGAATTAAAACCACCTTAATCAAGCGCAAGACCAAAGAGCTGCTGAAAAAGCACGGCGATAAGTTCGCCACCGATTTCTCTCAGAACAAGCAGCTGACGAATAGTTATGCCAGCATCTCCAGCAAGAAACTACGGAATATCGTCGCGGGCTACATGACCCGGCTGAAGAAAAAAGAGCAATAAGCCCGTTCGACACTGAGCTTTTTTACCGCTTCTTTCCTTTACTGGTGTTCACCAACCGCTTCAGTTCTTTCTCTACCGCGTTGGTAATGTTCCTGCGAGAAGTATCTGCTTCTTTATAGATGGCCCGGACTAATTTCTTGCCTTCGTTGCTGTTCACGTGTCCGCCTTTCAGCAGTTCTCGGCCTAATTTCTCTGCTTCTTCTTTGGCATAAGCTGCCACTCCTAACCCTAACAATGCTCCCTGCCGTACTATTTTTTTGTAATTCATCTTTGTTCACCTCAGGTATATTTGCTTGAAAATGGTGCGATGGATCAGCCATAATGATAACATGCTGGCGAGCGTAAACCCCATAATGGGCACGTAGGAAGTATAGGAGATTTGCATGATGGTAGCGGACCCCATAATCAGGGCCGCAATAATGATCCCTAATGCCAAATTCCCCGACGAGCGCTCAATCTCCTGGGTAAGGCCGCGGACTTCAGCATCATCGATTTCAATATTAACCTTAAATTTCCGTGCTTTCTCTAAGATCTCCGTTGCCGTCTCCGGGAAATTTTCCAGCAACTCCTTGTATTCCGATAATTTATGTTTGGTCTTATGGATAGCTTGAGCGGCAAAATAGGCCCGATCCAGTAATTTGTCTAAGATGGTTTTAGTTTCACGTAGGAAATTAAATTCTGGCTGGTACCTCAAGGCGGTTCCTTCCAGCGTGATAATGGTTTTCTCAAACAGCACGAATTCCAGGGGAATGCTCAGGTGGTGCTTGTTGATAATAGTAGTAAGATCCCGCAGGGTCTGGCTGAGCTGGATATCCTGCACGGACGTGTATTGCAGCTGTTCAAATACTTGCTTGATATCGGCTTCGAAAGCCTTCCGATCGACGTCTTCTGCCGAACTCATCTTGAGGATTACGGCCGTAGCAGCTTCGTAATCTGTGCTGACGATGGCCCGCACTAAATCTAACGTTTGTTCTTGCAATTTCCGGTCAAAATAGCCCACGATGCCAAAATCTATCAGCGCAATTTTCCCGTTCTTCAGGATCAGAATGTTGCCGGGGTGAGGATCGGCATGGAACACGCCGTCAATGAAGAATTGCTTGATAAAAATTTCATAGCCCTGGCGGAAGATTCTCTTCAAGTTGATATTATTTTTCTGAAGTTGAGCGATATCATGTAACGGGATGCCTTCAATGTATTCCATCACCATTACTTTATCAGTGCTTAAAGCAGGGTAGACTTCCGGAATTTTAAGGATGGCGCTGCCTTTAAAGTTCCGGGCAATTTTCTGGGCATAGTGCGCTTCAATGCGGAAGTTCAGTTCTTTGATGGTCCATCTCTCAAATTCATGGACGATGGATTTGAGATGGTACTCTTTCAGGTCTGGAATGTGATACTCCAGCAAGTCGGCTATTTTATACATTAACTCTATATCGGTGTTGATAATGGCCTTAATGTTCGGCCGCTGTACTTTCACTGCTACTATCTTGTTTCCAAGCTTTGCTTTGTAGACCTGGGCCATTGACGCAGAGGCAATCGGCGTCTTGGAAAATGAAGTAAAGATTTTATGTAAAGGCTGGTGGCATTCCTTTTCAATGATCTCTTGGGCCTGGGCAAATGGGAATTCCGGAACATGATCCTGCATCTTCTCGAACTCAGCAACGTACGCTGGCGGAACTAAATCTGGCCGTAACGACAAGAGTTGCCCGAATTTGATGAACGTAGGCCCCAACTGTTCAAACGCCTGGCGCAGCCGCACCGGCATATCAGTCTTTTTTTCCAAGGCAATGCGTGCCCTTAGCCTTTTGGTAAATGGCAGATGGTGATGGAGTTTTATCTTGGAGATGAGGTAGCCGAATTCCTGCTCGGCAAAGACGCTGAGGATTTCTTCCAATCGCTGGCGGTGCTGGTGGTTCTTGATCAATTCGTATAAAGTCATGTCTTTCCTCTTTTAAGGGGAAGAATGCAGGGGAGTTTTTTAAAGTTGTTGTTTTCTATGGCTCTGTAGAAAGTCGCGAATATCGCCAGCGAGCACTCGACTATTCGTAAGACGAGTGATGCCCTGCCACTTCATTTCAACTACTTTTTGCAGTAATGAAAACAATGAGGCAGGGTGCGAGCGAGACTTTCTACAGAGCCGTTTTCTATAGGACGACTTTCCCTCGACTTCCCCCTAAACTTTTATAAATACGCCTCTTTTCAGGAAAGGTAATGCCGCGCAAAAAAAGCACTGAGGAAAATTCTACTACACCTGCTGCTGCCGCTTTCAGTGACACTTCCACCACTGAAACTCTTTCCGTCCAGCCGGAATTGAACTTGGCGTTAGTCGGCCACGTTGACCATGGCAAAACTACCTTAACGGAACGGCTGAGCGGCAAATGGACCGACACCCATTCGGAAGAATTGAAGAAAGGCATCACCATTCGTTTGGGATATGCTGATTTTACCATTTCGTACTGTGAACCGTGTGCTCGGTACACTGTCAAGGATAAATGCAGCAAGTGCAATCAAGCAGTTGCGCCCCAACGGAAAATGTCGTTAGTGGATGCTCCCGGGCACGAATCGTTAATGGCCACCATGTTAAGCGGTGCCGCCATTGTTGACGGTGCCTTGCTGTTAGTAGCAGCCAATGAAAAATGTCCTCAGCCTCAGACCAAAGAACATCTGGTGGCGTTGCAGATCTGCGGCATCAAAAACGTCATTGTGATTCAGAACAAGATTGATTTAGTGAGCCATGACGAAGCGCTGGAGAATTACCGGCAGATTCGGGAATTCTTAGCGGGAACCGATTATAAAGATGTTCCAGTCATCCCCATTTCGGCGCGAGCCAACGTCAACGTGGACATGCTGCTGAAGGCCATTCAGGACAGTATTCCTACTCCCCCTCGAGACCTTCACAAAGACCCCTTGATGTTGGTCGCACGATCTTTTGACGTCAATCGGCCCGGCACTACTTCCGCTAATCTGAAAGGTGGTGTGGTTGGTGGCACCATAAAGCAGGGTATTTTGTCGGTGGGAGAAACTGTTGATATTCTGCCTGGCTATATGGTGGAAGAGAAGAACAAGAAAATATGGAAGCCATTAACCACTACCATCACCCAAATCTTTTCCGGCGGGGTTCCCGTTTTAAAAATATCTCCTGGCGGCAGTATGGCAATAGAAACTGCTTTAGACCCCAGCATCGTCAAATCGGATTCATTAACTGGTTCCATGGTTGGCCTGCCGGGAAAATTACCCCCGGTGCATTATCAGGTAGCCTTGGACACTTATTTATTGGAGCGGGTGGTGGGAACGAAAGAGGAGACGGACGTCAAGCCTCTGGCTAAAGGAGAAGTGCTGATGTTAAACGTGAATTCCGCAGCAACGGTAGGGGTAGTCGTTGACCCGTCCAAGAAGAATACGACCTGTGTGCTTAAAAAACCGATTTGTGCCGAGCGGGGCAGCCGGATTACCATTTCCCGGAGAGTGGGCGATAGGTTTCGGCTGATCGGGTATGGAATACTGAAGTGATTTTTAAAGAGTAGGTTCTTCTGACTTTTTGAGTGCAGGGATAATCTTTTATACTCTTTAATCTTCTTTCTCTGGATGGTCAAGCTCATCACCTACAACATCGAATATTGCGAAGGCATCGCCGGAAAATGGTATCAATACCTCAAATTCTGGAAGATATTTTTCCCGCCCAAGCATCTGGATCAAAAGATAGTTGCGGCGCTGAGGAAAATAAAGCCCGATATCCTGGCGTTAATTGAAGTCGATACCGGCTCACTACGCGCCCGGCGAGAAGATGAGGTCCGCTTTCTGGAAGAAAAATTAAAATTGAATGATTTCATAGAGAAAATAAAGTATCCGCTGCAAGGCTGGCTGAGATTGTTTCATCATCTTCCCATTCTGAACAAGCAGGCCAATGCCGTCATATCAAAGTTTAAGCTTCAGGACGTGAAATACCACGTATTCCACGAAGGCACCAAACGGATGGTGATTGAAGCCAGCGTCTTCTGCCCCCGGAAAGTTACCTTGCTGGTGGCTCACCTCGCCTTAGGCCGGCGCGCCAGGACACGACAGCTGCAAGAGCTGACCCATATTGTCAACCGCATCAAAAACCCGGTGATATTGATGGGCGACTTTAATACTTTTCATGGGTTGCAGGAAATCCAGGATCTCTTGCGCAAGACTCATCTCAAAGATGTGGTCAGCTTGCATGCCAAATCCATTCCCTTTACGGAACCAGCGTGGCATCCCACCCGCCGATTGGACTATATTTTAACCTCGCCGCAAATAAAAGTCAAGAAATATTCAGTGCTAAAATTACATTTTTCTGACCATCTGCCGTTAATGGTTGATTTTGGGTTTAGGAAGTAAATTATTTTTTGCGTGGTGGACGCGGTTTCCTATTTATTTTCTTGACTTTCGTCTCAACTTCTTCCCGCGGTTTCTGTTCAATCTTTCGAATCTCCTCTTCCACTTCTTCCTCTACTTTAACCACTTCGTGCTCCACTTCCTGCTCCAGCTCCTTCAATTCCTTGAACATGAAACGCTTGACCTTTTCGCGGAAGATGGCAATGAGGACAAAGAGAATACGGGAAAGACCGGAAGGGCATACGAAATTAATGCTGCCGTCTGGCCCCGGCGCTTGAAGATGTGCAGGAAATGCTGGATATGGTGCGAATCAACTAATTTCTCCACCAGCGATCGGCCCCATTGCCGCACCAGGTAAAACATCAGCAGCGAACCCAGCGTCGTGCCGATGATCGTTAACATCACCCCGACGAACGCTCCATAAATATATCCCCCCACTAAAGCTACGGGTGTACTGGGGATGGGGAGGGGGATTGATAAAAGTGCAATGAAGACATACGCAAAATAGCCCCACCATCCGAGGCCCAGTATGTATTCCCGCAGGAATTCTGGCGAGGCTAATTCTTTGATGTTGGGCAGGAACAATATTGCGGTTCCTAACCCGAGAATGATCAGTGCCAGAACTAAATAGCTTATGAATCGCTGCCGGTGCGTCATCGTAGTTTCCGAAAAGCGCAATAAAGTATATAAATCTCACGTATTTCATCCTCTCCTATGAATAAGATAATTCTGGCCACGCTACTCGCCGGATTTGGAGCGCAAGTGCTCAAGCTGATTATTTTCTGGTTTCGCCATAAGACCTTGCATTGGCATGATTTGATAGTTACCGGAGGCATGCCCTCGACACATGCCGCGTTCGTTGTAGCTCTCGCCACGAGCATTTATCTGGACGAGGGCACGACCACCGTCTTTGCCCTGAGTTTGGTACTGACGTTTATCGTTTTAATGGATGCGTTTAATGTCCGCCGCAGTGTGGGTGAGGAAGGCATGGTCATCAATCGTATTCTCCGCAAAATCAAGCTGAAGACGGAGCTGCACTATGCCTTGGGGCATACGCCGGCGCAAGTGGCAGTAGGTTCGTTGATGGGATTAGTAATAGCGTTGGTGGTGTTTTTGGGGTTGTAAATTAGGATTTTTTTCTTGACCCGGCAGGCAGACGTGATGCATTCAAAAATCCGTCAGCTTTGTGGCATAATGCACTAAGGTAGAATTCCCTTCTTTCCCGGAAACTTTTTCAGTAGAAATAAACCGGTTTTCCTCCAGCTTCATGATCCGCCGGTGGAAACTTTTGTAACTCATGTCTCCCCCCGTTTCAATATACGTGCTATACACTTCGCCAATTTTCTTCCCGCTGTGGTCACGCACTAAATTAAGAAGCAGCTGCATCTCTTCATCCAATCCTTCCGTCGGCTTAATGTGGAAGTCATTGACTTTGGTAATGGCATCAGCAACATGAGCCCCATTGATAATCCGGGAACTGCGCTCCTCGGCGATGGTTCCGGCTTCCCGCATCAAGTATAAACCGACACGCACGTCATTCGTTTCAGTGCATTTTTCCACTATTTCCGTGAAGGCATCTTCATCCCAGCATCCCTGCACAAAGGCGTATTCCCGCCGTTGTTTCAGGATGCCGGCGATTTCCTGCTCATTGTACTCGCGGAAGAACACAAACTCTGGAGCTAACCGGCTGCGGATGCGCTCATCTAATTCCGAATAGCTGTCGCGGTAATTAGTGATGAGGATAACGGATTTGCGGTAAATATCTTCCAGCACAGTATAAAGGAAATTAAAGTCTTCCAGTTTGTCGATTTCATCGAAAATAAACACTGCTGCTGACTTGTTCACTTTTTCCTTGATGATAGAGAATAAATCACTGGTTTTCTGCTGCTGGAGAAAGTGATGGCCCAACTCTTCGCACATCTTGTAGAAAATCTTAAAAGTAGTATTTTCTTTCCAGCAATTGATGTAGAAATGCATTACACTCCCAGTCTCTTCTTCCAGCTCCCGCAGCACGTGCTTGCAGGCCGTCGTTTTACCGACTCCGGGCGGCCCGTAGACAAATAAGTTTCGTCCGTTGTGGCCTTGCAGCAGGGGCCGGATTACGGTGGCGAACTTCATCTGCTCCGGCTCCCGGTACGGGATTAGTTTAGGCTGGAAATCATATCCCAAGACGACCGTATCCCGAAAGAGTGTCTCACCGCTTTTGAGCATATCCTTGAACAGAGGCATAGTTATAATGAAAGCTGAATGATTTATAAGAATTATGGGCGGGAAGTAGGTATTAGGCCCGTCCGCTGAGGTCCGGCCATCGCTTCCGTCTCATTCTCGCAACCATTTCCAAAGAGGGGTAATACTTATATTTCCCCAGGAGTCTTCCTGATTTAAGGTGAGGATTAAGCCCCGGGGTATTTTTAGCTTTTTCATGGCCTCTGTCAATCCTTCTATTTCCCGTTCTTTATTTTCTTCATTAAGCTGCGTGCACACCTGGATTGCAGCGGTAGCTTTACCTTGTTCTTTAATTATAAAATCACATTCTTTCTCTTCTCTGTAATAATAAATTTCAGGGTATTTTCGGCGCAGGTGCAGGAATGCAATATTCTCTAAAATCCGTCCACGGTCAGCAGAAAAAGAGGCCGAGTTAGCTCTGGCAAACCCCACATCAATGCTGTACGATTTTTTAGGGCTGACCAGTTGTTTTCCCAAAGAGTAATCAAACCGGGGAATAGTAAATAGAAGATAACTGTCTTCCAAATAAGAAATGTAAGAAATGATGGTGTTGACCGAACCAACCTGGCAATATTTTGCCAGTTTATGGTATGAAAATTCTTTCCCCACATTAGTCAACAGGTAGATAATCAATTCCTTGACTGTTTTTGCTTCTTTAAGGCCGTGCCGGACGATAATATCTCTGGCAATAATATCATTAAGCAGTTCCTGCAGCATAGTTATCTCATGATTTTGAAGATATTCGGGGAACCCTCCCTGTTCAATATATTTCTCAAAAGTTTTTAGTGCAGGCTTGGCCGAACCAAGTTGTAGCATTTCGGCATAAGAAAAAGGGAATAGTTCATAGGTCAAATGCCTTCCGGTCAGTTTTGTCCCTAATTCTCGGCTGAGGAGAGATGCGTTCGAACCAGTAATGATGCACTTTTTCCCCAGATCCAGTAATTTTCGCACCCATAATTCCCAGTGGGCTACGGTTTGAATTTCGTCAAAGAAATAATTTTCTTTTTTTCCAAACTCTTCCAGGAAGACTTCCTCTAATTTTTCGAAATCAGCTAACTCAAAATTAAAGATCCGCGGGTCATCAAAATTAAGGTAGTAATAGTTGCCCAGTGTGCTCATCAACTGCTGCAGGAGTGTACTTTTGCCGCAGCGCCGGATGCCGGAAATAATGATGGCATGAGGCACGTCTACGTTGATTTTTGAGAGCAGCTCTCGGCGGATTCCTTGGTCTCGGGAGGCTAATTCTGCTTTTTGTGCTGTAACCGTGGTCCGCAGCGTTTCTTTGAGGATCATACCCGCAGCAGAGTAACCTTGTTTATAAATGTTTTCATTGACAATGAACAATGTTGTGCATTACTAATGAATATTATGGCGCGGGTTGCCGCCGCCACAAATTTAACTTTACATACTCTTCCCGCAGTGGTATTATACTATACACTGAAAGAAATATCTACAATGGCGGCCTACGCACCAGCCGATATGCCGATTCGTTGACCTCGATGGATTTTATACTATACTGGTGCTGAAACTGTTGGCAGAACGCTTCCACTGCTGGTTTTCCCCACACTTCAAAGAATGCTCCCTGAAAATTGCCGTAGACCTGGCAGTGCCGGGGAAAATTCTCTTACAGATAACCGAGCATAGTCCGAAATAGTTGTCGGTCATCAATAAAGGGATTAAACTTCACGACAATGTCATATAATTCTGTCATTTTAGTACTAGCTTTATTTAAGAACTAACCACATACACTTGGTCTGTTTCACCTTTTTGATCGGTTTTTGTTCCGAAGACTGCTGTTTCCGTTTCATCAGCAACTATCAAATCAGTAAACGCTTCCCGCGCTGGCCGCATGACTACCTGTCCATTGAAACGCAATCGTTGTTCAAATTGATTCACCGTGAATACATTTCCTCGTTGATTGACATCAACGTCAGAATAGGGCGCCAGTCGCCCTTGTTGTTGAAGAACGTGCACAAAATGACTGTTCAGATGTTTTATGCCATCCTCAAGAGTGATAACCCCATACTGCCGACCATTTTCCCGTGTTGTCGTTGCATAGAAAAGAATGTCCCCGCTTACTCTAACTACAGGTATTGCATTATCATCCAGAAAATAGCTCGAATCGAGCTCTAGTGCGTTGACGACCTGTCCGGTACGCGCATCCATGACGCACAGTGTATCTTTATGCTCGTCCCGTTCTTCAACTGCATTATGGACCAACTCGCTTCGAGCAAATGCGACATGACTACCCGAGCAGTCTACCTGTCGGTCATAGCGTAAACATATTCCACCAGATCCACCCGCAAATTGTTGAAGTTGTTGTGTTCTAAAATTATAGGTCATGGCGTTGGCAACGAACGAATCTACTAATCCATTTTTGGTTACTGCCACTAAGTAATCTCCAGAACTTTTCACCTCGCGTACCCGATGGCGCTGATGACCTTCCGTCATAGGAACAATATTGGCTAAGACTCTTCGTTCGAGATCATACACCGCAATAGCGCCTTCTGCCGGCCGATAATCCTGATCAAAAATTGCTCGAGGAAGATAGTGATCCCAATTACCCGGTTCAATTGATTTATAAACAGGTACGGCAAGAAACTGCGAGGTTAACGTTGGTGTTATTCGAGCGTCCCAGGTCCATCCTGGAGGAGGAGACAAGGTCATGCTATCCCTATTTTTGATTCGATCGATGACCTTCAGCTTTGCGGTATCATAAGAGTTAATTACATAATGCGTAGAACTTCCTTCTTCTCCAGATTCCATCGTGATCTGGGGCTTTCCCTCGAAATAGGTACAGAAATGACCGTCGTCACTCACGGACGGGTTAAACGCACTTTCTCCTCTGCGGCTTCCTTCTATAACCCTAACATGAAGCAGGGTTTCTTTAACAACAGGCTTTTCTCTCTTTGGAGAGCATCCGAGAGCAAGAAGTGTTCCAGCGGCAAGGCTTCCTTTAAGAAGGTCTCGTCTTGATAAATTCATACGGAGACAATAAAGAGGTATCTTTTATATTTTGTGGTAATGGAAAATAGAGTTATTATTTTTTAGGTTTGCCGCTCTTTTTCTTCCCAATCTCCTTAATACCATTCATATACGGCCACAATACTTTGGGGATCTTTACTGTTCCCTGTTTGGTCTGGAAATTTTCTAAAATGGCGATGATCGGCCGGGTATCGGTGAGTGCAGTATTATTAAGGATATGAACATATTCTTTCGTGCCATCCGCTCGCATGAATTTAGTGTTTAATGTGGTTGACTGATAATCGGTGCAGTTGCTGCAGGACGTCACTTCCCGATACCTCCCTTTTTTCTCGTTCTGGCCGGGGAACCAGGCTTCAATGTCAAATTGCACTGCTTGTTTATTTCCCAGATCTCCGGCGCAAATCTGTACCACTCGGAACGGAATACCTAATTCTTTGAACAGGGCTTCAGAATTGGTCTGGATTTCTTTGAAGAAATGTTCAGAATCTTCCGGCTTACAGTAGACAATTTGTTCGACTTTGTGGAACTGGTGTACGCGAAAAATTCCTTTAGTGTCTCGGCCATGCGCACCCAATTCCTTGCGGAAACAAGCGCTTATTCCGCAGATGCGTAACGGTAGTGTCTTTTCATCCAAGACCTGGTCTTTCTTGAGCGCTACCAGTGGATGCTCCGAAGTTCCGATTAAGTATAAATCCTCACCTTCAATCTTGTAAATGGTGTCTTGGAATTCTGTCAGGTTTACACCGCCTTCCAGAGCAGCACGGTTCAGCAGGTAGGG
>JACPCD010000016.1:0-24159 GCA_016179955.1 Candidatus Woesearchaeota archaeon | reverse complement strand
TCAATATGATCCTTGATGGGAAAATTGAACTTTGGTATCTTGCCTGTCTTCCTGATTTCCTTATTATCATTCTCGTCTTTTCCCGGCGGAACGGACGCCAAGAGTACATTACCAATTTTCTTAAGGGTATTCTGCCGCTCTTCCAACAGCGCCTTGACGTTCTCTTCAGATGCTTTGATATGTTCAGCGACGCTCCGCATCTCTTTGATCTTCTTTTCCGCCAGATCGTTCTTTTGCTGTTTCTTGGCGGAATTGATCTCTTCCGAAACCACGTTGCGGCGGTGTTTCAGCTCTTCGATGGTTTTTTGGGCTTTTTTCCAGTCTGCATCCAGCTGCAAGAAAGTATCTACTATTTTCGGGTCTCGATTGCGGCGTTTCTCTGAATCCCTTACCTGTTGGGGATGTTCCCGTACCAAGTTGATATCCAGCATAGGCAGGGAGAGTAAATTCATTTATATAAAACTTCCTAATTAGAACCAAAAATATATAAATCCAGAGACAAACCTTTCCATCTAAAAGAGGAATATGAAAACAACCCGGTTTTATGTACTTTGGGCTTTATTTCTTCTAGTAGAACTGCTATGGGCATCTGCCGATACCAATACTGGCTGGCCCTGTGCTAATGATCAAACCTGCCAGCAGGATTTAGGCGGGGAACCCGGGGCAGCATTTTACTGCCAGCAAGGAATGTGTTTCCAACGGGAAGCCGTTCCGGTAGCACCTGCTCAAACGCCAGTACCGACAGCTTCGGCAACACGCTCCACTGATACACGGCTGATGGCAGTGGAAGCGGACGTTGATACTCTTCAGGCGGATAATTCTCAGTTGGATCAAGACGTTTCCACCGCCAAGCAGGATATTCAATCAATGCGGACCCAGTTGTCGGCAGTGCAGGTCCAGACCGCCCAGTTGGCGAATGATGTTACTTCTTTATCACAATCAGTGACAGCCTTGCGCAATGAGCTTGGTCCTAAAGTAACGAATGCTCTGGCGGGCCAGGCAGTGTTAATGCAGGGGTTGAATGTAACCCAGCAGGAATTAAGCCAGGTGAAAGAAGGACTAACGGCCGAACGCTTCCTGACTTATGTATTTTTCATCCTGTTAATCATTGCCATTGCGTTGGGCATAGGATATTACATCACCCGGATGCATCCTAAAATTAATCCTGATGTCTATCAGTATATTACCAAAAACATCAAGGACGGAAAAAAGTTTCCGGTGATTCGGGAATCGCTGCGGCAGGCTGGCTGGGCGGAGGAAGAGATTACCATCGCGTATAAAGAAACGATCAAGAAAAATTATCAGCAGTACCGGCAGCAATCCACTTCCCGAACAACAACGCCAGCGGCAGGAATGGTGATGGGGGCGGCAGGAGCAGCAACCCGGGCTAAAGCGCAATCTGCCAGTTCAGCGGGTGGCGCTCAAAGAGGCTCAACTTCAGCAACATCTGCCGCATCCAATCGGAATAAAATAATCAGCATCGTGGTCGTTTCCCTATTGCTGTTAGGCGGTGTATTTTTCCTGTTGAGTGGAACTGTCGGCAAGGCCATCTATACTCAACGGCTCGTTGGCGGCGTGGAAGGGGGACGAGCGGGGGTGGTAGAATATACCGTTGATTGTACTCCGCCGCACATTCTCACGCCCACCAAAGACAGCTGTTGCCTGGACGAAAAGACGAGGTATGACAATGGCACTCTTGGCGATGCACCTAATGGCATTTGTGATACCACCGAAGAGCGTGCCATGGGGGAATTGCAGGGGAGTAGGTGTACTGACAATAATCAATGCGGCGGCGAGTATTGCATTGACAACACCTGCCGTTCCTTAGCCACTATTTACAAAGGAAGCCCTCAGTGCGACAAGATGTGTAATTATTATTCTGTCCGCATCGGAACGAGTGACGGAGAAACGTATTCCATCAAGCCCAATAAGGGAAGTTATACTGCTGCGGGTGCCTTGGAATGGAAAGTTCTTTCTGCGCCGGACCATTGCGAAGGCGAGCGGGTGGTTATTCCATTGATGATCACTACCAAGGATACGGGCAATATTTTAGGCGAGCGCATCATTACGCTGCGGGAAGGGGAGAAAAGTGATGCACTGACGCACCCCACCATTCCTCACATTTCTTTTAAGCTGAAGGTAAGTTCGGTGTTTGAACTGTGTAATGAGATATAATTGAGTTCAGCTGCACTTCTAAAAAAGGAAAGAAAAGATAGCAAAATATATCATAAAAATTGCTCGATTCGAGCTTACGCAAAATCCGCCAAGGTTCTCAAGTTGAAATCAAACCGGCTGGAAAATTCTTTGGCGATTGCAGCGTCTTTTTCCTGGAGATACTCATAAATTTCCCGGCTGAAACAGTGAGCGCAGAGGCCCATGCCCTGGCCGCAGGAGATGCAGGTGGTGTCGCCTTCAATGGCAAATCCACTTATTTCTTCTGCCAGTGCCGGATTATATTCCTGCACCATGGATTTCATACACTCTGCCAGGCATTCCGAGCACAGTGGGTTGCTGATTATTTCATCACATTCAACACAGCGGTTAAACGGTGCATGCATATATAATTTCACCCCCAAGTACATCTGACCCCTTGAAACGGACAAAATCTTTCGAATTCCCCAAAACGTATTCGTGACACAATGTCAAACAGAACGAAGATATATATACCTTTCTTATTGATTATATATGTGGCATATATCTCTCAAAGAGCATGGTGCATTCCTCAAACTTCCACCCGAGACTTTTTGTGGTAATAAGAGCTCTCTAGCATTGCTCAGGATTAGCTGCAGTTTCTTCAAGGAGGATTTTTTCGTATAGGAATGGTGCATTAAACACCATTGAAAAGAAAACATGGGGGCTTTCCAAAGAGGGGGGTGAGGGTGGTAGAATTCTTGTGGAGAGCCCCATGAATGTCATGAGGTAAAAGCATGAATCATGCCTTTACCGGGAAAAATACTATCACTTCTTTTCCCTAATTTCCTAAGAAAGTAGTTGGAATATATAAATGTTACTTTTTTGTATACTGGTATCTTAATCATTAATAAGTGATATTTTTGGGAAAATCGTGCTCTCTCCGGGGAACTAAAGTTAGTTCGTTCCCTCTCCATTCAAAAAAGAGATGTAATCATAGGTCTCTTTCGAAATTTGACGTATAACTTTATTTGCGTCCTCTTCCGACATTCCCTTAGTCATTACACACAAAATGTAGGGTTGTTCTGGATAGTATATAATCCCACAATCATGGTGCTCGCTGTTTTCACCAAAGGAAGCAACTTTATGGGCGACTATAATCTCTGGAGGAACACCTGCCGGCAGGCCGGAATTAAAAGAGGTATGGGCCAGCAACGAAAGCAGCAACTGCGAATTTTTTCGTTTCAGGACACTGGAATAGTAGAGGGAGCGAAAGGAATTAGAAAATTCTTTTACGGATAAGGGATAGGTGCCAACGCTATTTCTGTTTATCAGAAAAGTATTGTAGGACAACCCCATGTTAAACATGGTTTCAATGACTTCTTTGGGGCTGACGATTCTCAGCAGGACTTCGGCTGCCGTATTGTCTGAATAAAAAGTGGTATAATTCATGAGTTCAAAAAGTGTCAGAACCTGCCCGGAGCCTTGTGAGCCTAAAGGACCGCTATAGCTATTGATGTCTTCCGGCTCGATAGTGATAATAGTATCAAAATCCAGCTCCCCTTCTTCTACTTGCTGAAGTATTGCTACCAGCAGAGGCACTTTCCGTAAACTGCCAGAGTAAAATGTTTCCTTTTCCCGCAGGCCAATAGAAGCTCCTGAATTTAAGCTTTGGAAATAAAAGGCATAGTCTTGGTCTGGAGCAAGGTGTATTGAATTGTTGATGGTCTGTTTCAAATCCTGATAATTGGTGGCGTATTGATGCTTGATGTCTATGAATTCTTCATAGCTCAAGTAAGAAAAAGGGGGGTAGAGCAAGGTAAAGTTTTGTGAACTTTCTTTAAAGCCATTGCGGTCTGCTTCCTGCGTCCTGGCCTGATATAGCCAGACGTTCAGCAGCACTGAAAGGCCGAGCAACAATAAGATGATCTTTTGCCAAGTCGAGGCCATGAACTAAGGTTGGATTAATCCATTTTATTTAAACATATTCTTTTTTCATCATCTAAAATTTTCATTATCTAAAAAATTCTTGCAGCAGCACTTCATAGCCTTTGCTCACCCGCAGCCCTTCCGCGGGGAAACAACAGAAATAATTAGGCCAGGCAAAACGCTCATCTAAAAAGATGATGGCTCCCTTATCGGTCTCCGAGCGGATGCACCTTCCCGCTGATTGCAGGCACTTGTTCATGGCCGGGTATACATACCCATAATCCCAGCCCTTGCCGAATCTTTCGTCATAATACTTAATGCTCTCTTTCGTTTTCAAATCAGGCTTTGCTAAAGGTAATCCCACGACCACTACTCCATTCAGCAAATCACCTGGCAAATCCACGCCTTCCGCGAAATTAGCGCCAGTAACACCTAACAATACTCCCCCTAATTTCCGCTCCTGGCGAAACGATTCCAGGAATTGGTCTTTTTCTTCCTTGCTCAGCCCGTTTTTCTCCCAGAACATTTTTTTAGGTGAATTAAAGAAGCGGCCGACGGCATCCCGCAGAACGTAGGATGGAAAAAAGAAGGCCACATTTCCCGGAATCAATCGTGACAGCTCGCTGCATTTCTGGGCAATGCGCTGACATCGTTGCGCAGCGTATATTTCGTCGTCGTTTCCGGAATAATCACGCTCAGTTTGTTCTCCGGTGGAAATGGAGATGCATATTCCTGCTCTACTCCCCGCTCGATGCCTAAGATATCTTTGTACATGAAGGTGGGCTTTAACGTACCGCTCATGATTACGCCGGCATGCACTTGCTGGAAGATATCCCTGCTCACGATACTTGGATCGAGGCAGGAATAACTTAGCACATACGCTGCCTCATATTTTCCCAGCCGCTCGGAGAGGATGCGGGCATATCCTTTGTCATCGCCTTTCCACGCTCCCAGAAAAGACGCAATTCCCCCCAGATAACTTTTGTGCTGCTTTTTCCTGATTTCATCAGCAGCAATTTCTAACTCATTAATCAACTCTTCATAATCGACGGTGCGGCAAATTGGCGCTTGAAATTCCTCTCTCGCCACCAGTTTCTCTTGTGCTTCCCCTTTTTCTCTCGACACCGGAAATGTTGCCAGGGAGGTTATGATATGGTGTATTTCCTGGAGCCAGTTGATGACGCCACCGTACCCATATTTTTTGGCTTCCTGGATGCCGTTTTTTAAGGTGATGGTCGTAAGTTCATTACTCAGCATATCGGTGATTCTGCCGGGAAGGTTATGCCCTTCGTCAACGATTACGATAATGTCTTCCCACTTGATTTCCAGCTTTTGAAATAAATTATTTTGCACAAAGGAGTTGAACACGTAATTATAGTCGCCAATAAAGATAGTAGCTTTTTTCGCCAACGCTAACGCAATTTCATAACTGCACATGCTCTTTTCCTTGCTACGCTCCATCAGCTCTTCGTTATGAATGACACTTTGCCGCTGTAGCTGCTCGAGGAAGGCCTTGGCTTCTACCATCAGACTATTTTTGCTGCGCACACGATTGTAAAATTCACATTCCCCTTTTTCGACCACCGTCTTGCAATATTCATTGAACTCGCCGCTCAGCAATCCAGCAACGTCCTGGCTGCACATCCAGCGCTTGCCGATGAGATCAATGCCGGTAATTGGTTCCGGCAGTTTCTGGTTTATCAGCTTTAGAGTGTCCACGGCTAAACGGTGTTGCGTATGCCGGTTGGTGAGGAAGAAAATCCGCTTCTTCTTTTCGAGCGCGTGTTTCACCGCTACCGATAATGCCGCCGCAGTTTTTCCCATTCCCGTTGGAGCATGAGCCAGCAGTATTTTTCCGTCGGTAAACGCTGCGTCAATATCGTTGATTAACTGCTCTTGGCCTTCCCGAATACGAGAATGAGGGAAATGAATGCTGGTCAGAGAAAGCATGCCTTCACGAAAGGGCTGCTGCTTTTAAATTTTGTCCATGACTGCCGTAGGAAAATTCTTCTGCTCACGTGTTCTTTTCTTTTTTTCCGCAACATTTAAATAGAGTAATCTAATATAGAGGTTCTAATGGATAAATGTTTAAATATAACTTGGAAGCTCTACTCCGGGAGAGGTGGATGGAGTTGGAGGGGTTACCGTGAATAAGAATAAGATAATCTTTGATGTGTTTTTTCGGGAGAAGCCAGCTCTCATGTTGGTGGAGTTGAAGAACGCGAATTCTCATGTCTATGCGTCAGTATTGGCCAAGCAGATTGACTGCACGTATTCGCACGTGGTCAAGATATTGCAGGAGATGCATAAAGCCGAATTGATTAATTTCAAGAAGGAAGGCCGCTTAAAGCTGTTGGAATTGACCAAGAAAGGAAAAGACATTGCCTCTAACATTGAAAGCATCCGCTCGCTATTGTAAAGTAAAGGTTGGTGTTAGTGTTTTAAGGGTTTAAACCCCCGCCCTTTATGGCGCCTTTTCTGACCGAAAAATTTAAGCGGCGGCTTCGCCGCAGTATGAACTGCGGACGAAACTGCGCGCTTGTCTACCATTTCAAAGTAGCGTGAGCTTTTGTCCCGGAGGGACGAAAAATGGATGTAACTTTAAATCGATATAGCCACAAAGTTGGCACAAATTTCTGGCACATGGAATGGTGTCCAAAGTACCGATATAAGATGATGCAGAAGTACGAGAATAAAAATCTTGTGGCTGCTGCTATCAGAAAAGCTGCCTTTGAACATGGTATTGAGATTCATTACCTTAAAGTTTTGCCGGAGCATGTTCACACGCTGGTGACTCTGCCTCATGGAATGGGGGATAGTAAAGCTTTCAATCTCCTGAAAGGCAGATCAGCCTACATAATTTTTCACGTGAAAGAAAGATTTCGGTTGCGCTATCCACGGGGACATTTCTGGAGCCCCGGTGGTTTCGCAACCACTGTTCTACGATTGCTTACATTGAAAATCAAGAAGCGCATCACGGGGTGACCTTCGCGTAACCACGTTAGGAAGCCCCACCCTTTAGGGTGGGGAGGATGTCACGTAAGGTGGAGTAATAAAGCCACGCCGTATAATGCTTTTCTATTTTCAGCGTATCGGCCGATTCACGCATAACGAACTGATCGTTCCCGGATTCTTGCAGATGTCTTCGGTGGCGGCAATCTTATCATCGCAGTCATCATTATTGTAGCAGGCAATGGTGTCAGCGACGGTCCCGCCGGTTATGCCGCCGGTCCCTACGACAACGCCCAAAGCTACGACCACTCCTACCAATACCAGAATGACAATAATAGAGCGCAGTGTATGGTGCATTTAGGGAAGAAACGAAAGGAAAGATAAAAACCTTTCTATTCCAAATACATCTTTAGCCGTTCAGTATCGAGGGCCCAGTCTGCCGGCAACACTTTAGTTCGGTGATAATATTTAATGAGCCGGTTGATCTTTGATAACGTTAAATGCAACCCCCGCCGGGCAGTCTTATCCTGCTTGTTCTTTTCCAGATGCTGCTTGATGGCAATCATCTTCTTAATCAGACTGATCATGTCTTCCGGCAGCTTTTTCTGCAATTTGTTCTCTTCTAAGACCGTAGTGATGGTCTTCCCGGTAAGTGCCTTGATGCTGTTGATGCCATAGCTGTCTCTAAGAATCATCCCAGTCTGCGACCCTGATTTTCCAGCTTTGGCGTATTTAATCACTAATTTTTCTACTTCCTTGCCTTTGTAGGGGGCCCAGGAGGGTACTTTTTTTATCGGACGTTTACTGCCGCTTTTTCCTTTTGCTCGACTGTGCATTCGTGCCATGAGTATGTTCCTCGTTGAGAATGAGTCTTTGCTCGTTCTCCAGTATGCGCAAGCTTGCACCGGCGCATCTCTTGATGATAGCCTAGTTTGAACCGTGATTTAAAAAGGTTGCGGGAAAATTTATATACTTTTCATTGTTCTTGGTTCTCGTGATGATGAAGAAAGGCATTTTTCTGCTCTTAGCATTGCTATTTCTGGTAGCAGCCTGCGTGCCCAAACCGCACGGAGAAGTAATACAAACCAAGATTGTTCCAAATGCTCCGCCTCCCGCAGATCCTGCTGCCCTTCCGCCGGTTCCCGCAGCAGACTCTCCAGTTCTGCCCATGGCAAATCTTACCTGTTCTGACAATTCTGATTGTCCCGGCAAGTTATGCATTGACGCTACGTGTAAAAGTGTCCAGGAGTTGTATTCCACTAATTGTTCCACCAAATGCCATTTTGAAGAAGCGACCCTTTCCACTAGCGACGGAGAGACGTATACGTTAAAGCCGGGGCAGGGCAGTTACAGCAGTTATGCGGGAGCGATGGAATGGAAAGTGCATGCTCTGCCGGCGTATTGTGCCGACAGTTCCGTACCGGTGCTGATTGATATTCTGAAGAAAAATACGGGCCGGGTGTTGAGTACGGAAGTAATAACCTTGCAGCAGGGGCACACCAGTTCCGTCATTCGGCATCCGACGATTGGACGGATTGCGTTTACGGTGACGCTGGATGGGGTTAAGCAGGAGTGTGCCTGAGACTGATTTATAGGAGTTTTGAATTAATTGTCTTTAAATACATTTATAAATAGTATCCCTAAAATTACTTGAAAGTACATTGTTATAAGCTTAGATATTAAATAAAGAATTTATGGGTTTTTATTTTTGTTTCCTTTTTCTATTTTTATCGCATTATTTCCTCTTATTTATGTTTATAAAAGTAGTCTTTAAATACCCTAACATTTACTTTGAATTTAATTATGGCTCTAACAATAGATATTAAAGAAGTAATTTTATTTGTTTTAATAGGGGCCTTGCTTGTTGAAGCAATTAACCTAATTTCATCTCATTTTTTTCGTCTCATTGCCATTATGCTTATCGCTATTTTATTTATCGTTGTTTATCCCGAATCAATAAGTAGGTTAATAATCTTTGAATCATCAGAGACTGCAATAAAAAGATATGTCGTTTTTCTTGGAGTTATCTTTATAATCATAATCTTTTGGATTCTTTCTTCTTTTGGTATGGAAAAAGTAGTATTAAAATACGTTTTGGGCATAGTAAAACAAATAATGGGGTGAACCACTTGGAAGATAAACTATTACGATTAGGGGCAGCAGATTCAATTGAAGCAAGAATCAGAGCTTTAGACAAATATCCTTCTGGGGTTGTTCTAAGTTTAGCTCAAATAACAACGAGGTATTTTGAAATTGTTTTAGGAATGGATTAATGAATATCAATAACCTTTAGCCCCTACGTCAGGAATCATTTTTGTCCTTACAAATTGTTTTAACATATTCTTTGTTTTCATTAAATACGAGTATAAAATTTCTTTCAATTACATTTATGATATTTCCTTTGGTGTCAACAACTGTCTTCTTCGCAATTGGGATTCCATAACTATCAGTATCATCGCCGCAATAGTAATAATTAGAATTTTCTCCGACTCTTTCGCCTTTGCGACAAGCATACCAATATAATCCCCCACTTAATTTCCATCCAGCTATATCTGCTGACTCGTCTCCTCTTTCTAGTTTATATTCCCAAAACCTTACTATCCATTCCCCATCACTATTCTCTGTAATATTCAACAAATTTAAATTCGGACAATCTTCATCTTTTACTGGCTTAGTCGGTGGATTATAAACCGCTTCTTGCCGTGGAACACAACTTATCAAAAAAATTAAAAGTATAATCCCGGTTAAAAACAACAAATTTTTTTTAATCATTGTTCTTCGTCTTGTTGAGTCCACCAACCACCCAATTCCTCAGCATAGGTATTATCACCAGCCACCCTGATGAGAACCCTGAAATCTTGATCTAGAGGTGCTTTAAGCCTATTAATCTTATAAGTATATCTATTTTCTGATTCAAGATCAAATATTTCTGTGCTTTCAATTTGGTCCCAAACTTTATTCTCATCCCTTGTTTGTAGTGCAGTATATATTTGTACATTCTTTGCTGTGTCAGAGCCAACATTTGTAATTGTCATATCAACATTAACATAAACATTCCACCAATCAAAACCACTAGTGTATTCATTAAATTCTACGTGGAGTTCTGGTCTTTTAGAAACGGAGATAATTTCGTATTCTTTATTTATATACTCTTCTGGGATTTCTCCAATAAGCCAGCCTTCCCCAGTTGTTTCTAAATAACAATACCTCTTGCCATTATATTCATAGGCATAACCTCTTTGTGTATCTGAACATAAAACCCCGACAGCCATATGCCCCGGAAGTGAAATTAGAACCGTTCCATAACCAATCTCTTCTAGTAGTGCTGATGTTAAGATAGATGTATCTTCACAATCTCCCCCATCATCAACAATAGTTTCATAAGGGTATTTAGGGAACTCATCATATCCTGTCGTGACATCGTCTGAGGTATATTGCAGCGATTGAACAAACGATATTACAAAACTAGGTATCTCTGTTTTATTTAATCCGTATTTCTTTCCAAGATCATTCAGATGCTGAGCTAAGGCTATTATAAATTGGTTATCTGAAGCTTCCGAAACAAAAATATCATAACCTCTGTTTCGGTCTTTTCTAGCATAATACCTGTAAATATCGGATGAAAGATACATTGTTAAACCGTACTGGTGTTGATCATACGACCAGATATAATCTCTTTTTAATCCACTTTCATCTCCAATTATTTTATCTAACCTACGAATGGACTCGGTTTCTTGGTATTCATTTTCTAAAACATTTGTTTCTCTCGCACTTCTTTCATATGGCTCTTTTATTGACTCTAATTCTTTAGGGTTAGTATCTAAAGATGAAAGGCCAACAATAATGTTAATCATCGCAATAATTGCGATAATCCATCTAGCACTCTTGGAGAATTCTAAGTCGAACTTTTTGCTTACAAATTTTTCTATTGATGGATATAGTAATAAAGCAGATAATATAATAAGAGTACTATGAAATGGAGAAATAGTCCACATCAGGAGCCCAATTCCTGTAAAGAAAATAGCGGATAAAGACCTCCCCATAGATCCCGTAAAAATTTTCATGTGTAAGTAAAAGTAAATCATTATATAAAATTTGCTACAATATTAAATCGACCACGCTATGGTGAGGATGACCCCGGCGCCAAGCAAGCAGCCACTCAGTTTTCCGATAGCAACGGTTAAAGCGGTTCGTCCATCTTTAATCTTTAATTTTTTTATCCTTTGCCATTCGTAACCTTCAAATATCCCTGCCAATCCATCCGTGATGGCATTCCCCACCAACCCCCCCACTACGGCGCCCAGAATTCCAAAAAATTCTGCACCAGACAAGGCAAATAAAGCCAAAATTCCGTTATCAATCATTCCAAATATGATATCTCCTCGGAGAACCGCCACTGGAATCTTAAGGAAAAGAAGTGGGAGAAGCGTCAGTACACTTAAGATAATTAAAATAGGACCTATGGTTGGTTTACTCTTTATTGCGAAATAACTAACGAGAAGAATAACTGCAGTCAATAAAAGCATTTGAAGTATGGTAGAGATTAAACCAACTCTATTTATTGTTATACCCATCTTGTTAATTTCTCTCCGCCTTTTATAAAGTAAAAAATAGCCCCGCTCGGAGTTTCGTTCGAACCGAGGTCACGACCTTACATCGCCCTTCAGATTACCTGATAGTAAGCACCAAAGGGTCGAATGCTAGTCCATTGTGCAAGGCATAAAGCCTTCCTACACCACGGGGCTATACTTTAACCGGTGTTTGGGGTTGCTAAAGCCAATTTCTTTATAAAATTTACTTAGTTCTGTCTTTTTGGTAATATATACTTCTGGAGATCTTTTGTTAGGGGTATAGGTATATATTTTTGAACATTTAATTCCCAGCTTCAGGAGGCCTTCCCTGAAATCATTCATCAGTGAATCGTTCCGATTGGTAAAACAAATCTGCCAGAGGCCGGGCCAATGCGGCTTTAGCTCATATATGGACCCATCGGTATCTACCAGTCCCCGAAGGCATGCCTTAAGGTAAGAATCATTCTCAAAGATCCAACGAGGAATGGTTACTTGGTTCTTGATTTTATCACCCTGCTGCAAACCAACAGATAATAGAAATTCAACTACCTGTTTGCTATATATATTTATGAACAATTCATTCCATTTTCTATGTTTTGATACTTTTGAGTCAACACCAAAAAGCGTATCGCCAAGCGGCTTTACATAATTTAAAAGATATTCTTTGTCTTTTATTGAATCGCCAACAATGCGTACACTCGACCCATATTTATGGTATTGGATACTTCCATCACCGAGAATTATCCCGATAAGTTCCGCTAGTTTTTCGTCCTTTTCTGGAATTATTATCTCCCTGGTCTTCTTTTGATTTTTATTAGTAGGATATTTTTGTGATCTCCTAACGACTTCTTGCTCCATGCTGTTAGGGCAGAAGAACTTCTTTATATATTCTACCTGGGGTTGTCCAGTGGGTGTGTGGTTCTAAATAAGTTTATAAAATTTTCCCTCCCAACCATCGAAACATATAAAAACCATCATTATTTTATGTGGTCGGAAGAGGTGATAATTTGATGTCACGTAAAATAATCTGGTCAGGACTTTTTCTGCTTCTCAGTTACACTACCCTGGCTGCCGATTTGCCTGCGGATTTTCAAGCCGGCTTGGCTGATGCAGCCTTGCCGCCGCTCCTTGATTCCCTGCAGCCACTCCTCCAGAAATTAAGTTTAATCGTGGGAGGAATCTTCGGCCTCTATATCATCTTGATTCTAGTGCGCATCCATTACGAACGGAAAACCCTCAAGACTCTGCAGGACATCCGCTATGATTTGGATCACCTGAATATGCATTACAATCTCCCGGCTTCTCGCGACCAGCCCGGCTTGTGGAAGAGAATGTTCTCTTCCGTAATTTCCCCTTTCCGGCATACAGGGGAAGAGGAAAAGAAAAAGAAGCCAAAATGAAAATCCAGATCCAGAAAGAAGTGTTTGCCAAGTTTCCAAAGCTGAGAATAGCATTTATTCTAGTCTCCCCCATAAAATCTACTGCAAAATTCCCAGAATCCCTCCACCTGTTGCGGGAAGCCGAAGGGATGGTGCATCTGACCTTTCACAAAAACAACTTTCAGAGCCATGATCTCATCTCTTCCTGGGCTGTGGCCCGGCAGGAATTCGGGAAAGAAGCGCAGCATTATCATACCTCCGTGGAAAGGCTGCTGCAGCGGGTGCTGGCCCGGAAACGGATTACGGGTAATACGACTCTCACTAATATCGTTCGTTATCTTTCCTTGAAACACCTGGTGCCGATGAGCGTTGATGATCCATCCAAGATGGTGGGGGCACTGACCTTTGCCATCTCCGGCCGGGAAAAGAAGGGCTGGTTCCGGCGGCTGGCAAAAGGATCATTGTATTATCACGACATGTTTAATATTGTGGGAACGAAGTTTGACCACTGGAAAAATCCCAAAGTGGCCCTGGGCGCAATGTCAACTTCTGCTTTGATTCATATAGACGCTCTTCCTCCCGTGAGTACGGCAAAATTAAAGTCAATCGTGCAGGAGACGCAGCAATTGGTGAGATCATTCTGCGGCGGGAAGTCTACAGTAGTCATTCTGGATCGGAAGAAAAAGGTGGCGGTGATTTGACACCGTTACAAACTTATCTTTTTAATTCTTTAGCGGGGAGTGGTTTTATTAAAATTCCTTCAGGAACTTCTTCAAAAATTCCAAAATCTCCGGGTTTAATCCCATAATGTTTAACTACATTCGGGGGGAACCGTATAACCGTTGAATCTCCTAAAACCCCAAATTTCCTAACCATCTTCCTTCTTCCGGTTAAGATATCAAATTTTGTCAATTCGCTGGACGTAAAGTATTCTTCCCCACATTTTGGGCACTTCAAACAGTTTAATTCTATCCCTTCTTTTATACATTTAAATATTTTAACGTTAGTGTTACATTTGTAGCAGGTTTCCATGAATTTTTTCATTTTATTCTCTCCTCTGGTATTTTAGTGATTGGCTTTATGTGGATTAAAATCACCTTTTCATGCTCTACATAGGATAAGCACAGATAGTGGTGTTGATACAGATAAAATACATTGTACTTATTTTCTCTCTTGGACTTTAATTGATGTTCGCCATTTTCCAGTACTTCTACCACAAACTCAATCGGCTTATTTATTTCATCAAACTCTTCCTTAAAGTGCCAGGTGAACACTAACAGCTTCCCTTTCCAATATAAATCTTCTCCAAATATCTTAATCACCTAAAGATATCTATCCTAAAATAAAGATATTTATAAACTTTTCGGGCATTTTTTCTCTTTTGTAAAGCCACCCCGGTTTACTTGCCACGGACAAACTCAGAGCTCAGCGGACAGACTTCATCCCCGTTTGACACCGTTACGTATTTAAATACATTCTATTTACACTAGGCTATGGCAATACGGGAAGAAATAATGAAGCTGTTGGTGAAAGAGACTAAAAGAAGTCCAGAAGAAATTACCAAGATGCTGGCCGTGCCTCCGGACCCTACGCTGGGAGATTATGCCTTTCCCTGCTTTACATTAGGGAAAAATCCAAAGCAGGCCGCGGAACAATTGCAGCGGAAAATAACCTTGCCAAAGTACCTCTCCAAGATCGTCGTTGCTGGCCCTTACCTCAATTTTTTTCTGAATAAGGATTTTTTAGCAGATAAGGTGCTTATCGCTGTCCGTCAAGAAAAGAAAAAGTACGGGGCCGGAAACCTTAAAAAAAAGATGGTGGTAGAATTTTGTGGTCCAAACACCAACAAGCCCTTGCATTTGGGCCATCTGCGCAACATGGCCTTAGGGGATGCCTTAGTCCGAATCCTGAAGTTTCAGGGAAATAAAGTTCATCCCGTCAATATCGTCAATGATCGGGGGATCCATATCTGCCAGTCTATGCTGGCGTATCAGAAATGGGGGAAAGGCAAAGTTCCAGACAAAAAAGGCGATCATTTCGTCGGCGATTATTACGTTCTCTTTGCCCAGAAATCGAAAGATAATGAAGAACTGCAGCACAAAGCGCAGGAGTTGTTGCTAAAATGGGAGCAAGGAGATAAACCTACTCTTGCTCTGTGGAAAAAAATGACCAAGTGGGTGCTGGATGGATTTAGCCAAACCTATCGCCGCTTTGGCATCTCCTTTGAGAAGCAATATTTCGAATCCCAATACTATGAACAGGCCAAGGATATCGTTGCCGAAGGCATAAAACAAGGCGTTTTCATAACCCCGAGCGCAGAAAAACCGTTTCAGGAAGGCGAGACCGTTTTTACCAGTGGCACCGTAGCTCCCCTTCAACATTCTCCGTCCAAGATGGTGCTGCGAAACGACGGAACCAGCCTGTACATCACCCAGGATTTGTATCTTGCGCAGCAGCGCTACGATGATTTTAGGTTTGATCAACTGATTTATGTCGTGGCTTCTGAGCAGAATACTCATTTCAAACAGTTATTTGAGATTCTGGAATTGTTGAAACGTCCTTTTGCCCGCAAGCTGTATCATTTAAGTTACGGTTTAGTGCACCTTCCTTCTGGAAGAATGAAGTCGAGAGAAGGAACGGTGGTTGATGCCGATGACATCATGGATGAAGTTGCAGCCTTGGCAGAGAAAGAGGTTACGGCCCGCTATCCCGAGCTTTCTGCCGCAGAGAAAAAGAAACGGGCGGAAGCAATTTCACTTGCGGCCATCAAATTCTTTATGCTGCGGACAGATGCCGTACGGGATATGGTCTTTAATCCCGAGGAGTCTATCAGCTTTGAGGGTGAAACTGGCCCTTATGTACAATATACCTATGCCCGGGCCGGCAGCATTTTGCGGAAAGCGGGCGCAGTAAAAGGAAAGATTAACCCGGCCTTGTTGGCGCAGCCGCAGGAACGGAAACTTATCATCGCCTTGTTGAATTTTCCGGAACTGTTGTCAGAAGTGGCCGCCAATTTTAAACCCCACGTCTTGTGCCGCTACCTGCTGGATTTAGCGCAGGCCTTCAATGAATTTTATCATGCCTATCCGGTCATCTCGGATGATAAAGAGCTGATGAAAGCTCGTCTGGCATTAGTTGAGGCGGTTCGGCAGGTCTTGGCGAACGGCCTGGAATTGCTGGGAATCATACCGCTCGAGGTGATGTGAAGTGAGTTTAATAGTTCTGTATGTTACCTGCTGCAACAAAAAAGAAGCACAGAAAATAGCTACTCATCTATTAAAAAAGAAACTGATTGCCTGCGCCAACATGTTTCCCATTAAGAGCAGGTATTGGTGGAAAGGAAAGCTCGTCTACGAATCGGAAGTGGTGCTGCTGCTGAAGACCACCCCGAAGAATGCTGTTTTGGTGAAGAAAGAAATAACTAAAATCCATTCGTATACTATTCCTTGCATTCTCGAATTTCAGGCGAAGGCTAATGATGCGTTTGGCCGCTGGGTAGAGCAACAGCTTTCGTAAAGCTGAACTTTCGCAATAGGTACAGGCTGAAAATAATTTCAAATAATGAAGCTAGAAAACCCAGCCCAATCAGCCCCCACACCCATATTTTTTCTCCCGCCAGCTCAAAGACAAATAAAGCCACCCCTATCCCAAAGAAAACCAGGAAACTGAGCACGTGGTAGACGGGCAGTACAAAGGCTATTCTCGGCACCCGTTGGTGCATAAAGAGGGGAATAGTGGTAATATTAAAGATGAAGAAGAGGACGGTGATGCCCAGGATGCTCAGGACGTACATGGGGGGCATGAAGTTAAGGAAGGTAAAGATATTGTCGACCAGTCCGATGATGCCGAAGATGAGCGTTAAGTACAGGTAGACCCGTAAAAACGTGCTTGAGGACGGCATGAACTAAGAATTATTGGTTGGTTTATATGTGTTTCGAGGGAAAGTAAGTCCTCTTTGTACCCCTACGTCTCTTACCTCAAAATCACGGAAAGCTTTAAAACCATTCTTTCTTTCCACGCCTTGAAATGGGCCTGTAGTCTAGCCTGGATACATATCTATTGGCGTGGATGTGCTGTACAGGACGGCGGGCTTCGGCTTTTAAAGGGGAAACCCGCAAACCCCGGTTCGAAAATAAGTGGCTTCGCCCCTTATCAACCCCATACCCTGCGGGGTATACGAAATTCCGGGCAGGCTCGTTTCCATTTTTCATTAAAGTCGTGATAGGGAAAAAATTATGGATTATCATACCTATCCTGCGGGAACATATTCTTTCCACACTGTCGCTAGTCCGACTGCAGAAGCAAGGATAGCCTTTGATGACCTTCCCGGTACACTTTGTCGCCGGAAAATAACTCTCAATTACGTTGATCCAGCCAAAATTGTAAATCTCCACCAGCGGCCGGAATATTCTCCCATTATTAACTTGTTCCAGCTCAAGAAGAATGAAGATCAGCTTGCAGTCTATGTTCAGAGCATATTTGTCAGCAACCCTTTTCTGGAATCCCTGGAGACATTCCTTCGAGCGCATGCAGTCGATGTGCCTGCTGACCGTGACGAACAGCCTCCTGAACAGTTTCGCACCTATTATGATACTGATTTCACGTTAATTCCCTGCGATGTGGAGAGGATTGAGATGACCAAAATAACACCCGCCGGCAAGTTTCGAGTTATTGAACATCTAGGAACAACCGATATTTTCCGTGGAGTTGATATGAAGGCAGGCCTTACTTTACGTATGGTAGAACCTTCCGTGCTGGAAAGTAAACTGCAGGAAATTGAGGCGGATGCCAGTTATACTGCTTCTATTATTACCAGTCCAGAAAATAAGCGTGTTCCCTGGTTCCATGAGCATAAAGAAGGCCGAGAGCACTATATCTTCAAAAGAGAATAATTTAAATATCCTCAATGGTTCTTCTGGTAAAAAAGGTGAAACTATGACTGAACCCAAGAAAGACATTCTCATTAACCAATCCGTCGCTATCCTCTGCGATGGGAACAACATCGAGCGCAGCATCCATGAGCAAAGCAAGTCCACCAGCACCATGGTCAACTTTGATACTTTAATCCCCAAACTGCTTAATGGGCGGGGCTTAAACCGGCTGATTTATTTCCGGGAAGGGCAAAACATTTCGTCCAAGTTAGCGGAACGTTTACACAACCAATATTATGGTTCAGTCGTTCCCTGCCACAAATCGGCGGATATTCCGTTGTCCATCAAAGCGACGCAGCTGGCCCCCAAAATTGATACCATTATCATCATGTCGGGTGATTCTGATTACATTGATTTAGTTAAGCACCTCAAGTCTGAAGGGGTACGGGTGGAGATAGCCGCGGTGAAAGAGACGACGTCTAAGCTGTTAATGGAAGAAGCGGATCATTTCCATCCTATTGTAAAAGAAGATTGGTTTATGTACACCTCGCCGAGAGGAATGCGCCGGTCAATGTGATATTTATTGGAAATTAGTGGTTAATTGAAACCAACAATTATCTGAAACTAACTGAATATCCACCTTCTCCTGCGGGTGTTTTAATATAGGAAACATGCCGGAGCAGGGTGGTAGCAGCTTTGAATAACAGTTCCCCTTCTTCCTGGAATTTCAGGTAGAGATTGGCCGAACGTAAATACCTTGGTTCTTTTTCTGATTGACGAAATAAGACCTCTGCATATATCTTGAGCAGGGGATTTCTTGCTTCCGCACAAAATCGGTGCTGTTCAAAGTATTCCCCCACCCCATTAAAATCATCTTCCTGTAAAAATACTCCGCCTGCTGCCCGCACCATCGATTGAACCAGCGCAGCTATATTCTGGAAGTCTCCTACTGCATAATGGGGGGCTTGGCGGATACCGTGGAGAAATCCAGCATGAGTTTCGCCGGGAAGATATTCTTTCTTTAAGATTATGGCTTCATTGGGGGGGATAGTTGCCGCATATTTTTGTAGAGCAGGAAGATCCATATAAGAAAACGCCGAAGCCCCATTTAAATAATTTATGGAATAACCCTAAATACCTCACAACCTTTATATAACATTTCTGGTTTAATGGACTCATGGTCCTCGACAAACTTGGCGATTCCCTGAAAAGTACGTTAGCCAAAATAACCAAATCCCTGTTCGTGGATGATAAGCTCATCAATGAACTGGTGAAGGACTTGCAGCGGGCCTTGCTGCAGTCAGACGTCAATGTACAGCTGGTCTTTGAGCTGAGCACTAAAATCAAAGAACGATCCAGAGAAAAATCACCCGCAGGATTAACCCAGCGTGAGCAGTTGATCAAGATAGTCTATGAAGAACTTACCGCTTTTTTAGGCAAAGAGCTACATGAAATAAAGATTACCCGGAAGCCCACACAGATTATGCTGGTGGGCTTATTTGGCTCGGGAAAAACGACCACTGCTGGCAAATTGGCCAAGTTCTACAAGAAACGGGGATATAAAGTAGCGGTCATGCAGACCGATACCTGGCGTCCCGCCGCCTATGACCAGCTGCAGCAGTTGGCTTCCGATGTCGGAGTGGATTTCTTTGGCATCAAGAAAGAAAAAGATCCCGTTACTATTTATCATGCTTTTACCAAAAAGCTGAAAGAGTATGATGCCGTAATTATTGATACTGCCGGGCGGGATGCGCTTTCGGACGAACTTATTCAGGAACTGAACCAATTGAATGCGGCAGTGCAGGCCGAGGAGCGATTGCTGGTCATCTCCGCAGATATCGGGCAGGCCGCACAAAAACAAGCGCAGGCATTTCATGACAGCTGTAAAGTTACTGGGGTCATCGTAACCAAACTGGAAGGAACCGCAAAAGGCGGCGGCGCGTTATCCGCGTGTGCCGTTACGGGTGCGTCCATTACCTTCATTGGCGTCGGCGAGAAGATTGATGATCTGGAGATGTTCCATCCCCAACGCTTTGTCGGCCGGCTGATTGGGATGGGCGATTTAGAGTCTCTCTTGGAGAAAGCCAGAGAAGTGGTCTCGGAAGAGGACGCCCAAGATATGCAGGAAAAGTTTTTGAAAGGGGAGTTCACCTTAGTTGATTTATACCAGCAGATGAAAGCCATGAAAAAGATGGGCTCATTCCAGAAGATCATGGAAATGATTCCGGGCATGGGTTCATTGAAGATGCCCCAAGAATTGCTGGAAGTGCAGGAAGGGAAATTAGAAAAATGGAAATATGCCATGGATTCTTTCACCAAAGAAGAGCTGGAAAATCCGGATGTGGTGTCTGCCGATCGAATTGACCGCATTGCCGCCGGTTCAGGCACAAAAGTGGGGGAAGTCCGGGAATTGCTGAAGCAGTACCGCCAGGCTCAGAAACTGATGAAGATGTTCAAGGGCGAGCAGGATATTGGTAAAGTAATGAAAAAGATGGGTGGGAAGCTGCCCAAGGGGATGGGGTTAGCGTAATAATAAAGTGTACAAATAATGGAACTTATTAATGGGCACTTTACTATTCTAGCAAATCTCGACAAGTTCCATAATTAACGAGATTTGCTATAAGAGAAAATGGTCAATTTTCAATAGGCGTCTCTTTGCGGAAGCCGCACTTCTTGCAGTATTGCACGTGAAATAAGCCATCCGCAAAGCGGTGCTGGCCTTCATGCAAAACTCCGTGGCATTCCGGGCAGTTGGTAATCATAGTTTTTAGGTATTCTTTGACCATTTAAATAATCTTGTATTTTTGAACTGGAAATATTTATATGCCAGAAGAATCTTTCATCTTTATGGGCCTCTTTTCCAAGATATTTCACCTGTTTGAGTCCAATACACCCCACCACCAGCTACTGGATTCATACGCACAAATCCATAGCCTGGCGAAACAACTGCGCCGGGAACTTCGCCTGCTGCGACGTTTGCAGAAGCAGCTGATACTGCAGAAAAAATCTGCTCTAGGTGAGAAAACCGGGCAGTTGGGTCTGCAAAAGACTATTTTTGTGGAAGAAGAACTATTAGGGAAATTGCGGGTGCTGGGAAAGAAAGCGGAAGAGCGTTTCTCTACGGCATACGAAACGATAGGCCAGAGTCAACCCACCAGTAAATTGGAGCAGGAAGAAGTTGAGAGGGTGATTAAATATCTGAAGAAGGTTCAGTCATTAATTTCTCCTTTTTCTTCTTTCTCCTCCCTGAGCGCAGCCGATAAATTACTGGTGGTGGAAACGGAGCTTCGGGAAGTAACCAAGCTCTCGCAGGAATTTTATAAAACTGAAAGGTATGAGCAGGAACTGGCTCGGAGCGTGTTAGAGCATGAAATAAGTCCTTTGCTCCGAAAACTGTACCTTGCGCCGGAAAAGAAAATCTTTCCCGGCAGTGGTGCTGAATCATTGCTCACGTTTACGCTAAGCCCCCGTCAATTACGGCAGCTGGAACAGGAAGCCCAAAAGGTTAATCGGTGTCAAGATCCTCGATACCGAATTTCCTGGCAGCGCTGGTGGCGGGATATTCAGCAGCCAGAGAAAGATAAAGCTACCATGCTCCATGACCCGCATATTAATGTAACTGTAAAGCTGTTCGGGAGCAAGAAGAAAGACGTTCACCTGCTGTTGCGGGATTAAATAGATGGATTTGCTATTCTAGACTTTTCCAATATAACTTAATATTGTCGTTTCTCCCACAGGCACGAAAAAAAGGCCATTGTGGTTGCGCAATTTTGAATAAATTTTATCATAGTTGTTAAAGCAAGAGGGATGCTCTGTTCTCAGTGAGCCGTTGGAAATATCGGCAGGAATGTACGCTAGTTCTCGTATGCTGGCGGCAGTTTCCAGACTTACCTTGGTCTTTCCCCGTGGTCCGGAACGTCCCGTTGCATGGGGCATCGATGCATACGGCAATAAGCTTTCATCAGGAACAGTATATAGAATTATCTTTGCGCCCAGACTCGATGGCAAAAAATAAAGCTTGTCGGGCTGCACTTTGACCAGCCCTTTGCGGTACAATATTTTGTCATCCTCCTGTTCGACTGAATTATGCACCCAGTCCCCAATGACCTTACCATTTGAACTGACGAGTCTCGCTAACTCTTCGCTCAATTCTTGCCTATAGCGTGTTGACGATTGTTGCTGTTGGATGGCATCGTGAAGAGTAAGAGGAACTTTTGTTGTTGACCCGTGCGTATGCACTAATAGTATTTTGTAGGGCTGATCACTGATGTCGGTAATGCCATTGATGGAAGAACAGATGTCGACAAAATGATTGCCTCGGCCGAGCCGTCTTTTTTTCCTCAGATGATGATATATCGTGTCTGCCGCTTCCTGGTGATTCAGGTCATCAATGATGAAAGCTGTCATCCCGCAGCCCACGTCGCTGCCATGAATCTCTGGCCGGAATTCATGCTGTGCTGCATTAAAGACCCACAGGGTGCTATTAGGAATGCCACTGCTCTTCACATCTCCATCCGGGAAGCGAACAAGAGTTTCCAACCCAGGATACTCTGGCGGATAATAATGAGTCTCTTCCAAAGAAATGATAGTTGGCGTAGGCATACACTTGCTCAGAGGCAGCCTATTTATAAACTTTTCTCAAAATACTACTATTTAGAAGTAACTTATAACTCGATAATTCTTCCTGTCTTCCCTACATTAATAGAACGGGTTTTGCCAATTTTGTCTTCTATTCCATGCGTCTCATGGATATGTCCGCAGATGTGCACGTCCGGCTGGAATTGTTCAATAGCCTTTCTCACTCCTGAACTTCCTGGAAAAATGCCTAGGCCCAGGATGCTTTCACTCGGCTGGACGTGCGTAACCATTAATTTCTTCTTTACCCCGGATAAAGAATCATGCGCTTTTTTTAAGGTGTTAAAAAATTGTTCTTCGGTCAATTGATGCAGGCCAATGTCTCCATACCCGCAGCCAAAGATGCCAATGTCCCCTTTACGAATAGCATAGCCATGTAAGTTCGTGGCATTATATTTATCGACCATGAAGCCGATTTCCGCCATGCCTTCATGGTTGCCGGGAAGTACCGCGACTTCCAATCCTTTGTCTTTGAATGGCTTAATTAACCCAGCTTTGGGCTGATCGAAATGCAGTAAATCGCCAGCGAGAATGACTAAATCTACTTTCTCTTGCGCTCCTTTCTCAGCCATGCGCTGCATGAAGGCAGTGTCACCGTGGACGTCACTGAGGGCGAGGATTTTCATGGATCTTCTGATGATTACGTTCTTTATAAATATTTCTATTTTATTACTTTAGAGTAATTAGAAAAATATATAATCATTCAAGAGACTACTTCCTCCACTTAAATTTAAGGGCATAGATACACGGACACTTCGGTTGCCCTGGAAAGGGTGCAACCATAGCCGCCTCTGTCCGGTGCTCGGCTATTACTACGGTGTCTGGACTATAACTCACCGTACGAAATCTGCACTGGTTACGCGTGTGTATGGGGCGAAGAAGATCACCTTTAAAGCAAGCCAAGAGGTTAAGTTCGCAATTGGTGGTTGTTTAAGGCCACTTCTTCACCGAGTCCAGTGATTAAAGAGGCTAAAGATGGTTAAGAAGAACAGAAGTAAAAAGAAAAAGCGGGTAGTACGAAAAGTTCGTTCTCAACGGAAGCGCTCTTCCGGCGGCCGTTCGCCCAGTGGCAAAGGCAAGCATTCTAAAGTGAGGAAACTTATTGCGCTGGCAAAGTTGCGGAAGAAGCGTGCAGGGAAGAAAGTAAAGAAGAGAAAATAATGCTTGAATAATTTTATTCTCGGATTGATGATAGCACCATTAATAATCTAATAAATCGGCAGTTATTTTGGTCGCCAGAAGCACCACGATTATTATTAAGAAAGGAATGGTATAATTCCCTTCGATGAATAGCGCATATAACAACAATAAAGAATTGCCAAAATCAGAAATCATACGGAGTATGTCGCTGGTCTGAACCATAGATTATTGAAGAATGAGCATTGCAAAGGCCGCTACCAGTGATAATAAAGAGAGCGCGTATAAAATAACTCGCAGCGTTTCCCGTTGATGTTCATTGCGAATCTTGATTAAATGGCTTTCCATCTCGGTCTTAAAATCATTGAGATATTTAAATAATTCGGTTTTGGCGATTCCTCGTCTTTAGCGCGATGCTTCAGCTCGAGGTGAGCCAAAAGGCACCGCAGGTGCCCAAAAAGCGAAGCTTTTTCTTAAGCAAGATTTTCTAAACCGTGCGTAACGAATCAGGCGCAGAAATATGAGCTCATACAAGCCGTCGGTACGACAACCTGT
>JACPCD010000030.1:6101-9868 GCA_016179955.1 Candidatus Woesearchaeota archaeon | reverse complement strand
AGCGGCATTCTGCACCCCCATGGCTTTCAGTCTGGCGTCAACGATTTGCTGTATCTTTTCCCAAATGGCATAACTTCCTGGCTTGTATACGATGCATCCAGACACGGCCGAGTAATCCGCCAAATCAGCTTTTTGGATGACTTGAGTGTACCATTCGCTGAAGTCATCTGCTTTTTTGACGGTGATGCCTTTGGTATCTTTTGCAGGTTTACGATGGTGAGCATCTGGGGCTGGTTGATGGACCGCTGAAGGGGATGCGTTTACCGTTCCTTTCGTATCTTTTCCCATAGTAGGATGGAAGTAAGTTTAGTTTTATATAGGTTTCGAATGAAATTATTTTCAAGGAAAAAAACCCACTAACCACCACGAACCCTCCTGGAAGAAAGGGCAGTTGCCCTGAGCAATGCTGAGACGACAACTGCCAAATAGCCTACGAAACCTATTTATACCCTCCCCCTTCCCAAATGATGCTATGTTCTGCAAAACCTGCGGCGGGCTGTTAGTGCCTAAGAAAACGGAATATGGCTCGTGGATGAGTTGCCCCCAAGGACATCTGCAGCCGGAACTAAACCAGGAACGGACCACCATAACCACGAAGAATCTCCGGCAGGCAGCAAACATAGAGGTGGCTTCGGATGAGAACATTCTCGCGGTGTACGACCACGTCTGTAAGAAATGCGGTCATGGGAAAGCCCAGTTGATTGAAATCAGCTGTTCGTATTCAGATGAAGATAACATTTACCGCTTCAAGTGCGGGAAATGCGGCAGTGTGGAGCAGATGGAAGGGAAGGTGAAGTAGTGTAAATGTTATATTAGCCTCCGTGCTTTTCTTCGTGTCAATAATCTTTGTTGTTTTTGATTCATCCTAATCCTTTTTGCCCGTACATCTTCCGACATATATTTATAGACGCGGGAAGGAATAGGTTTAATAAGTTTGAAATCACGAAACCAATCCCGGAAACCATCCCGCCAATCTGCCCAATCATCATATACTGGATTGAGGAAGAGATCATTTTCCAGCAGTTCCTTCTTAGAAATAACTAGGTTAGGAGTGATGTATCCACTCTTTCGTTTCCATCGCCGGCGCGCCATCAGAGCATCTCCGAACATCCTCCCGCAAGCAACGTGCCAAGCAACTCGACGGGTGCTCCCTTCGGGAGCTAGAATGTTCTACCATGCTCTGAATATGCTTTTATTTTCCATTTTTATGCTGAAATGGCAGTTTCCTCTCTTCCGCCATAAAGAGGCTTTAAACCAAGACATCTATTTAAATCTGTTTCTCTGGATCTTCGAAAAATAAGCGAAATTAAAACATTTCTCGAAAAGAGAGCACAAGAAAATTAAGAAAATTAAAAAAATTTAAAAAAATAAAAAAAATCTTGCCAAGGGAATTGGTGAACGTTTGGGGGGTGGTGTTCAAGAACGAGCCTCGGCAAGATTCCTGAACGTAAATTTACACCAGCTCAATGCCCAATTCCTTGCTGAGCGTATGCGCTCGCTGCTGGGACTTATGCTGGTCCAGCTTACCTAGGATCCAGGGGGAATTAACTCCTGTAATGATGGTCATGACCGTTAACTTTCCTTTCATGTCATCACTGACTCTGGCTCCCCAGATAACGTTGGCATCATCATCCAGACTTTCCGTCACCAGTTCACCGATGCGGCTGACTTCATCTAAAGTCATATCCGGACCGCCAATCACGTGAATCAAGGCTCCCGTAGCGCCTTCATAATTGATGTCTAGCAGGGGATTGGATAACGCGCCTTTGACCGCTTCTTCCACCCGGTTGTTCGTATCGCTCGAGCCTACGCCAATAGCTGCCACGCCGCCATTGAACATGATGGCACGCACGTCCGCATAATCCAGGTTGACTAAGCTGGGCACGGCAATGGTTTCTACAATCCCTTTGATCATAGTGGCGATTAACTCATTCGCCACCGCAAACGCTTGCTGAATGGGCAAGTTCCCGGCAATCTGCACTAGGCGATTGTTATCAATAACGATAACAGTATCAGTGACCTGACGAAGCTGTTGCAATCCAAATTCGGCTTTATCACAGCGCGCCCGCTCAATGTTAAAAGGCATAGTCACAGTTCCAATAACGATAGCACCAGTATCCTTGGCCACTTGAGCTACCACTGGAGCTGCTCCTGTTCCCGTTCCGCCGCCCATACCAGCGCAGACAAAGACCATATCAGATCCTTTGAGGGCTTCTTTGATCCGCATCAGGGATTCCTGAGCTGCTTCCGCCCCTTTATTGGGGAATCCACCACAACCAAGCCCCCGGGTACAGTCTTTCCCGATCAAGAACTTGGCATCAGCACCCGTAATGGATAAATGTTGATGATCCGTATTCGTCGCAATAATTTCGGCCCCTTTGATTCCCTTTTTATAGAGCCAGCCGACCATGTTGTTTCCTGCGCCGCCCACGCCAATAACTTTAATCGTCGCCTGGGTCACAGGTTCCATGCTTTCCGGTACATTTTCCAACGCTCGTTCCACGATAAATTCCATGTTCACACCACCTCAAGTTTATATTCCCGCTCTTGTGTCTTGTTTATGGGAATATCTAGTTCCCAGGACACAAAAGATTATATAGTAGTAATGTCTTACTACCTCTAGAATTAACCAACCAAACCTACCAACTACACAACCGAACCAACGGTGTGAAACCTACCGAACCAACCAATTAACCGATACGATATAACCGACGAACCCAACCAAGGGTTTCGTAAAGTATAATTTATATATAAGCCTTTCTGGGATGCAATATGTGTTTTTAAATAATGTTATTGCAGAAGATAATTACTTTAAAAGAAGAACAGCCAATTACTTTGCCTTCCGCGCAGTTATTTTTTCCTTCGCTTTATCGACGACAAGATGAGCAGATTCCTTGGCCACCTGAATGGTGGTGTTGGCCTTACGCGCTAGAATAGTAGCGATGTCATTCATGTACTTGGCCGGATCGCGCATCTTGCTCCGCCAGGAATTAAAGTAAATGAGTGTTTCCAGGGGATATTTTGGTGGTTTTGGGGGTATTTCCTGGGGGTAGCCCACCACAATAATCGCCTGCGGTCGCACCTCCTCCGGAATTTTCAGCAAGGACTTCACTTCTTCCTCTTCAAATGCGCCAATCCACTGCGTCCCTAAGCCCAGGGCATGGGCTTCCAGCAGCATGTTTTGGACCGCGGCAGCACAATTTTGGATAGTGTATAACTTCTCGCCCCGGGAGCCATAGTAGCGCTCGCCCTTCTCTGGTTCAGCGCAGACGACGATAAAGGCCCCGGCGGCGGTAATTTCATATTGTTCATAGCAGGCTTTGGCGATGTTTTCCTTCAGTTCCTGATCGATGACGATGATGAATTTCCAGTTCTGGATGTTGCCGGCGCTGGGGGCATGTCTTGCTGCGTCAATCAGCTTGGCAATATTTTCCCACGAAACGTACTTTGGCAGAAACCGTTTTATGGTCCGCCGAGAAGTAATGATGTCTAAGATATCACCCATTTTGAGAATAGATGAATGGTATTGAGTATTTATATTTAACGATTTTCCAAGGCGTGAAGGGGGACACCTACCTCAGATAAAAATAAGCGGAGTGTTTCTTATTTAATCATTTCAGAAAATTGGTCTTGATTAAATAAAGGATCAATGAGATAAAATAAAGATTGTGAACTACCACGAGTTTCGCCTGCGGGCTCAACTCGTGGCGTCACGTGTTGGAACCGCGCCAGGCTAAGCAACTGTACCGCATCTTCTTTTCTTTACC
>JACPCD010000030.1:0-6049 GCA_016179955.1 Candidatus Woesearchaeota archaeon | reverse complement strand
CTTTTCTTTACCAAAGCGGGTGCTCTAGAAATCACAATTCAACTGCGGGTTTCGCTGCGGCTCAACCACGCCAAGCGTTCTTGTGCACCCGCTTGTAAATAACCAATTCTAATGTATCGTAGCCTTTCCATAGACCATACACAAATAAAACGATGGTAGAAGTAATAGTTACAACTTTAAGAGTTATTTCAATATCATCCATCTCTTACATTCCTTGTATTATTTTATAAAGAACGAGGATAATGACGATCAGGCCCAATAATATTGCAATCCAAGAGATTATATTTTTCCATACCATAGTCTATCCTCCTTCTCACACCAAGAACAAAACCAGCGCCAGGAGCACCAGCACTATCCCCATTCCAACCGTACTATATGACACCTGTTCTCCCCGGCTCAGCGTATTGAAGTGAGCCAGCTTGTTGGCGATAAATGAAAAGAAATCCCCTACTCTTCCCAGGGCAGCAGTGGCATGCAACACAACAGCGTTCGGCATAATCCTTGGAAACCAATAAAAGTATAAAAATCTATTGCTGGACGGGAATAGGTGGGACAGCTTCTGCCGCGGGTGCAGCTAACGGATGAGCGCCTTCTTTCACGGCTTTAACGTTGACTTGATGGATAATCTTGGTAACGATTTCCCCACAGACCGTCCGCCGGCGAATTAAGCCTTTCTGCTTTTTGCCTTTCCGGTCATCACCACAAAAACCTACTCCTTTGCCGAGCAGGATTTTCTTTCGAGGCATCTGGATACCTTTGCGCATGGGAAAGCCGCATTTGTCTGAACCACCAGTGATCAAGAATTCGTACCCGGGAAAGCCAGCCGTATCTCCGGCAAGTGTTTCTCCTATCCTTTTCTTTAAGAAAGCGTCTGCTTCCGGACTCTTGACTTCTTTCTGATAACTTTTTCCGTCTTTGGTCCCAATGACCAGTTTGAATTCAACCATAGTTTCCTCCCGAGACTAAAACACGTTTAGACGTGTACGCTCGTAGCGGTCTCAGCGATGTCTTAATGGTGTATAAATGCCCTGATTTATAAATGTTGAGGGAGAAACTTTGAGGTAGAGGATACTTAGTGAACAGCAACTGTTTCCAGATCTTTAAGCTCCTGCAGCAAGGTTCGATGCTCTCCCTGCAGCCGCTGCATCTCCAATTTCTTGAATTCGTTGATCTGGTTCCGGCTGGCGTCCCATTCCAGCGGTTTTAGCCTGCGTTCTACTTTAAAGAGCAAATCCCGTACTTCCGACAGCCGTTCTGGAGACATAGTTAGAACTTATATGCTAAACTATATAAATATTTAGGAAAATTGGCACAACCCATTTTATGAGTGATACTGCCCAGAGTCCACCTCAAAATAAACTGCGGTGGCGTATAGACTCGGTCGCGTCATTACTGCTCACAATACAATGAGGACTCGCAGTATCACTCACTTTTAGAATTGTGCCCCAATACGGGCTTTGTAGAAAAGTCGCCAATTTGGCCAGTGAGCACAGGACTACTCGTAAGACGCATGATGCCCTCGCTCTCGAAAAACAAGAAAAGCTATCAGAGATTTACTCAGGGAGCGAGGGAGCGAACGGGACTTTTCTACAAAGCCCCAATACGGAAAATTTTAAGTACTATCCCCTTAAGAGGAAGGCTATGGAGGAGAAAAAGCTGCTAACCATTGCCAGTATCGCCACCATCGTAGGATTAGCCTTCCTCTTTTTCTATGCGCAAGAAGCAGACCTACCGATAGCAACATCACTGGATGAAATTATGCCGGCAGAGGACGTGACGATGGCAGGCACCATCCAAAATGTCCAGGAACACGGCAACGTCACGTTTATCAAGCTGGCGGGAGAACGAGTAGAAACAGTAGACGTGGTAGTGTTCAAAGCCGATGCCCTGCCGTTGCAGGTAGGCGATCAGGTCAAGATTCAGGGGACGGTGGAAGTGTACCAGGGAAAGAAGGAAATCATCGCCAGCACGGTAGAATTGCATTGAAAATTGGTGATATGAGGAGAATTATTTAAGTGAATAATCTTCTCAACAAAAAATGGCAGAAAAATATTATGTCGACACCTCCATTTGGATGGATCTGCTGGAAGATAGAAAGGGCTTCCAGGGTGAACCATTGGGTGATTACGCCCTTAAACTCTTCGCAATGATTAAAGCCAAGAACCATAAATTAGTCTTGTCGGATCTGTTGATTAGAGAATTAGAATCCAATTATTCAGTTGAAGAAATTAATGGTATGGTTTTGCCATTCAGAAAAATAATAGAAAAAGCTTTTGTAACCCAAGAACAGCGCGATGAAGCCAAGAAGATTGCAGAGGAAAGAAATTTGCCACCCGGAGATGTACTTCACGCTATTGTTGCCAGGGACCATAATTTTATCATGATTACGAGAGATAAACATTTCAGGGAATTAGGAGACATAACCAAACACTATAAACCAGAAGAGATCATATCAATTTCTTAGAAATCTCTTCAAAAGCTTTAGCCCTTATTTTTTCATAACTCTCTTCAGTCGTCTTTTTCTTAGCGCTACCCTTCAAATGAGCTAATTCCATCATTGCCTTTCGAAGCTTGATTTCCTCAATTTTCTCCCGAAGAGCATTTCGTATAAATTCGGTTCTATTCTGGTATCCTTCATTTTTCACAATACCATCGATGTCATGGAGGAATACATCCTCCAATTTAATAGTTATCATGTCCGTGGTCATATAGCTATCGTATATACGATGACTATATAAACCTATCCGTAATTTTTGTAAAAACAATACCCCTGACCCGGAGATATAAAACCAACAATTTGCAGAGGAAATTATCATTGTACTCTCCTCCATTTTGCCTAATGTTTTAACTCAATGGAGAATTAAACACCATAAAACACTATATTACAATACACTCTTAATCTCTTGCTCTTTCCACCCGGTATGCTGCGCCAGAATCTTTTTAATGTCGGCATCGGAAGTGCCGATCTCTCGTTCCTTACGCACCCACTCTTTCAGTTCTTCTATATTGTAGACCAACTGCTGGGGCTTGACGAAATGAACCACCAGCAAGATAATGGCAACAAGCACTAACAATCCTGAACCACTGGCAATCAAAGGAATTTTATACTTTTCCCAGAAGGACGGAATAGCAATCGGAGCAGGCTGTTGAACCACGGGAGGCAGTGATGGAGGAGCCTGCTGGATAACCCGGGCTGGCGTAGGGCCGGGAATGACCGTTTCCTGGCAGCTTTTCTGTTCTACTGGTTTCGTGCGGAGCGTACTGCAGCTATGCTCATCAGTACAGTCTCTGGTTTGGATGCCACTCTGACAGGCAGACCATTCGGTGCAGACCCACGATTCGTCACATTGGACACAGGAACGATTCTCTAATTTGCGGACGGGAAGGTTAGGACAGTTTTCCCGGTCGTAGCAGGAGCGGGATTGCTGTAACGTAGCGTTGCAGTAACTCCATTGTCCTACACAGGTCCAGCGCTGGACACAGCGAGCACTGCCGCCGCCACTTCCGCTGCTACCTGCGGGCTCCGCGACTTCGGGAACTGGTGGCGCAGGAGGTAAATCCAAAGGAGCAGGAACATCAGCAACACAGACACCGTCGGCATCAATATGGTGGCCTGCAATACAGGTGTATTCGCATTTTGTTGCAGCGGCACATTCCGCAACGAGAGTTCGAGGGGTATCAACAAGAAGATCTCGCTCTTCATCCAAATCAGGACAGATTATTGCATTCACAGGAACATCGCCGGTACAACTATGGGTCTCGGCACCAGGCACTTGAATTTGGATGGTGGGGTTGATAATCTCTAAAGCCAAAAGAGCCGCTGCAGCATCATCGAGATTAATAATAGTGAACGTAGGGAAAGTAAGAGCATAGGAATTTACGTCTCCGGTTTCCGTGAGCGTAACGGTGGCAATATCAAATGCTCCAGTCTTGGCATCATCGGTATTCAGCGTGGCATAGGAAAAAAGGACATACGACCCAGAAGCAACGGGATCATCCGTAACACATCGTGCATCACTGACAACGACGCCATCAGTCCACCCCAGCAGACTCTCTACCCCATCGCCTGCTCCATTACAGGTTATTCCTGTCGGCAGATTCAGCTGGAATTCGATGGCGACAGTTTGAGCAGTCCCAATGTTTGCTTTAACCGTCAGAGGAAAAGTTTGCCCGTCAGTAATAGTGTTAGCCGTCAGTTGAATACCAGCCTCGTTCGCATTAAGAGCACCATAACTTATCGCCTTGCCCACAAATTGTCCAGAGAAGAACAGCAGTAAGGACAATATCACTATTGCTACGACGGTAATGATGGCAATAATGACTGGCTTCCTTACTTCTCCCAAAGCAGTCAGCGGATACGCCTCATTAGAATGGGGGGGAAGACGTGCATATCTACTTCTTTTTCGTCGCGATTTCATACCTCAGTTTATTCTCCTACCGCAGTGAAATAATCACGGAGCGCCGCAGCAATGACAGAAATTTTCTGGAGTTTGGTGAGTGGAGGTGTTGGCGGAGTTGCTGGTGCTAACGCTGCTCGTATACTTGTAATCAACGTATCGAGAGGGGAGATTGCTGGAGCAAGCTGATGCGTAGTACAATCCGGAGTACAGGAACCACAGACACCAGCACTACACGTAGGAGTACAGGAAACGGAAACTCCATCAGGGCATACTTCAGAGATAGGCGTACATATCATTGTATCACAGAGATCTACTGCTGGTGGGGGGGCAATAGAGATGCTTGCTGGAAGAAAAATCATATCTGTTGCTCCCAGAACAGTATCATCTCCTAACGTTGCCCTTATACCATTGACCTGGAACGTAAATGCCTCCGTGGTCTGTAGATTGACAGTTGCAAATACGCTATTAGCCGGATGCGGCGACGATATAGTGAAAAAACCATACGTTGGTGGAACACTTATATCAGTAAGGCCACCGGCAAAAGTTACGCTATTGAGCTGTGCAATCCCAGTGCTTAAAGTAAAACTAATCCCTTTCAGCGACTGTGGTGCAGCAAGGGTGCAGTCAAATGGAACATTAGATTGAACACTAGTGGGACATGTAACTGTAAAATCCAAGGCAGCACCGGTTGACGCTAGAATAACTGTAATCACTAAAAATAGAATCCCTAATTTGTATTGTTTGAGTTTCATAATAATTCACCTCATATCACGAGCACGCATTGACGGATACTCCCGGGAATCCCAATACAAACCGGGCTAGATGGATGGCATCATCAAGATTCCTGACACTATCACAATTGATATCATCAATTGCAGGATTAAACACAATTCCTGGCGGCTGTGGAATTCCCAGAACATTCCTCGCAACAGCAATTGCATCATTAATGGTTACGCCACCAACGCCATCAACATCACCGGGAGCCGGAGGAACTACTGCGGCAATACATGTTGAACTCGGACCACACCTATTAGATTCACACTGAACATTCCCAGTACATACGACTCCGTTCACCCGACCACAGACTCCCGACCACAGACTCCATCATTATTAGTATCTTCCGTTCCAGATGGACAGCTTGGTCCGCTAACACAACCCAGTGGACTACCCAAACTCCATAAAAATCCGACAGCAACGCAGGTCGATTGGGTATTACAGGCAGAGGGCAGATTATCATTAGTACAGGCACCTGCACATGTTAAAGCTGCAGTACAGATCCCTGATTCACAGTAGCCAGGGGCAGCAGCAGTGCAGGTCTGTCCTTGGGCTAACTTACAAACACCATCGTTAGTAAAATCAATAGTGGTGGAAGGACAGGAAGCATAGCAACCGTATGCTGGTCCACCCGGCAGCACAGGAACCCACTTTAGACCTGGCACAGCTAAACAAGAAGATTGGCTCCCACAGAGGGAAGGATGTTCAGCATCACAGGTGGGAGGAGGAGCACCAGGAGTAGCAACACACACAAAAATATCAAGATCACAAACCCCAGATTCACACTGAACATTCCCAGTACATACGACTCCGTTCACCCGACCACAGACTCCATCATTATTAGTATCTTCCGTTCCAGATGGACAGCTTGGTCC
>JACPCD010000029.1 GCA_016179955.1 Candidatus Woesearchaeota archaeon | reverse complement strand
AAAGGAATCAGAATTTGCCCATCCTTGGTTTTCTCCAATTCCATCTTGTCCGTGTATACTGTAGGGTTCTTCAAGAGAAGATGAATCAGTTCACCGGAGCCTACTTCAAAAATCAGATCGCCAACTTCCCCAAATTTCTTGCCGGATTTGGAAACGATGGTCTTTCCCAGAAGCTCCTTTGAATAATGTTTGTTTTTATCTTCCATGATAATCACCTTGCTATAATTGAACCTGAATAGAAAGGCGACTATATAAAGTTTACGGTGGGTGAGTAGTTAGATTCTACCCGATATATGCTCATAAGCTTCTGGAGCTAAGGCGTATTTAAAACCGCCGCCGATTTCTTCCGGTAAATAAGATAAACCACAATAGCCAGGATAATCAGCAGCACCCCTAATGAGATATTGAGGTACTTAAACCCGGTTTTGGGCTGTTCCGGCTGCTGAAGCTCTTTGGTAGCGGTAAGTTGAGGGATCCCAGAAACACAGGAACTGGTTCTTTCCCCTGCCTGACAGACCGTTCTCGGTAAACAGGTACCGCAAGAGCCGCCACAGCCATCCGGGCCACATTCTCGGCCTTCACAGTCCGGGATGCAGACACAACTATTTTGCTGGCATTGCGTACTTTGAGGACATATCCCGCAGACATTCCCGCAACCATCCGGACCGCAGGTTTTGCCTTGGCAGTTAGGCCGACATCCTCCGGAACCACCCGTCTCGCTGACGCTCACCGACGCGCCCTGCAGCGTATCAATCAAAGAAGCAGTAACTCCCCCCTCCCCTAAAGAATTAATGATGGTGAGAGATTGAAATGTAAGCTCGCTCTGCCCGCCCCGCACCGGCACAAAGGTTATCGTAGCCAAGGTAATCGGCTGCATCTGATAGAATGCACCAAATGCTTTGGACGCGCCAAATTCGATCGAACCACCCGCAATGTTGTTGTAATCAACGGTTAAGCCATCCACTTTATTTTCTATGGAGACGAAGCGCAGGTAATTGGGATCAAAATAAATCACTGCTTTGTAATTGTTCAGTCGGGCATGGGGCGACTGCTGCAGGAAAGGATAGGCCAGGATATCAACGGAAAAATCGTGCTCTTTGATGGCCCTAGTCGCTAGAGAAAGTTCAGCAGTCCTTGGAGATAGTGATGAAAGCTCTGCCGATACCGGAACGGCAATTAATAGAAAAATGAATAGCCATCGAAGCCCTAATCGTATCATGTCATCATCCTACAGCTCATTTCAACACGGAAGGACACAGCGGAGAACCGCCCCGGCCGACATAGTAATCTATCAGGAAAGTAGTGACTCGCGGTGCCTACATCTCCCGCATAACATCCATTCACATTAATTCTGCCATTAGCTAAGGATTGGCCTGCCGTTACATCCGTCCCGGGGCAGAAATCAGAACCGTCATCAACACCATCGCTGTCAGAATCGCTTCTGCCTGGATCAAAACCACTATTAGCAACAAAGCCGTGACCTACCATTACGCCATCAAGATATGATTCATAGGCATCACTTAAGCCGTCCGTGTCACTATCAACCCCACTACACCCATCCGCGACTGCACCGGGACAAGTACCACAATCCGTTGGACAGGTAACTGTGGTCTCAAAGTAATCACAGACACTTCCATCACCATCACCATCTACCCCACACCCTGGTGTTAATGGCTGAGGCATAGTTAATAGGGCACAAGTTGGACAAACCACTGCTGGTGGACAAATTACAGGAGCAGGACATCCGGCATTTGGGTCAACGCAGGCTCCGGCATCATTACAGACAAATCCGGGATTAACTTCAGCGCATTTTTGAGCGCCGAGGAGGAGAGCGCCATCAAAAGCTGGACCCCCTTTATTACAATCCAAGAACCGGGAATTCGCACAGACCCGATGGATGCCACATTGAACAGCTAAATCAGCACAGGTAGGAGGAACTTCGTCAGCAACACCTGCAGCGCAGTTGTTATCAACCCCGTCACACACTTCGGCTGCACCGGGATTGATTGCCGGATCCGCATCATTACAATCACTATGATCTAAAACGAAACCGCCATCACCGGGGTCAGGACCTACAATCCCCGGGGCTGCGGCATCGCCATAGCTATCTCTATCAACATCCGGATACCAGCGGTTATAGATGGAAATCATTCCCGCAGCATAACTATTGACGATAACAACACTCGCCCCCTCAAAACCATAGGAATTGATATTCTTGAAGTTAGACGGTGTTATGGGGGTGCCTATCGGAAATAAGTTTGTAGGATTGAAGGTTATTTCCGCCAACGCAGTTTGTGCTGGACCAAAGAAGTCCGTGGGGCTATCGGCAGTTATCGTTAATTGACCAGGAGCAGAAAGAACTGATGAAAAGGTCCATCCAGCACCAGGCACTAAATTTCTAGCACTAACATAGGTCAAAACATCCTGATTGAAATTGATAACAAATTTATAATTGGTAAATCGCACTACCGCAGCGGCCGGGTCTATGGGATTAACAATGACGTCTATCGTGAACGGTTCATTAAGCGCCGCATCGCCAGAAACCGGATCGAGGGCTAAAACGCCTTCGGCGAGAACACCAATTCGAGCAGGAGCATTGGCAATTCCACTGACCGCTTTCCCCGCCACCGGCCCTTGTTTTGCAGTAGAACTGGAATATAACAGCCATAATCCGCCGACAAGAACTAGAATTACTAATCCCGCGAGAAGAACTTTACCTACTGAAGCATTCTGGTATAAATCAGCCCTATTCTCTTTTTTCTTGGACATCTCATAGTTAGTTAAATCGTCAGGATATATAAATATTTGGTTGTCGGAAAAGCGTCAAGACCAACTTCCCACCACTTCTCCCGCCATAACTACAAACTTGTCTGCTTTCTTAATCATATCTTCGGCATCATTTTTGCTGAAATATGCTCCGCGGTATTCTGCTTTTGCTTTATTGGTGATGGCATCCTGAACTAATTGTTTGTACGAAGCATATCCCGCCGGCACCAGATTACTTTTGATCAGATCCTCAAAGAGCCTGCGAGCCTCATCGTGGCGCCGTGCAGTCATATTCATAAATTTATAGGTCAACGCATCATTCGCTTTAAGGATTGCATGAACTGCCATAGCCACAGCTACCGCATATTTATCACTGCCTTCAGTAGTATACTGAAACAAGTGCTGTGCTCCCACTAACCATAAGCGGGCTTGCTCAAAATGATGCTTTTCCATAAAGCACCTCCATATTTTCCCGGACAGAGACAATAAACTGCTTTTTCTTTTCTTGGTTAATCTCTCGGAGAGTCATGATGGTCGGAGAAATAGTTCGGTTGAATTTAGAAGACAGTTCTCCCGCCCGATCGAATATCTTGGTTTCTACCTCTGATGATTTTTTGTCGATGATTATTAATATATCTATATCGCTAGTGGTAGCCATGTTTCCTTTCACTGCCGACCCATAGAGAACGATTGACTTTATTGGTAGAGATTTAACGCTGCGGACAAAGGCAACGGCAATTTTAGCTGCCGTTATCTTTTCAATATACAGTATTTTTTCGAGTTCCGGAATCCATAGCGAATCTTTAACCAGTTGGTACAGAAGATCTTTCCGGTTAATTTTTAAACTTTTAAGCAGTCCAAAATAAACCAGACCTTGTAAAGTCCGGAAAACTGTAGGGTGGGACAGTCGAGTAATATCTTCTAATGCCGAGCAGCTCCACTGCCGCCGCGGATACTCCAGGAGAGTTTGCACTATCTTTTTCCGGTTTTCAGAACTCAGTACAAACGAAAGTATGTTGGTTCTCATGGTGAACTGATTAGTTCACTTAATGAACTATTATTTAAATGTTTGTAATCAAAATGCCCCAAAAATTTAGGAGCGCCAAATCGGGCTGCCGCAAAGAAAAAGATTTATATAAGAACCAGAACTGAATACTAAGTATGTGGATCCATAACCTTAACCCCACTATTGTCGGGAAGACTGGCTTGATTCCGTTAAATTTATGGGTGGTAGAAATCCGCTGGTACGGTCTCATCTACGTCCTGGGTTTTTTCCTGGCGATCTGGTGGCTGCAACGGGCCCGAAAAAAAGGAAAAATTACCCTCACCAAAGACGAAGTATGGGATCTGGTCTTCTATCTGATGGTGGGCGTCCTTATTGGTTCGCGCCTTTTTGAGATTTTCTGGGAACCAAATTACTATCTTTCCAACCCTCTGCGCTTTTTCAAGATATGGGAAGGGGGCATGAGCTTTCACGGCGGTTTGGTCGGAATTATAATCGCGTGTTGGTGGTATTGCAAAAAGAAACAGCTTGATTTCTGGACCATGGCTGATATCATCAGCGTTCCGGCTATCTTTGCCTTGGCGTTAGGACGGATTGCCAACTTCATTAATGGAGAACTGGTTGGAAGAGTCTGGAACGGAAAATGGTGCGTCGTCTTTCCTCCCTATGGTGATGAATGCCGGCATCCGAACATGATGTATTCTGCCCTGCAACGATTTATAGTTTTCGGATGGCTTCTAACGTTAAGTTTCTGGCAGGAGTTCAAGCCCGGCTTTATCTTCTGGAACTTTGTCTTCTGGGAAGGGGTGGGAAGATTCATCGTGGACTTTTACCGGGAAGATGTACTCTACTATGGCTTCAGTTTAGGGCAGTGGTTTAGCGCAGTGATGATAATGGTTGCAGGATGGATATTTTACACAAAATACAAAGAGGAGTGGAAGAAGATGTTCACCAAAACTTAATTTTTCGAAAAGAGCCCAACAGAAAGATTAATATAAAGCAAAAGTATTCATCATTCAAAAACAACGAGGTGAATTATACATGGGTACAAGTCAACCGGGATCCATCTTAGCCTTAATTGGTGGAATTTTAGGAATTGTGTGGGGAGTAGTACTGCTCTTTGCCGGCTCGCTGGTAGGAGCGCTATTAGGTCCCTTGGGAGCCTTTCCGGTGGTTATTGGAATTTGGCTTATTGCAACTGCTATTGTGGTCATCGTCGCCAGCCGCTGGATGAAAGATCCGGCAAAATGTTTCCGTGGTGGCTTAGTGGTATTAATCCTTAGCGTGGTAGGCGGCGGAACTATCTTGGGCCTCATTGGCGGAATCCTGGGCCTGATTGCCGGGAAGAAAGCAAACTAGAACCCTTATGGGAGAACTGGCTGCAATGTTGGGACTTTTTGGATTACTGGGACTATTTTGGATAATCATCATTGGCGCGCTGATAGCATTATTCATCTTCTGGGTGATGATGATCGTGGATGTAGCCCAGCGCAAGTTTCCGGAACCGAACCAGCAGCTGATCTGGATTTTAGTAGTGGTGCTCGCCGGGTACATTGGAGCTATTATTTATTATTTTGTGATAAAACGAAAGGACCAGCTAAAGAACACTACCCGTAAATCCAGAAGAAAGTGAAAGACATGATTGTTTCTTTATAGTAAAGTGTACAAATAATGGAACTTCTTAATGGGCACTTTACTATCCTAGCAAATCTCGACAAGTTCCATAATTAACGAGATTTGCTATTATTTTAATTCTTCAGCAACATTTAATAATTCTAAAGAGCTCCCGCCAATACATGAAAAAAGAAATCCGCATCCTAGGTATTGATGATGCCCCTTTCAGCCCGGCAGATGAGAAGGTATTAGTCATCGGCACTTTCTTCCGCGGCGGCAAATGGATGGATGGAGTGGTAAGCACCCGGGCCATGGTAGACGGAGACGATGCCACCCCCCAAATTATTGAGATGGTAAACAAAAGTAAATTCGCGCCCCAACTTCAGGCAATTCTGCTGGATGGCATTGCCGTCGGTGGGTTTAATGTCATCAATATTGAGAGTGTGTGGAAACATACCGGAATTCCTACTATCGTGATTGTACGCCGGATGCCGGACTTTGAGAATCTTGAACAAACCTTAAAAAAACTGGGCATGGGAAAGAAGTATCAATTGATGGAGCAGGCGGGAAAGCCACAAGAAGTAAAGGTGAAAGATGGAAAGATATTCATTCAGGCTGCCGGAATAAAATTAGATGAAGCCGAAAAGATAGTAAAATTGTGTTGCACCCACAGTTTAATTCCCGAGCCGATACGCATTGCTCACCTCATTGGCGCGGGGATTATGAAAGGGGAAAGTTCCGGGAGAGCCTGATTACTTCTTCGCCAATCTCCACAAGACCTCAAAATATTTCCGGTATCCTTCAGCAACTTTAGCATCCTGAACCAAAAAACCATAGGGGTTTTCGTTAAAAACATTGATGGCAACTTTATCACCGACAATCACCGTCTCCTGGAATTGCACGAATTCTTTTGATAAGAACTTCACTTTTGATAGTGGAAGCTCATTGATAGCATTGCCTATTTTGCGGACGGTTTCATCAAAAACCTGCCGTGCCGGAAGCTTATTGGCAATCCGGCGTTGATGGAGATTCATCCACCAGGCATTACTCATCAAAGCAACGCACGGAAAGCCCCCGCCAAAGGTATTATATTCTTTCGCGTTAGTGGCGATCATCTGAGCATACACTTCTTTAATCCCCCGAATTCCTTGATAAACTGTCGCCAGATGCGGTTCTTTTGCAAACGCCTGCTTCTGCTTTAATTCGGGAAGAATCTGTTGAAACCTGGCTCGTTTGTCATCCATGAAATTAAAGAAATTCTCGGGATTGGTTGCTTGATAGATCTTCCGTTTTCCTTCATAAATATAATTAAGCAGTCCTTTTTCGATTAAGGAATGGAGAGCCCGATGCATCACCGAGTTCTGAATATTGGCTTTCTGGAGCACCTCGCCGGCAGCAGCAGAGCCTAATTCCAACAACGCCAGATAAACTTTTATCTCCGCTGACGTGAGACCAAGATCTTCCAAAATGGTAGTGTCCATTGATTTGAGGGATTATGACCTAGCGATATTTAAAGTTTTCTGAAGTAGTCTCTTTTGGGAGGATAAAAATAATTAAAGTCTTTGAATACTACTTGTAAGTAATAAAATAAAAATATTGCAATGGGGGTAAGAACAATGGAAATAACCAAAAAAACAATGCGCGTGGAAGCAGAAGACCAGGGAAATAGTTATGTGAAATTAGATTATTT
>JACPCD010000020.1 GCA_016179955.1 Candidatus Woesearchaeota archaeon | reverse complement strand
TACGGGCGCTACCATTCTCGAAGGTAATAATTATACTTTTGGTTTCAACTGCACTGATGGTGTGCGCTTGTTGGGCAGTAATAACATTTCCTTCAATGTCGATACCAGTAATCCTCACGTGCTGGAGTTTAGTAATCCGGAGAAAGAAAACTATACCACTGGAGGTAACGTCAACCTTACTGTTCAATTATCTAATTCCTCCAGCGCCAGAACCATAAAAGGAACTGATTTCAGCGCGGTGTACTTTATGGTTACCAATATGACCACGTTCAGTAATACTAACTTTAGTATTAACATTACCAATGCGACGACTGGCAATGGGACTAGATATAGTATCGGCCTGTCGGTGGAAAATGTTCGGGATGGAAATCATACCGTTGTTGTCTTTGTGAATGACACCGCTGGAAATGCGAATAAAAGTTTAGCGATTAACAGCAGCTTTATAGTTGATACTCGCGGGCCTAATCCCGGTATAGTGAACAGTACTTTTAATACTGCCAATAATACGCCTTTACTGGCAGTGAACTTTACGGATAATGTGGATGATCTGATGAATTGTACTTTGTATAATTCTACTGGCACTACTAAAATAGACACTAATAACACCATTATTGCCAACGGGACCACCATCAACCTCAAAATAGTTAATGCTTTGGGTGATAAAGTCCATTCAGTTGCTTTAAATTGTACTGATGGAGTTCGTTTAGTCAATGCCTCAGCGGCAATCGACATCACTGTCGATACCACTATACCTGTCGTTAGTACGTCAAGCGCCTCAGTTACAACGACAACTGCTGATTTATCCGTTACCACTAATGAAGCTTCAACCTGTAAAGTAGATACGTCCAGCGATGTTGCATACGATAGTATGGCCAGCACCATGGCTGGCGGAGGCCTTAGCCATACTCTCTTAATTACTGATTTAAGTGCCGGTTCGAGTCATACCCGATATGTGCGCTGTCGAGATGATTTATTAAATACTATGGTTACGTCAACTGCGGTTGATTTTACCACTTCCTCTTCTGGTGGCGGTGGCGGCGGTGGTTCCGGTGGCGGGGTATCGAGCGGAGCAGCCGGAACATTCGAGAAAGGGGTCTGGCAGTCCGTCTTGGCGGGAGAAACTGCGACGGTTACAATCAAAAATGGCGTAATCGGCGTCACGAAAGTGAGCTTTGACGTGAAAGAGACCACCTATGGCGCCTGGCTGGAAGTGCGTAAAGTAGATACTTTACCCAGCACAGTTGCGGCATTTGGCGAGAAAGCATACAAAACCATCCGGATTACCGAGAGTAATGTTGAGAAAGTCCTCCAAGGGATGCCTACGATTGAGTTTAAAGTATTAAAAACGTGGCTTTCCGACAATCAGCTAACCAAGGATAAGATTGCCTTGTTCCGCTATGTGGAGGGGCAATGGAATGAATTATCTACTACCGTTGGCGAGGATGATGGCACTTATATCCATTACACTTCCCGAACGCCCGGTTTCAGTTACTTTGTGATTGGCGTGAAGGGAGCAGCTGCACCGATTGGCCAGGAAGTTACGGGAGCAGCGCCGGCAGAGGCTCCGGGTGCGCCTGCAGTCGGAGAGCAGCCGGAAACAGCCCCTGAAGTAGCAGGGCCAGAAACGGCTATGAAACAGCGGGGTATAGCTGTCTGGCTGGTGCCGCTGATTGTGTTAGTGGTCTTGGCGGTAATCCTGTACCTGTACTGGAAGAAACGGTAATTATTTTTTTAATTTAATCTATTTTTTTTAAACTCTTTAAGTCCATATTATTTCTTTCCTTTTTAGTGTTTTAAGGGTTTAAACCCCCGCCCTTTAGGGTGGGGAGGATGTCACTTGTCGGCCTCGTTATGATTCAGGATTTTATCCATGTCATTGATAACTCGTTGCTGGAAATCAGTAACCGTTTCCCCTTCCCTCTTCGTCGTATTTAAAGCTCCCAGCAGTTCTTTGGTGCGCAGAAGTTCAGTTTCCCGGTCAAAGAGCTTGATTTGCTGCAAATGTTCTTTTATGATGACTTCTTCCACCTGTTCCGGCGAAACATAGGCGCTGGAGATCTCTTCAAACTCCTCGGCATATAGTTGGGCAGTATTTTTCATGACGAAATATGCTCCTCGGTGATATAATCGCTCAAAGATATTGGTAAAAGGGATATCGGATATTTTTCCTCCAGTTATAGTACCCATCAACCGAATAGTGATGAGGCTGTTGTTTAGATCGTACTGGTCCAGCTGCTCTAGGATTTCCAACGAAATCATTTCCGGAGATTTATCAGTGCAGTTCAGTGTTAGTGGATAATGTTGACGAACCTGCAGGGGGATCCAGGCGAGTTCCTGATTAGTTTGATGAGCAGTTACGAGGTAATATCCCCCATAGCTATATTTCTCGATTTCCGCAAAGTTATTGGGGAATAATGCTCCCGGATAGGTCAGGGTGCCATAGCCGGGTAATTCTACTTTGGTGGGATGATGGATATGGCCGCCAGCATAGTAATTGAATTTCTTAGGGAGAAAGGACGCTGGCTGGGCTTCAACTTCTTCCAAATGTGGGGGCTTGAGTTCGGTGATGGTGGTGTGGAACATAAAAATCTTATAGCCAGGTTCCTGCTCCAGATGGTCTAACGAGAGATTTTCATAATATGCCCGGTCGAGTTGGCCTTTCCGGCCCAACACGCCAGTTATCTTAGCTCCCGTCTTGGCGTCCGTGGTGAAGTTTAACTGTAACTGTCCGGCGGGATTTACGGTACCACGGCAGACGTTCTGCAGCAGGCCCGCATTTTCCAGCACGTCAATCATGGTCTTGCCGCTGGGGGAGAAATCATGCGAGCCGGCAATCACATAGACTGGAATATTTTGGTCTTTCAATTCTTTCAGTTTCTTGGTCACTATTTTCAAGGTGTCTAAGGACGGCAGAGAAGTATTAAACAAGTCTCCGGCAAAGAGAATGAAGTCAACCTGGTGCTGGAGGCAGGAATCCATGGCCTGTAGAAACGCTTCAGTGGAGAGATCCCTCATCTTCTGGTCCCGCCAGGAGCCGAGGTGGAGATCTGCTAGATGGGCGTATTTCATAGCGTGCTCATGGTTTGCCCGCTTTATATGAATTATGGTGGTGGAAAATTATAGTGGCTTTGCCTATTGCTGCTAACCTCCATTTAGGACAGAGCCAACCTAGGGCTGGCGCTTACGAATCACTGGGCACACCGCGTCTTGAGAAATACTTTTCTAATTCGTATGAAATAATGGTTGGAACATAAAAACTGACATCGGCTGCAGCTTTTCCAATACCAACACCTAGTTCTTTACCAAAAATCCTTGAACCAAACCCCATAGTCGTCGGCCTTACAACCAAGGAATCCAACACTTCCGCTGGCCCAAATTCCGCTGCTAATTTACTGGCTGTTTTTAATGCATCCACTAACCCATAACTCTTACCGTCAACTCTTGCTTTTTTAACGCCGGCGTTTACTTCCCGAACAACCATCGTTCCATAAAAGCCAAGATTCTCACCCATTGTTCCCGCATACGCGGCAATGATATCATTATCTGTAAGCTCCTGCCCGAGAAAGAAACAAGCATAAGCAGCTGCGGTTCCAATTACCTCGGCAAGACCATATCGCCGCAACCATTCTTTCACTCTCGCGGGCAGACCCGGTGTGGGAGCATTCTCAATCTTACGTTCTAAGCTTTCCGGATTCATACTGTAGGAGTATTTTGGCTATTTATAAATCTTTCTTCTGTAACTACTTTTAAATGTCTATTATTTTTATTTTTGGGGGTACAGCGTTGGTTTGTTTGAAAAACGACTTTTCAAATCCAAAACATTTAAATACCGTCTTTATACCATTTCTCCTATGCCCAAAAAGAAAAAGGACGCAGCGGAAATTACAGAAATCCCTATTGAGAGCGCTGATCTTCCCGACGCCAAGAAAGCAGAGAAATCAGAAAAACCAGACGGCGAGTTCAAGAAGAAAGTAGTCGTTACTGCCGTCATCGGCGGAGAGAAAGTCATTACTGAATCCTCTGACGATGCCCGGGAATTCTACAACCAGTCCCGCTTCGGTTCGTTGGCGGAGAACGGCAAAGTCGAATTGTCCCTGCTGGAAGCTCTTTATCTAATGGAAAAAGGGCGCCTGGAAATCAAAAACGATTCCGGACGCAAGTTCACCTTTGAATCCTATCTTAAGAAAGCCCAGGAATTAGAGCCTAACTTCTGGATTAGGTATGCGGTGTTCAAGGACATGCGCAACCGGGGCTATATCATCAAGACTGCCCTGAAGTTCGGCGCAGATTTCCGGGTCTATGACCGGGGGGTTAAACCGGGAGAGGATCATGCGAAGTGGATCGTCTTTCCTGCCCATGAAGGAAGTACGTTAACCTGGCACGAGTTCAGCGCCAAGAATAGAGTAGCGCATAGCACCAAAAAAAGATTGTTAATGGCCATTGTCGATGACGAGAATGACGTGACGTATTATGAAGTGAGATGGATGCGGCCGTGATGAGAGGTGTTATATTTAATTAAAATTAAGTAAAATTAGCTGTTCATGATTGATCCGCCTTTAGCAACGAATTCTTTTTCATCAACCATTATATAAACTGCAATTCTGAGAAAAGTGTCTGATTTCCCTATCTTAAGATTAATCTTCTTAATTCTACTAAAATCAAATGATGAGGGCAATCTTTCCTTAAAGAAAGCTACACACATCTTACTTAAACCATCATTTTTTTTAAGAATATTAGCATCAATAGGAAAAGATAAATCTTTGAAATAACCAAACCAAATTTGATGATCTAAATGACTAACCAAATCATTTGCTATTCCTTTCAATACGGTTAATTTCACAATGAAAAAGAATTCTTACTTCTTTAAATATTTTGCCAAGTTTTAACTCTTCGGTTTAATTTTCCTTCAGAACTTAAACCTCGTGCCCCCACTACATAGTCGGTAGAATCTAACGGAAATTTCGAGGTTATAATGTATAAACGCAGGGTCTTCTATTCTACTACTCCAGCAACAAAAGGTATTTAAAGTATCTACGCTGTTGTTTTTCCATGGATTCACAAGAAAAGATTCTAGGCTTTCTGCACGCCAACGGACCAGCTTTACCATCCAAAGTAGCCAAGCATCTGGGAACGGAAATCCTGCTGGCGTCGGCCATGCTCTCCGATCTCTCATCCCAAGGTAAAGTAAAAATATCCTTCCTGAAGATAGGAGGATCGCCTTTGTACTATCTGCCCGGACAGGAAGAAAAAATATACTCTTTTGCTGCCGGCAACCTTAATCCCAAAGATTTAGCGGTTCTTACCGCGCTGAAAGAAAGGAAAGTCATCCGGGAAGCAACTGCGGACCTACTTACCAAAGTAGCATTGCGTTCCCTGAAAGACTTTGCGGTGCCGCTCAAAGTGACGGCGCAGGGCCAGGTAGAATTGTTCTGGAAATGGCGCCTGCTGTCGGAACCGGAAACAAAAGAAGCTCTGGCCCGGATCATTTCCCCGCTCCAGGAAACGGTTTCGGTTCCCCCTGAAATTGTGGCGCCAATGCCCCCAGTGTCAGCATCTCCTCCAGAACCTGTTGCTGCTCCGCTCTCAGCGCAACCGGTGGCATTAAGTGCAGTCAAAGCACCCGAAACTCAGCAGCGCTTACCTGAGTCCGGACATGAACGTGATGGGGAAGAAATCCCCAAAAAGAAACACCTCTTCCAAAAGATACGGGAAAAGGTGCGCCGGCACACCGAAGATTCTTTTTCTGCTGAGTTAGAGAATTTTTGCCAGAAGCTCAAGATTACCATTGAGCAGAAAGAGGTCATTCGCAAGAATGCCGAGATTGATGCCCT
>JACPCD010000015.1 GCA_016179955.1 Candidatus Woesearchaeota archaeon | reverse complement strand
GATGCTGCCGTTATGGTTTGCGGGGGCAGGAATGCTGAAGGGCTTTGCCTTCACCACCATCGCCGGGATTTCGTTTGGGGTGTTGATTGCCCGGCCGGCGTATGCTGCTTTGGTGGAGAAGTTGTCGACGGGAGAATGAAAACATTAGGAAGAATTGTTGGAGCAGTTGATGCAGCTGTTTGGAGCTACGTTGGTTACTGGGATTATAAAATGCTTTCTAGTTACGATTACAGCAAATTCGGGGAATTTTTTACAGGAGATTATCCATTGGAACAAAAAATTATCGCTGGATTATTCGTAGGGGCGGAAGCCGCATTCGTTCCAATAATTGCGTCAGGAATAACGGATGGTTTAGTTGATATAGTAAAAGGAACTCATCATTATTTTGGGATGCAAGTTTGGCGAAAATTGACAAGAAATTAACAAAGAAAAGAGTAAATGGATAGAGAAGTAAATCAAATGTTTGAGACAATTGGACAACCAGTTCTTTATAATTCACGCGAATGAATTGAATATAATAAAAGATTGTTCTATAAATTTTTCTACAAACTGGCGCGTGGGACACCCTCATTTCTCTCTCCGAAAATTCTACTCACCACACACGGCAGAATAAATGCTACCCCAAACACCACGCCCGCAATCCAAATATTATGGGGAAGGTTCTGCACCCGCAATTCGCCGATGAAACGGTTCGACAGCCACACCATTCCCACGATGTTTGCCGCTGCCAGCATTGGCACCAATATTCCTGCCCAGACATGGTGCTTTCGCTGCAAATGGCCAATGTTAGTGATAAGAAAATTATACAGATACCCCACCATGCCCGCTAGTACTACCACCAGAGCGTATAATAACCAGGGTGTCAGCACAATCAAAAAAGGAATTAAAATGAACGACACCACCACATTCGCAAAAATAATCACCACTAACGCACTCCAAAATACTATGGTGGAGAAATGGCGATCATAGCGTTCCTGCCGCTCCAGAATCTCTTCCGCTTTCTTTATCTCCTGCTCCGGCCAGCCTTTTTGGCGCAATTCCATTTTTTGTTGCGGTCTCATGGTTGCATACAAAGTTGTTCCGCCACCTTTCGGAATTGCCGGGCGGAGCGGCAACGCGGATAAATATAATTCAGCGGCATTTGCTGATAGGCTGCTTTGCGTATCTTCCGGTCCAGACGCACGGTAGCGCTCAGAGGCTGCTCCAGGTACTTTTCCACCTCTTCGGGACGCAGCTCATTTCTTCCCCAGGTCGTCATGTTGAGGATTACGCCGGCAATGGTATTTTGATTCGCCTTCGCCAATTCTATCGTTTTCAAGGCCTCAATCATTGAACTCAGCGTGGGATTAACGACTATTATTGCTTCATCGCTGTTCTTCAACACCTGGCTTACGTCATATCCTACGCCGCTGGGCGCATCCACCAGCACAAAATCCACCGTGTCATCCAGATGCTCAAATATCTCGCTGATGTTCTGGACATTGGTCTTTTGAAATTCGGCATACGATGGGCTGGCCGGTATGATGGAAAGACCGCTTTCATGCAGGTAGGTTATTTCCTTTAAGCTTTTTTCCTGACGGAGAAATTGGTTCAGCGTGGCTTTAGGGTTCATAAAGCCGAGATGGATAGCTATATTAGGAGTAACGAGATTGGCATCCACCACGATGACGTGCCGGCCCAATCCAAGTAAGGCTTGCCCGATGTTTAAGGTCGCGGTTGTTTTGCCTGCGCCCCCTTTGCCGGAGACGACGGCAACGAATTTGGTCATACCGCCGTTAAAATAAGCTGACTATTTAATCTTTTTGCTCTCGCAGAGGTGCTTATTTTACGTCTGCCGGCAAGTCTAATGGCTAACGACAAGACCAAAAGCCTAATCCTCGATTTTCTTCCCTTCAATTTTCTCCACGGCATAATGAAAGAACTTATGCACGAATTTCTCACAGTCGGTGAGGTTGTCAATGTCGATTTCTGCAGTGGATTTCTCCAATTCCACCACCAGCGTGACGTGGCGGCGATACTCTTCCCGCTTGGTACGAGGAAGCTTCAGCACATTCTTCAGGAAGGCATAGAATGAGAGGTATTTCTGCAGCGGCCCATCGTCCGGATATAGCTCCGCGAGTTGTGTCGCCCGCAAGGCCGGGCTTTTAGGCAAGCTCTCAATCAGCTGTTGGCTCTTTGCCTTTTCCATCAGCGCTTCAATGATCAAGTCATAGATACTGATGAGGCGGGTTACGGCATTCAGAATGACATCTACGGTCCTGGTGTACTTCAGGCTGACGTAAATGATATGTTCCAGGCGCTTTAATTCTTCATGCGCATCGAGTAAATATTCATCCATAGGGGTGGTTTGTAACTGCGGGAACGTAGATAATGGGGGGTTCTTTTTATGGTTTTCTATTTAAAACGGATAATCTCCGGCGTCAGCTCCAGAAAGCGTTTGGTCTGCTGCAGATATTCATCCAGCTCTTTAATGGAAATAGTTTTCATGATGCGATAATTGCTGCTGCAGATAACTAATTTATTGCCCCGCTGGAATTCCATGGGGCTTTGCTGCTGCAGGTCCAGCAGTTCCTTCAATTCACCGAGCAGGTTGGCTATTTCTACTGGTATTTTATTCCGGGGAACGGATCGATATCGGAAGGCAGTATATTTGTTCTGAAACGATGGGCCGTATGAAACTAACTGCAATTCTCGTTCATAGGCCAAGATTGCATCCATGCCTGCTTCCAGGGAACTGAACATGTTATATAATACTCCCATCAGCAGCTTAGGATCTTTAACCACGGGGAAAGTGACTTTAAGAAGATGAAAAGCTGCTTCATATTGTTGCCGGGCTTTTTCCTGGGCGGCCAGATAGTCCGCGGACATATCTCTCTGGGGGTGAGAGAACTATAAAAATCTATCTCGGTTTTTTCAATGCTAGAATAGCCTGCGCCAGATCTCCATGGGCATCTTCCAGCGCGTCTCGGGCTATGTCTTCATCCGCCCCCGTTTGTTCCACTACGGTCTGCACGTCTTCCTCAGAAATTTCCGGCAGAGCTGAGCGTGGCTGTTCCTGAACAGTTCCGGTAATTTGGAAGGTTTCTTGCCCCATCATGTTGACTTTGGCGACGGAAGGATTCGCCACAATAATATCTTTATCTTTGGTGCGGATGATGACTTCCGTGGCGGGAATGTCCACTTGCTGGATGCCCAGCTGTTTCATCATCTGCTGCATTTTCCGGGGATTCATGCCGGGGAACATTATTGGACCCAGGCTGCGCCATAGTAATGCAGGAGCAATATCAACGCCATGATGATGGCTGCCCCGATGATGACCCAGGTGGGAGAGAATTCTATCTTGGACTTATATTCATCGAAATAACGGGTCAGTCCGCCTTGTCCGGAGGGTAAGCGTAGTTTATCTTCAGCCATGATTATGGTAAAAATCCCGCTGTTTTATATAATTTTGGGTAAAGGGCACTCAAAATATGAAAAGAAAAAAAGTAGAGTGGCATAAGCCGCCTTCTGTCAGGCTCCTTTAACGTAGCTGCGGATGCAGCCGGACCGCCTGTAAGAGCATTCTACTGAGCGTTCAAAACGAACTTGCACCGGCAAAGTCCATCATCCGGACTTTCCAAAGTTTGCACTTCGGTAAGGTTTCGCCGTTTCATCGATCCCTGTAAAGACGTCCATAGGTTAACTCATCTTCATCGCTGAAGACTTCGCCATATCATCCCCGCCAGAATTTTATTCTGGGGTGCCAGAAATCGCATTTCTGAGCACATTTTACAGGACGTGTCGTTGCTGAGCCAGAGCCACGGGATTTCCCCGTCTCTCGACCGAGAGTAGCCTCGTTGAGGTGGGCGGACTTTCCTGGGTTTCCTTGCGGATCCCTTTGCTCTCTGCCACTGCTACTTTATCTATATACTGCAGTAGCTACTTTATAAAGGTTTAGTTAGAAATTTATCTTTTGATTGCTAGGGTATTGAGCACGTTCCGGTACCGCGTCCCGCTTAACTCTCGTATTGCAATATTTTCATGCAGCAATGAGTCTCGGCGTAGCACATTTAATTGATCTGGCGTGATGCCGGTATGCGTATATACTTTCTGGATACGTTCCCGGGCTCGTTCATACTCTTGAAGAACTTTTCCGAGAGCAGGAACGTCTGCGATGCCGTACCGGGTAGGTTTGTGAGTGTCATTAACATGAATAGGAGCAGCTCCAACGATGGAAGGGTTTTCCCTCAGCCCTAACATATCGACCAAATCATCATCAGTGCTCCGCTGGTATAAGCTATGAAAGGCAATCGTCATAACAGTTTCTGGTTCTTTGACTGGCAGGATAATCCGCAATTCTACCTCCTGCCGCCCCACTTCACCGGAGATAGGCAGAGATGATTCAATGACATGTTCCCGAGAGGAATCAAGCCCCTCGTAGGTATTTTCCCGCTCAAATACGTCAAATGCACCGTGCATGTTTTTACGTAATGGAAATACCGGGAATAGTTTTTGCATTGCCTCCTGGAAAACTCTCTTGTCATCCTCATAGCCACTACAGCGCAGGGCATCGTTGTATCGGGAAGAGGTGAGTCGCAATATCTCTTGTAATGTTCTTTCTTCTTCACCCTCAACTTTTACTTTTCCTAGACCACCTAAACGCTCCATTAATTCCATAGGATAAAATGAAAGATTCTCTTTAATAAGAATTATGTGCCTGTATTCTTTATGTTACAACCTCTACTTTCAGCAGCAATTCCTGCATCCCCGTAACGTGTCCCGCCCCAACTATGACTAAAATCTTCTTTCCCGGATGTTGCCGCAGCAATCGGACCAAATTGCGAACCATATACTTGTTGCGGTCCTCCACCAGCGTCTTATAGATATTCGGATACCGCATTTTTAGATGGTCCATCATCTTTATGATCAGCTCTTTGGCCGGCACCTTACTCATGTCAAACTGTTCCAATCCCAGCTCTTTCAGCTGCCTCTTGGGAAAAATCAACCCCTTGACCGTATCTATCACAAACCGCGCCTTTTCCCGCCAGGTTAGATTCTTGGAAAAATTCCGTAACGTAACCGTAATGGGCTGGTCAATCAATGCAATCTGTACCTTGTGCTTCTGCGCCAATTCTAAAGCCATCTTCATCTCCGCTCCCGGTGATACACCCACCATCTTTCCCAGCTTCTGCTGAACATAGTGGCCGATTTTGGCAAAAAGATAGCCTTTTACCCCTACTTGGGTTATCTGGCCCAGCGAAAGCTTGTTTTTGTGTTTCTCCTGTAAAGCAGCTGCCCGCTGCGCATCGAGTTCTACCGCTACAATATCGGGCTTTTCCTGCGTAATATACTGTTTAATCTCCTGGATGCTCTGCCGGGCGATGTGCGACGTGCCGATAAAGTGAATGGCCATATTGCGCTAGTCCATCAGCGAAAAGTATTTAAACTTACGTACTTTTGACCGGAGCAGGCAGTTGAGGTGGTCTATCATGCTAAAAATGAAGAAAGTGTCGGAAGTGTATGATTTAAAAGTATTCACGGATGCCGGTGATTATTTCGGAGATATCGAAGATTGTATCGTTCAGGGAAATAAAGTGTCGGGCTGGAAGATTAAAGCCACCAAGAATTCGTTCTTAAGCGGTGTGTCAAGTCCGTGGGAGACATCTTTATCATCTCCAAGAGCGCCGTGCCCAGTGGCACGGTGGATGAGGGCGAGGAATGAATTTTGAGCAGCAGTATCTCACCTTAGCCCAGTACCGCTATCTTCTCGGCGACGTGGAAGAGCTTCCGCCCAGTCTGCATCTGGCGGCATAAGACCCACTTTTAACAGAAATTATTAAATAGGTTACTTTCTTTTTATCCCGGAATGGTTCTTTCCCTGCTGAGTACGATCATCATTGTCGTAGTGGCTTTGCTTGTGCTCAAGGTACTGCTCCGTTCGATTCATTACATCTTTTACATACTGCTGGCAGTGCTGCTGGTAGTGCTTATATTTGGCATATCCCTGTCGCAAGTGACTACTGCTTTTATTGATTTGTTGCTCTGGGCGTTTTGATATTCTCCATTTTGATAAAGCTTATAAAATAGCGCAGCTGCTGATTATTTATGGTTTTATCTATCTGGACCGAAAAGTACCGGCCAAGCACCTTTGCGGAGATTAAGGGACAAGCCGAAATTGTGCAGAAAGTAAAAGCATTCGTTGAAACTAAAAATATGCCCCACCTGTTGTTTTCCGGTCCAGCCGGAGTGGGAAAAACGACTCTTTCATTGGTTATTGCCAAACAGTTATTTGGAGAAAACTGGCGGCAGAATACCTTAGAATTAAACGCGTCAGTTACACCTGACACCCCCATATTAATAAGAAAAAAAGGAAAGGTTAAGAGAACGACGTTTGGTTGGCTTGCCGAACAATATTATACTAACCAGGTAAATAAATATGTTAAGACGGATGACCTGGAAATTCTATCTCTGGCCGACGATCATACCATTTCTTTTCAAAAAGTTAGTTTAATATCCCGGCATAAAGTTGATAGGATAGCAGAAATTATTTATGAAGGGGGAGAAGTCAAAACAAGCCTAAATCATTCCGTTATGGTGATAAGTGAAAAGGGGGATTTTGTTTCTAAAGTGGTTTCTGAATTACGGGTGGGGGATCATCTCATCACATTTAAACAGGAAATTGAAGGTGATATGGAAGAAGTGGATCTTTCCGAATATAAGTCCCAGGAAAATTGCTTTTTAGCCAGCGGCATTTATAAAAATCCGAAGCTTCCAGAAAACTTTGGCACATTTCCAGTCGAAGCGGATACCAGCTGGATGATGGGAATGTATACTGCGGAAGGGTGTGTGAATTTTAATCGTAAAGGCAGCAGTGGGCAAATCATTTTCGCATTGAATAATCCCCTAGAATTGCCCGTGGTGGACAGGATTAACGATGTTTTCAGAAGTCGCTTCTCATTGCAAGGGACTAAATCACTTGGAGCTTCTGGATTCAATAGAAAAAAATTTTCGTCTATTCAGTTGAGATTATTTAATACCCAACTGGCTAGATTTTTTAGTCATTGTTGTTATAACCAATTAACAAAGAAAAATGCTTGGACGAAAAGAGTACCCCCCTTTTTTTTTGACGCTTCTGTCAAGAATAAGAAAGCTTTCCTCGAGGGCTATACCGGAGATGCCCGTGGTCTGTGGAACGACTATTTGCGTTATAGTTCTCGTTCCCAAGATTTATTGGTAGATACAGCTTGGTTAGGCCGGCTGGCCGGGCTTGAAACCACCTATTTCAAAACAGAGACTAGGATTGTATGGCAAGGAAAAAATAGTTATCAGAGATCCCGTCTTCTTCCAGCAAATCTGGCCACTTCTCTTATCAATGAGTATAAGCATGAACTTGACGAAAAAACCACCTCTCTCCTTAGACACCAGCTCTATAGTAAGAAGAGTAAGCGTTTACAAAAGGAACTCCTTTTAGAAGTCTTGTTAAAAATGAAGGTTCAATCCGAAAGTTTGAAGGAAAGGATTTCTCGTCTTAAAAAACTTATTGATTCACCATTATATGTTGTTAAGATAACTAAAATAAAGATTATCCCCTTTGCAGATCACGTTTATGATGTTAGTGTTCCCCAAGGGCAAACTTTTTGGGGGGGAACTACCCCTATCCTATTACATAACAGTGATGAACGCGGTATAGATGTTATCCGTGTTAAAGTAAAAGACTTCGCGAGAACGAAAGCTATCGGCGATGTGCCATTTAAGTTAATTTATCTCGATGAGAGTGATGCCCTTACCAAAGAAGCGCAACAGGCCTTGCGGCGGACGATGGAGAATTATACCTCCACCTGCCGTTTCATCTTATCCTGCAATTTTTCATCAAAAATTATCGATCCGATCCAAAGCCGTTGTGCCATCTTCCGGTTTAAGCCTTTGGCGGAAGCGGACATTTCTGCCATGATTGACACCATTGCCAAGACCGAAGGCCTGCATATTACACCCGAGGTCAAGAAAGCCTTGTTTATCGTGTGTGATGGCGACTGCCGCCGACTGGAGAACATCATGCAGAGCTGTGCAGTTATAAGTACGACCATCACCTCCGAATTAGTATATTCCATGGCCTCCGTCGCCAAGCCCAAGGAAGTGCAGGAAGTCTTGAGTATTGCCGTCAAAGGGAATTTTCTGGATGCTCGGAAGAAATTATTGTCGCTGATGCTGGATTATGGGTTGTCTGGCATAGATATCATCAAGCAGATCCAGAAAGAGATATGGAATTTAACGCTGGACGACCGCAAGAAAGTGGAATTGTTGGATAAATGCGGGGAAGTGGAATTTCGGATGGTCGAAGGTTCCGATGAGTACGTGCAATTGGAAAGTTTCTTGGCCTATGTGGTGCTGGTGGGGAAGAGATGAAAAAAGAAATTAAAATAATTCTACCGCGCGCTTTCCTTAATCCTCAACTTCTCCTGGACGATGCTGCGATAAGTATATTCCAACGTCAGCTTGACCTGTTTGGTGAATAAGTCGTTTTTCTGCAGGGGCTGCTTCAATTTACAGACAATTTCAGCTTGATCTTCTATCAGCCGCGCTTCGTTGACCCTGCCACCGGATTTACATTCCCAGGCGCTGTCATCCATGCTGTACGCCAGCTGATCATGCACGCCAAACTCTCCCCCTACTTTGGCGACGTCTCCGCCACCCACATTCTTAATGGTAAACTTCAAGGCCATGATTCCCCGGCCGGCAGTATCCTCTTCGACTGTGGTGATGGTAACTGGTGCTCCCGACACAAAGAACTCTTTGGTCTGTTTCACATCACAAATACGTTTGTCGGTAAGATCTTCTTTTAAACACACTTCCGGCACTAACCCATAGGTTTGGTATTTGTATTCGACATTGGCAAACCATTCCCTATCAATGACGCCAGGAACTATTCCCTGGTACTTTGCATCTCGGGCAAAGGTGATAGTTTCTTCGCCCCCAGTAGGAGTAAGCTCTGAAATCTTATCGATGGCTTGTTGATTCTGCAGTTCCCGCGACGCAATGCCGGAAAATTCCGTGGGCGCCGGACCCAGCAGGCGCACTTTAATGTCTCGGGGTTGGAGGTCATATTCTCCTTTGTTTTTCAAGGTAAGTTCAATGGGAAAGCTTTCCGTATCAAAAATAGTGAACACGCTATCTTCTTCCACTCCAAACGCTTCGAAGTCGGCGGTAACGCCATCGGTTCCGCCAATATAGGCGCCTTTCTGCTGAGTCTGCTGATCACTACTACAGGCAGTTAAGGCTATGGCTATACACAGAATTGCTATGGTGGACCATCGTGGTTTCATGGGAAAGACCTCTTTTATGATTATGATGTATAAAATCAGTAAAGGTATTTAAAGGTTACTCTTCTCTCAGAAATTGTCGAAAACCAACCCTAAAAATGGAACAGTCCCCGCTGCCCAAACAGTTCTTTTGCCTTAGTCTCTAAATCTTTCCCGGCAGTTTCTGATCTTTTCTTTGCCGCCACTGCGCTGAGAACAGTTCTTCCGGTGATTTCTACTTCCCCGCGATAACTTTCATTCCCAAGTATTCTTTGAGATTCTTCCAATTTCTTTTTGAGATTTCTTAAATCATCCCGAGAAATTCTTGTCTCCGTATAATCCCCATTTAAAAAATAAAAAATTGCTTGACCCGGGACATAAAAACAATCGGTAATCCAACGTTCATCGGATGTTGCTTGTTCGGTCCTGAAATGATATGCTTTAACCATCTCTTCAAAAGTAAGAGATAACCTTTTTTAAACCTTATTCAACTAAAATATTTCTCTACCTCGGCGTCTGCACAATCTTCAACGGCCGGGTGAACGATTGGATGTAATTGTAATCCAGCGTCACCATCAGCGGTGTCTCAAATGCCGATGCGCCGGGAATGTCAAATTGACACACAATCTTGCCCTGATTGTTCGTTAAACGTACCACGCCATCCCGCGGCTTGCAGTCAATCAGGCTGCCGCCACTCAGCTGCACATTATACTCCACTTTATCTAAATCCGTATATTCTAATGACGCCTGGCCGCAGGAGCGGATGTCTGAATTGGGGCTTAACACTCTGCCAATGCCGAAATTCCGCACCGAAATCTCAAAAATAGCCTTGCTGCCGGCCATGTCTACGCCTACATAATTTACGCCCACTGGTGCGCCTTGACCCCCTGCCATGGACACATCACGGGGCAGACAGCTTTTCTGCTGTGACGTCACCTGATAAAACAGCGGATCAACACAGATTGAAGGATTGGCGATAGTCTGATAATTGTAACAGCTCAAAAAGTTAAGAGTAGGATTGTATTCAAACACATTCTGGGGTAAGACAATGTTCGACGAACGGAATTCTACCTGATTGCTGCTCCCCTGCACATTGTACACATTTTTCCCTTCCAGCGGCCCCCCTAAACCGTCAGCACACGAGCGCGGCTGGTTAAAGTTACCGGTAATGATGTTCTGATCAAACCCCGTCACTTGGACGAAGCAGTCTTCGGGATCCACATCATGGTTTCCTTTGTTTTGGACTTCCAGAATTGCGACCAGCTCATTTTGATCGTAGATCAGTGCGGGCGGATAATCTCCCAGCAGGGTTATCTCCACTCCCTGCGTGCCCGTCTGCACCTCCCGTAACGCTTGCGCGGTGTCCAGTGGTTTCTCTCCTGCGGGCACTCGGCTGCAGGCAACCAAGAATAAGGCCAGCAATGAAAATAGGACTAGAAATATCCCGGAATACTTTTTCATATCGTCATAAAACTAGCTTATTTATATAAGCTTTTTGGTGGGAATACGGAGACTAAAACTTTATAAATACTGTTTATTAATGAAGGGGCAGACGCTTTATTTTCCCATGGACAAACACGTGGTGCAGCATTTCAAGAAGGATTGCATTAGCTGCGGCGCCTGTGCTGCCATTGCGCCAGAGTATTGGGAGATGGACAGCGATGCCAATGGCTTTTCGTCGCTGAAGGAAGCTAAGCCTATAGATGGACACTGGGAGCGGGAGTTTGACACGGAAGAAGCCCGGGCCATGAATCAGGAAGCGGCGGATGTCTGTCCGGTGAACATCATTCATGTCAAGAAGAAGGAAGTTTTAATTTCAGTGCAGCGGTAGAGTTTTACGGTCAGCCATTCGTAAGGTTCGGTGGCTTGCCCATCATCTTTTTTGCTGTTCGTTCATCCTAAATTTAACTTTATAGTCATCCCAAAGAATTAACCGCAGAACGTGTGGCAAAATTAGCTCGCCTCATCGCTGAGTTTCGTAACCAGTAAAAATTATTCCTTTTTGGCCTGTAATAATCCTTCCACTTCTTTTTTGACCTGCTCATAAGGAATTACCTTCAAAGCCAACCGGGAGATATCCCTTTCATATTCTTGTTTGGTGGGGATAATCAAGGTCATTTTTTTCTTTTCCCTCCGCAATTTCTTTTGTAACAATCTTTTATCTAACAACACGCCGGCATTCTTTATAAACCAAAGGTCATATAGATCTCTTCCTTTTCTTCGACTTGATAACGCCATAACTTTCTCTACTAGCATTTCAGGCAGGGCCATACTCTGCACCAAAAATTGATTTTCCGTTTCTGGATATTCACTCTTAATCAGTCTCCATTCCGGTTTTAAAAAGGTTCCAGTCCGGTAACCAGCATCAATCCGAAATTTATTTCGTGTTTGTGCTGTTCCAAGGAAAAGCGGCCCCTCCACGCCTATCTCGCAGGTATACGCATCAGCAAACAGTTCATTTTTCACAAAATAAGATTTTAATCCGATAGTACTCCAATCTGCCAGCACCTGTTTGACCTGCTCTTCAAATATTCGCGGCTTGGGGATGTTAAAGTCTAGGTCTTCCGAAAATCGGGGAATGCCCAGCAGATATTTAAGGCACGTTCCGCCTTTAAAAACAGCTTCCCCAAACTTTTTATAATAAAAATATAAAAATAGCTTTAATAGATAATCTTTCTCCTGCTGATATAAAGCCAATCCCGTTTGCTGGGCAATTCTCAGCAATTGCTCTTTACTGATCATTCATAATCAACCTCCATTTTTGGTCGTATGCGGCTACTGCTTTTTTGGCCGGGTTAAGCCGGGTATATCCCTTCGGCAATCTTCTCATAAGCTGCTGCTCCAAATCATTCCTTAGGTTTAAATCTTCTAAGAGAAAACCCAGCCGGGCAAAGATAGCTTTAACGTGATACCGTTCTATATAGAGCCGCAAGGTAGCTTGATTGATTTTCGGCCAGGCATTCTTCAGAATCTTCTTCATTTCATCGATTCCTCCAATTTTTTCCGGTTTGTACAAACATTCTACCAGCAATTTTTCCGGTTCGGCAATGGGGATGTTGTTTATGTTCGTATAGCCAAACCATTTTGCCGGCTTGACGGTCATTATTTCAATATGGTGAAGGCCAATTTTCAGCGGACGATGCTGTTTCGTTGAAACAACTTGAATTACCTGTGCTTGCTGCTCGGTAAAGCCGTAATAAGAACCGGCGGTCCAGAAGCTGATGTAGGAGGGATGAGTGATGATAGTCGCAATACTTAAAGAATGTTCGGGGATTTTACTGGCCAGTACATATGCATTCTTCTTCACTGCCACTATTACTCCTTTTTTTTTAAGTGACGTCAAGACATTGCTGATGGTCATGGTCTTCCACCCGGTCAGCCGCCTGATGGCCGTAAGAGAGAACACGAGGTGCATCTCGACTGCATTAAGCAGCGTAGCCTCCTGCCTCGAAATGCTATTATATGTTTTATTGTAATTATTTACTTTTTTCATATTTTCGTTATAAAATGAGTATACTATTTAAAGCTGCCGGAATGGTATGTTCCTCAAAAAGTTTTTGGAGTCATTCAACGCCGGGGTTCTGCCACCCCCATTTCATTATCGGCCATTCATTTCTTCACCATAATCATGCAATGGTCTTTCTCAAACGGCTCCAGCTTCCGGTACTCAATCACCGTAAATACTTTTTCCAGATTTCTCCTGATTTCTTCAAAGATCTGGGTGGGCTTTCTCTTGATGTCAATGCTGCGGGCTTTCACTGCCAATAGTCCGTACCCGCCGGGCTTCAAAAACAGCCGGCAGTTCCGGATAAAGATTTCTTCCTGGTTCCGCTGGGAAACATCCTGGTACACCACGTCGGCAGCACAGACTCGCTCTCGATATTCTTCCGGATGATTTGCATCCGCTAACATGGGCACGATATTTTGGCGATCGGCAGAGAGAAAGACTAAATCGCGCATCACTCTCGGCGCGGGATCGATGCCAAAGATTAAGCCTTCCTTACCCACCATGTCGGACAGGAAGGAAATAGTGTAGCCATGCGACGCGCCCAAATAGAGGATGACATCATTTTTGCGGATGCCGGTATTGGTGCACCCTTTCATGATTACTGCTGCTAACTTGCTGTGAGTCGGGTCAAATTCCCGATATTCCTCGTTCCGCTGCCGGACGGTACGCTCGGCAAAAGGAGTAACTCCCGGCAGGATGCTTTTGGTGTATAACCGATAGCCGTCTTGATACAGTTCAAAGATACGATGCGGCATGATGGCGCTCATGGGTTGAATTTTTCCTCCAATTCTTTTCGATACTGCAAGGCCTTAAACTCACCTTTGAAATAATCCAGCCGGGCGCAGAGGGATAATTTATCCGCCAGATTTCGGGCTGCCTTGCCCCGCTCTTGTTTTGGGGCTTTCTGGATCAGGGGATGCTGGTATAATATGCCATATTTAGGTGACTTTGATCCGGTTTTGAGGTGCCGGAATAAAGCTTTTTCTGCGCCCAACAACTGGATGGTAGATGCTGGCAACAACGCCAGATGCTTCAGTCCTCTGCTGAGCTCCAGCAGTTTAGCGCCGATGGTCGTACCTGCTAGTTCTAACAGGTTGGGGCAATACTCTTGCATGACCTTCTGCAGGTACTGCTCGTGCATCCGCCGCAGTTCAAACAGCCCTTTGATTTGCCGAGCCAGGAGCAGAATCTCATCCCGATGGACCTTCGCCATATCAGCCCCCATGGTTTCGGTCCTTTTCGCGTCCCGCATCAGTTCTTCTTTGCTTTTGGTCAGTGTTAATTCTACAAATTTTTCTTGCTGAACGACGCTTTCCGCCAGTTCCGGGTAGTACAACGCGTACCATTCCCGCAAGCGTTTGCTGAGGGTATTGCTGACTTTATCTATTTCAGTGATATTGGCGATGGTCTGGAGGATAAATCCGTCCTCCGTCACCGAATTTTTGATCGCAATTTTTGTCAATTCCAGGTTTTGGGTGTGAAAGGCCCGGAAGTAGCTCGGGTTCTTTAAGGTCAGCAAAACTCCCGCTATTTTCTCCTCGGGCAGCGGCTTAAGATCCGGGTATTTCTTGCTCAGCTTGGCCTCAGTTTGTTCCCTATGTAAATATTCTGCGCTGCTGCGGAAGGGAACATTATCAATGATATCCAGGTTGGTATTGAAGACGAAGCAGCCGATGATGGTGCTCCAGAGGTATTTCATGGTTTGGCTGAACGGGATGGGTTATATAAAATTATCTGAATCATGAGCTGTAAAGTTAGCGACACCTATACGTTAGATTTGATTAGGTTAGAGGAGTTGGATGGTGCTTTATGAAAGAAACTTTATTTCACATAAGGCCCTGTTGTTCTGTCCCAGCTAGTCGATATTTGTTGATATTCTGCAGGGCATCTTTCAGCTCTCGATTCTGGTAAAGTTCCATCTTCAACTAAGGAAGAGTGTTCTTGTGGATTGTTTCCATAAACCCAACAGATGATGTTGTAGAATCTTTGATCGCCTAATGAGTGTTCCTCCCAGAAAGGTAAATCTTCCAAATCCGTATTTTGAGCATCCAATAAGAAGAACACTGCACCATTTAATGCGGCATCTGAGTAATTGTCTAAAGTTAAAATAAATGTTGCAAAGGCATCAACTGAATCTTCCTCTCTGCCAGTAATCGGAAGGTCTAAGACATTTACAAGAGCATGACCCACCTCATGGTAGAATATGAAAATCCAAGTATCGATAATCGCTTTTTTATATTCATCATCGGAAAGTTCTTCTAAATTGAAAGTTTCTGATAGCTGATCTAGCAATTCATAGCACATTTGAATTTGACTTTGCTCTGGGTCATAGAACGCATTAGCTTCTCCACATTCTGCCAAGACAATTGAGATATCTTGTGGCAAAATAAATAGTGTATTCAGTTCTTCTGCTAATAGTTCAAAGGTTTGACTGGATTTGAAAAGCAGCTCATATTCAGCATAGTCTGAGTTTGTAGTCTGACCATAAACAACCTTGAAGTCGCCTACATCTCGTGTACCTTCTGATTCTTGCGTCTCTGTTACCACATTGCTTTCAGAAGTTTCTGGAGCTTCAGCTACACAACCACTAACAGCAACTGTTAAAAGTAATAAGATAAACAACAGTACTTTTCTCATATACATGATTAATTTAAACAAAGTATTAAAATCTTTCTAAATGTTTTTAGGCGACGTTTACTTTACAACCTATTAAATAGCACCCCCAGAACACTTTCTACCTAAATATTTTCCCGAAAAACCGCAATCTCGAAAGTTTACCGGCTTCTCCTAACACTTCCTCTTCCCGAATCAGCCAGGATAATCTACCGAATCCTAAATAGAGCAATGAAGAAAAAGATATTACAACTATGAACAAGAGGACAATATCAAACCAGTGGTGTTTGGCAAAGTCCAGGAAATTCTTGCTGCGCAGGAAATGCCGGCTCATGTCGGCCGTCAGCAACCCAATGATCACCACATCCACCCCATAGCCCGCGTGGATGAATTCCTTGCTTGGCGAAAAAAAAGAGCCCACAAAGAAAATGATACTGATGGTTACTCCAACGATCAACGCCGCATCGAGCACTTTATCGAACCACGGCAATTCCCTGTAACTTAATTGTTTTTGTTTCATGGTCAAAGTAATGTCGGGGAGACAAACACCTCAATTGTTGCCGCCAATACTAACATCAGCACCGCAAAAGTTACCATACTTACGCAATCCACGCCCGCTTTGCGGAAAGACCGGCTGTGCACCCCATACTTCATCAACGCGACCGAAAGGATTCCTCCCCCCAGTCCGGCGATGAAATACGCCACAATTTCAGGGAGGCCATGGACAAAGTAGCCTGCCAAACTGGAGGAAATTACCACCAGTGAGCTGCCCGTTCCTTGAAGGCCTTCCCGGATGGCGTCGCCAATAGCTGCGCTCATGACCGAGGCATTCCAGGACAGGATAAAGATGGCCCCCATGCCGTAAATTAAGGAAAAGATAACACACAATACCAATACCTTAAGATTATTGGCCAGGATGATGCCCATGGTGGAAAAAATTGAGGTGAAATTGCCAGTAACCTCATTTCTGACCGCCGCAATGGATTCAATCTGGGTTTTAAATATCTCCCCTGCCATCGGTTCGGGAAGCACGATAAACGCCAGTAAGAACACCGCAACAAATCCCAGGAACAGGAAGGTGAACACTTTAATAATGGGGGCGTGTTTCTTTAAGAGCGTGCTTTCCTTCGTTGCTGATGTACTATCATCTTCTGCTTTGGTGGCATTATACACAAAGGGGGCTGCAGCTAAAGCAGTGAAGGAGACCATGATAATGCTGACGTAGCTGCGGAAGACCCAATATCCTAACACCAACCCTACCAGCGAATAGATTGCGCCAATAAAGAACATTTCCCAGGGCTTGCCGGTGGCTCTTTTTGGGTTAATGAGAACTTCCAATACCATCGTTTAAGAAGTAGTTTATCTCTATTTAAACTTTTGCTCCATCTGCCGGGGAACAAAATAGAAACAAAAAAGTTTATATAACTCTGAAATGACCGTGGTACTATGGCGCACATAGTAACTCCCTGGGAAGTGAAAGGGACGATAGACTATGATAGGTTGGTTCAAGAATTTGGCATTATTAAACTGACTTCTGCCGATCTGAAAAGGATCGAAAGAATCACCGGAGAGCTTCACCCCTATCTTACGCGGGGAATTTTCTTTGCACATCGCGATCTGAAATGGTGCCTGGATGAATATGAAAAAGGGAACAAGTTTTTTCTTTACACTGGCTGCGGGCCTTCCGGACCAATTCATTTAGGTCATTTAGGGGTGTGGAGATTCACTAAATGGCTGCAGGACGCTTTTGGCGCAGAAGTGTGGTTCCAGTTTACCGATGATGAGAAATTCTTGTTTAAAGATCTGAGCTATGAAGAAGTGCAAAAATGGACTCACGAAAATATGTTGGACGTGATTGCACTAGGCTTTGATCCAAAGAAAACGCATTTCCTGATTGATACCATGCATGCAGGAATCATGTATCCAGAAGCAATTAAAGTAGCAAAGAAGATTACCTTCTCCACTATTAAAGCCGCTTTTGGCTTTACCGACTCCAATAATATTGGGAGCATCTTTTATACGTCAATGCAGACTGTTCCTGTTTTTCTGCCTAATGTATTACGCCACGAGAAAAAACCATGCCTGATCCCCTTAGCGGTGGATCAAGATCCGCACTTCAGGATCAGCAGAGATGTAGTGGAAAAGCTCGGACACCACAAACCTGCAATATTACATTCCGTTTTCATGCCGCCCTTAGTGGGCATGGAAGGGAAGATGAGCAGCAGCGATCCCGATAAAGCGGTTCTTACTACTGATGATCCTGCTACGGTGAAGAAGAAGATCAACAAGTATGCTTTTTCTGGCGGACAGGCTACTATTGAAGAACATCGCAGGAAAGGCGGCAATCCAGATGTTGACATTGCCTATCAATGGCTGCGCTATTTTGAATTTGATGACCAGAAGCTGAAGAAGATTCATGATGATTATAAATCTGGCACGTTGTTGTCCGGCGAATTGAAGGCTATTTTAATCGGGAAAATCAATGAATTCTTAGCTGAGCATCAAAAGAAACGGAAGCAGGCGGAGAAGATAGTCGATAAGTTTTTAAATTAAAGAGTTCTTCTTTCATTATTAGAGGTGATAGTCATGGTACAGCGAAAATCTTCATCAAAGAAACCCTTTCCTTCCCGCTGGCGTTTTGCGCCATTGAAAGGGAGCTTTATGGCCTCGGCCATATTAGGCTTCCTGATTTCTGTCTACTGGGTCTATCCGCAGAGCATTAATTATGGGATTACGTTCATGCTTATCTTTGCCGTGATGTTCATTGCCTCTTTAATCAGCATGACCAAAGCTCCTGTGGCCGGGGTTTGAGATTCTATGAGCTTTTCCTGGGTGTATCCTCGAGCTATTTTTTCCCGTATGGAAATAGCCTTCCTGTTGTTCCTGGGGTTTATCATTTTTCTCCTGTCCTGGCTGGAGTTTGGCCGCCAATTCACCCTGGCTTTAGCTTTGGCCTCGCTCTTTATGGGAATTTACGTATTTGCAGCTCAACGGGTGCATGCCATACTTAAGCCGAAGCATACCTATCACCTGGGAAAAGTTCTGCACATTACCCGGGAGCAGGGAAAGAGGGTTCACGAAGAAGTTACTCCCGTCAGGGAGATTGTTCATCATAAGATAGACCGTTTTTTCCGGGGCGGATATATCCTTACGGCTAAGGGCAGGAAACACCAGCTATTCTTTAATCACCCGCGGGAAATTGATCGGGTGGAAGAACTGCTGGGGAAAAGAAAATAACCAGGCTCTCAACAATCAATCTTAGTATCATTTACTTATTCTTCTCCTCAAACTTCTCTTTAGCTTTTGATTCCTTCCAGAACACGACGTGAGATGCCCGCTTCTCAAATAAAGCAATGGCCAATCGCGTGATATTCTCTTCGGTATTGAGGCTGTGCTTGATCGCTAATGCTTTAGCTTCCCGCAGCGAATCGTCCAGCAGGCGGAAATTATTCTTCCGGGATTCCTCTTCAACGTCCAGCTCTTCTTCTGGGGTTAAGAATACTTCTTCCCAGACCGGGTAATTGCTGCCGGGCACGTTCTTGGGAAAGGTCTTGGAAAAGGCCATTCTTCCATAAATGGGAGCGGAGTTTAAAAGCATTTGTTCTTCGTAGTCTTCATTTCGAGAAAGATAGATTTATATTTTACGGCGTTCTTTCAAGAGAGATGGCGAAGAAACGGAAAACTACGGCCCAGAAAAAGATACTGAAAGAAGAGCAGAAGATCGAGAAGCTCCAGCACCAGGAACTCCAGACGTTGCAGAGCCTCAAAGAAGAAGTGGCTAAAGATGTAGGCAGCCATCCGCTCACGAAGATAACCCGCGCCGATGTCGTCCGCAGCATCATTGGGGCCTTGATTGGGATCGTGGGCCACTTTGCTTTTTTCTATGGCGTCGAGATTGCCGACCGCATTTCCGTGCTGCGAGCGACCTCTCTATACCTACTGTCCTTAGTTGTCTGCTTCTTTTTCATGTATTATTCCGGCTTCCGCAAGGTGAAGGAAATCCGCATCTTCCGCTTTATTCCGGTGCGGGTCGCGGTCGTCTATCTCATTTCCATCATAGTCGTCGTGGGCACCTTATTCATCTTTGGCTTTATTGATTTCAGTTCCAGCTTTACGCAGGTGTATAAAGTGACGGCAACCACTCTGCTGTTGGCAGTATTGGGAGCCAGCACCGCCGATATTTTAGGAAGGGGAGAATAAGATGGCCACCATCAGTACAGATCTGGCGGACGTGAAAAAATATACGAAGGAAGTTCATCAGGTCTATGCCGGGATTGCCAAGCGGATTGAAGAATTGATTGAGTTGCTTAACCGCGCTGATGCCACCCAGGATAAAGTCATTAAGCAGTTAGCCGACCGCATCCTTCGGTTTCTGCAGGAGATCAAGTCCTTCGTGAAAAAAGAAAAGAAAATTGCCCGTTCCAAACAGTGGTCAGAGAGTAAAAAAAGTTCTTTTGTAGCCTTGATTCAGAAAGAACTTCAGGACATCAATCTGTTGATGAAGGAATTGAAGATTGAGCGGAAACATCCCAATCATCAGCTGGTGAGGAGCATGTACGCTTTGAATAAGGAAATACGAACCATCATGGCTGCCGAAGAAGCCGAGTTAGAGGCCGCGTAGGGAAACAACATGCCATCTTTCTGGAGACATGTCAATGGAGTGCTTCGGTATGCTGATATTATCCTTGAAGTTCTCGACGCGCGCATGATTGAGGAAACCAGAAATCGTGAAATCGAAGACAAGGTGCAGCGGCTGGGCAAGAAGTTGCTGTATGTCTTCACCAAATGCGACTTAGTGAATCAAGAGCGCCTTCATCAGGCCCAGCATCTCTATCATCCCAGTGTTTTTGTGTCCAGCAAAGATAAATTGGGCACGACCATCCTGAAGAAGAAAATAATGGAGCTTTCCCGAGGAGAACCCGTTACCGTGGGTGTGGTGGGATTTCCCAACGTGGGCAAATCATCGCTTATCAATGCCTTGGCGGGCCGAGGCTCTGCCCGCACCTCACCGGAAAGTGGGTTCACCAAAGGCATTCAAAAAGTTCGGGTGAGCCCCAAAATACTGCTCTTAGACACGCCAGGTGTCTTTCCATATAAAGAGAAAGACGAATATATCCTGGCGAAGATAGGTTCGCGGGATTATTCTAAAATTAGAGAGCCAGATGTGGTAGCCTTAAAGTTAATTGGCGAGAAGAAAGAGTTGCTGACTCAATATTACCATGTTGCGGGAGAAGAAGCGGAAGAAATCCTGGAAAACATTGCCCGGAAGTTTAACAAATTGCAGAAAGGGGGGCACCCGGATCTAGAGCCGACGGCACGGATGGTGCTGAAGGACTGGCAGACCGGGAAGATTCAAAAAAATGATCTGTTGTTAGCAGGCCAGAAGAAACATTTAAAAAAAGAGCCATAATTTTAGCTGCTGAGGTGGTTTTTTATGGGATATTGCACTCAATTGAATGAGAAGTATGGTAGTAATATTTATGTGTTATTCCGCGTGCTAGTAGGGTTACTCTTTATGCAGCATGGCGGACAGAAGCTCTTTGGCTGGTTCGGCGGCTTAGGCGGTTCTGCTGCCCCTTTATTCAGCCTGATGGGGTTAGCAGGAGTGATCGAGTTTTTTGGCGGTCTCGCGTTAGTGCTGGGATTATTCACTCGGCTGGTGGCAACGATCACGGCAGTGGAGATGCTGGTAGCATTTTTTAAGGTGCATTTTCCACAATCATGGATTCCGCTGCTTAACCAGGGAGAACTGGCTCTGCTCTTTTTTGCCGCGTTCCTGGTGTTGATAATCTATGGCAGCGGGAAGTGGAGTTTAGAGCAAGCACTGCTCAAGAAAGAGACTTTTTGAGTTTTTTTTACTTTTTTAATTATTTTTCATTTACTTTTCTTTTTTATATTCCTCCTGAAACAGCTGCAGTAATCGTTCCGACGTCTTTTCCCCCACCCCTTCTAGTGCTCTCAATTCTTCTTTTGAAGCGTTTACTAATTTCTTAATCGAACCAAAATAATTTAGTAAATTCCGTGCCATAACTACTCCAACTCCCGGCAAGGCCGACACTAAAAATTCCTGCTGCTCTTGAATGGATTGGGGTTTACGCTCGTGCAGCGAAAAATCACGTGCAGTGTCCTGCTCCCGTTTGGCCATGACTGCCAAGAGGCCAGCAGTATCTTTCGGATTTTTAGTATAGAGGACTGGAATACGGAAATCTAATACCATCGACGCCAACATGCCCCGTATAGAGTTAGGGTGTACTTTCCGTACTGCGTAAATATCTTCCTCTCCCTCAATAATAAGGACTGCTTTATCAAAGTTCTTCCGCAAGGCCTGGGCTTGCTCCAGCAACCGTCCGTCAATGATAGAAGCGACAAAATCAGGGATTTTCTTTAATTCTACTCCCACCCGGCCGGAAACGATATAGTCTGCCGATGCTAACTGCCCGGTCTTGACACTTACACCTAAGTCGATGAGCTCTTTCACCGTGCGGTTATCTTTTTCCCGGTGATCAGCAAGAATAGCGACCACTTGCTCTTCGGGCACGAATTTTTGGAGCGGCGGTTCTGATGGTGGAGAGAAACCTCGACGTAGTTCTTCCAGATTGCGGAACATCCTTTTTTCCTTGTGGTGGGAACTCCAGCGGTACGCTTCATCGCGGGTGTTTGACGTTATGAGGACGGTAACTTCTCCTTTCTCCAATCTGCCCGTTCTTCCTCGGCGCTGGATACTGCGGATAGCGGATGGTACCGGTTCATAGAAAATTACTTTATCAACTTTAGGGATATCTAACCCTTCTTCCGCTACTGACGTCGCGATAAGTACGCTAAAATCACCGACACGGAATCGATCCAAAATATCTTTCTGCTGCTTTTGCGAAAATCCAGTCCCGTTTTTCTTTGCCTGTCCCACAAAGATGCTGTTGCTAATAGTATTTTGGTTCAGCTCTTGGACGATCTGCTCTGCTGAATTTCGAAATTGGGTAAAGATAATGATTTTGGCGTTGGGATGCTCCTGTAGTTCCTGCTGCACGAGCTCATTCAATTTGATTAATTTTGGATGCTGGATATTTTTTTGCACCAGTTCTTCCGTTAAATATGCTGCACTTTTGAAATTCTCATCAATCACCAGGTTCTGGACGGCCTTCACTTTGCTGGTAAGCGATTCCTGCTGCATCTTTTGGAGATAGGAATGCACTTGCTGGATTCCTTGTGATTCCAGCAGCTCTAAAGCATGCTCTACCTTCAAGGCTTCGGCGATGACCGAAATGGAGCGGAGCAGCTCAAAGTCACGAACTCCTTCGGATATCTTTTGGTGCAGCTCTCGCTGCAACTGCAGCAGTTCGCCTTTGGTGATATTGGTGGAATTGCAGTAACCATGCCGCTGGGCTTCCAGCAATTTGCTCTTTCGGCAATCCTGGAGAAGGATTCTTGTTTTTTGGTATTCTGCCGGGAAATCAACTTTAACCCATTCTATTTTGATGGGCTGCACGTACGGCTTCACGTCGGCATCCTGTTCCGTGCGCACTTCTACTTTTTCAATGAACAGGTTTTGGCAGATCTCTTTGATTTTTTCCATATCCGAGCCGGGAGAAGCCGTTAAGCCTAAAATACGGGGAAAAGAACATTGCTTTTCATACTGCTGGGCCAGCCACACATAGGCATACTCTTTCATGGCGTGATGGCATTCATCAAAGATGAGCAGCGATACTTCTTCCAGTTTGACTCTGCGGTTGATGACGTCATTCTCCAGCCCTTGGGGCGTGGAGATTACTACCTGGGCTTCTTTCCATAACTCTCCTCTCTTTTCCGGCGGCACGCTGCCGGTGAATAAGACTATTTTATCTGGTTCTATTTCCAGATGCCGGCGAAAAGTATCCACGTGCTGCTCGCATAATGGTTTGGTGGGGGAGAGCATTAAGATTTTTGACCGAGGATAGTGATGTAACCGTTGTGCGGCCAGCAGAAAGGCAATGGCGGTTTTTCCTAATCCGGTGGGAAGCACTACCAACGTATTCTTATTTGCGGCAGTGCCGAGAATTGTTTGCTGATAGAGGCGGGGAGTGAAATCTTTAAGCATGCGTTGGGTTGAAGGGCAGGTAGTTTATATAATTTATCCGGGCTTTCGAGTTACTTGCTTCGTTTCGTAATCCTCAGAATGACAATATTATGGTATGCTGTTCAAAATAAGTTCGGTTCGTTTCTCCACTGGAAGAACCGGAACAGTTATTACTTTATATCCCAACCCCCTATACGTTTCTTTCAACAGATGATGAACTCTTACTCTCGTCTCTTCCTTCTCTTGCCGTACCTCATTAGGCACATATCCATCCAGTAATTCCAGGAAGAACACTTTTTTGTAACGAAACTTCTGCACCGCCGCATGATACGCCGGCGAGGGCTCTTTTCCGTACAGTTGATAGTATGCCATCCCGTCCGGAATTCCCCGGTCGATAAATACTGCCCCTTCATAATCCTGCACGGTGAATTCTAATTCAATTCGTTTGTGGAGAATCTTCTCGACGAATGCAAATCTATTGAGTATATTAGGATGAACACCTGTTTTCTCCAGTTCTTCCTGAATCAAGATTTCTGCCGCTTCCGGTACAATTTCAAATCCTTTTTGCCGTAAAGCCTGGAGTAGCGTTGTTTTTCCAGAATACGCTCCCCCCGTTAAGAGATATTTTTGTGCCATAGATTTTAGTGCATCTTCAGAATCAACTCTTTTCAAGATTTACTTCGGCAATTCCTGTTTTCCGGTTAACGTTACAATAGTATCTTTAACATCGATAGTTAGTTCCGTCAAATTGTTGATGACAATATCATTCCCCATCAAGTAATACGAAATATTCCGCAAATCCCGAATGCGGACTTTTTCAATTTTCTTGTACTCCAGCACCTGCAGCGGCGCTTTCGCTTTCAGGTGGGGATTGTTCTCATCAAATAATCCCAGAAAGGCCGACCAATACTCGTCCTTGTTCTTGCCCGGCTTCCGGCTGATGACTACACTCTTGACTTTATAGACGGCCATGTTTTTCCTAAGGCGGAAGTTATATAAATACTTATTGCTTTTCTTTAGTGAAAAAGAGGTGCCTTTCGATTGGTCTTAGAACACATTTTTCCGGAAGACTGGCTGGAGCAGAAAGGCCGCTATGCATTTATTTTAGGAGTAGTATATTCCATCATCGGGGTGCTGTTAGCCTCCATCCTCTTTCCCGGCGACCCTGCTTTGGCAGCTGTCGCCTTTACGTCTTTACTGCTCTTGCCGGAACTGTACAAAATATTTTCCATTGAAGAGCGCCAGGAAAGCATGGAGCGGAAAGTTTCCCTGCCGGCGTTGTGGCGGGATGACATTGAAATCGTGCGCATTTACGTCTTCATGTTTTTGGGGATATTGCTGGTGTATGCGGTTGGCAGTATGCTGCTGCCGGCCATGCAGACCAACACTTTATTTCGAGAGCAGCTGGAAATACGGTTCGGGCAGGGTTTTTCCGGCAATGCCATCCTGGTAGGCGGTTTATTCTTTGACCTACTGAGCAATAATTTTCTGGTGCTGATTGCCTGCTTTGTGATTGCCTTACTCACCGGGGATGGCGCAATTTTCCTTATTACCTGGAATGCCTCGGTGTGGGGAGCTATTTTTGGCATTACTGCCAAATTAGCAGCATCCTTTGCCGGTCAAAATCCGTTATTTCTGTTTGGGATGATCATGGTGGTGGTGTTTCCCCACATGATTCTGGAAGCCATTTCGTACTTCCTTGCCGCCATCGCCGGCTCGGTCATTTCCAAGGACGTCATCTTGGAGCAGTTTGCCTCTGAAAAATTCTTTGAAGTATTTGGCTTTAACCTCTATCTGTTGCTCTTTGGGCTGATCTTCTTAGTGCTCGGTGCCCTTGTGGAAACGTTTGTGCTGCAGAACGTGGCCGTATATCAGGAAATTATCCGGATGAGTTTGCAGGCGGCAGCATAGATTTTTCAAACGGCTTACAAACTTCATAGAAATCACATTGCCCGGTGGACCATTTGCATAACCCGCTGGGACAGCGGGGATAATGCTCCGGGTCTTCGCTGGCCGAAGTATGGGTATGGACCAACTCAATCTCTTTCTTTGCTAGTTCCAGTAATCCGTTATCCACCGGCATCAGCTTTAGCTTGTGGCGGAGGAAGAAAATACCTACCTTCGATGGAATTTTGCCATTTTTCTCAAAATACAGCAGGGAGTAAATAGCCAACTGCAACTTAAGCTCATCCTTAAACTCAAAGCTGCTGTTGGTCTTGTAGTCAATGATATGCACTTCATCATCAATCTGCCGGATGGCATCGACAAAGCCCCGGACGGCATAATGGTCGGAGCGGAAATGCTGCTCCCGTAACGGCGTTATCTTCTGGAACGCTTCTTGGACTGAATATCCATTTTTAGCCAGCACCAGAGTCATCTCGTCAATGGCTTGGTTGGTCCAGTTCAGCAGCATCAGCAGGGTTTCTTCAAAATAGAATTTTTCCTGGTCGCGGCTCAGGCCGAGTTTATGCAGCTGGGGCGTGTATTTTCCCCAGGTCTGGACGAAGAGGCTTTGGATGCGGCTGCGGAACTGCTGGGGATAATTCTCTGGAGTGAGCGTCCCCGCATCCAGTTCATAGAAATTTTCCAGCGCAGAGTGGGCGATGTTTCCCCGCACTTGATGAATATTCGGCAGCGTCGGTAATTTTGCAATATATTGGTAATAATATTTCCGCGGGCATTGCTTGAAGGTATTGATGGACGATGGCGATTCAACTCTTTTTCCCATAGAATGGTTTCCTCACGTCTTTTGGTGGTTTGAGCTGGGGGTAGTTTATATGTTTTTCCCACAAATGTTTATAAATCAACCCCCTCATCCCGTAGCTATGGCTCAGCCCCAGGAAGAACCAGAACTGATTCGCGTGCGCATACCGCGAGGCCGCGAAGTATTGGGTATCGTGCAACAGCGCTTAGGGGGCAGCAGAATGCGGGTGCTCTGTTTGGACGGGAAAGAACGGATTTGCCGCATCCCGGGCAGATTACGGCGAGCATTATGGGTGAGAGAGCAGGACGTGGTCATCATCGAGCCCTGGGAGCTGGGCGGGGACGAGAAAGGCGATGTGGTTCACAAATATCGGGGGAAAGCAGAAGTGGACTTCTTGAAGCGCAAAGGATACCTGAAGAACCTCGACACCGAATTTTAACTGTTCTAGTATATTCTAGTATAACTACTCCACCATAGAAATACTTAAATACATTTTGCGGCTCTTTTTCCAATGCCAATGAACGAAAAGAATCAGAGATGGTTTTGGGTGCATGGCATCCTGTTGCTGGTGCTATTGGTCGCTTTAGTGCGCATCGTCATCGCCAGCCGCGGCTTGCTGTTTTCTCTGGAAATGATCGGATTACTGTTCTTGGTAGTGCTGTCGGTGGCGAGTATGGGATGGTACCATTCCTCCCGGGCGCGCTGGACGTTGTTTACCATTTTTGTTGCCTACGCCATTAATCTGGTACTGCTGTGGCTGGTGCAGGGGAAGGCATATGTGGTGTTGCTGGTATTGGCGGTCGTGGGCATTTTTATCAGCCTGCCTCATCAAAGGAAAGCGGATAAGGTTTCAAAGTCCAAGTCCAGTACTGAGACTAAGCCTGCTGCCGAAGAGCCCCATAGCGTGGTGTTTGATTCTGCCAAAAGTACTGCGTCCGCATCCGAGGCAAAGAAAGCGGCGGTAACCTTTTCTCCAGGTAAATATGTCGCCAGCAAGAACAGCAACGTCTATCATAAGCCTACCTGCGACTGGGCCAAGAAGATTGCTAAAAGCCGGCAGGTCTGGTTTGCCGACAAGAAGGAAGCCTGGGCGAAAGGGTATAAGAAGCATAGTTGTTTGTAATTATCTCATGAAAACCACCCCTCAAAGAAGCACTTTTACTGTTCCAGGATATAATGATGCTCCCAAGCCCTGTCTGGAAAAGCGTTGTGAAGGATTGGTTGAACCCAACTTTTAACGCTAATGTTGGCGAGTGTAATAGGTGTGAGACCGCGTATAATTGGGCTCATTATTGGGATGAAAAAGGAAAGAAGGAAGGCAAAAAATATGATTAGAAAATAGAATTGGTTTGATTTTTCTCATTCAAACATCCTACTTCTTCCAGTCAAATAATTTGTGGAGTGTTCAACTAGCATTTTAAGACGATTTTTTGCGTCCACAAAAATGATTGTTCTGGTGGTATCGGCATTCCAGATTCACTGCACCGCATCAGGGCAATATCTACCTTCGTTGAGTTCTGTCCGTGATTTTATTTCTATAAGCATAACATTTTTCCATTCAAGTCCCTCAAGTGTCACCGGACCGGATGCTCTGCTGTACCTGAACGCTTCCGCATCTGCAGTGGTACGCCTGAACGTCCATTCTTCGCCCTCTCTATCGGCGGTCATGCAGCATAATGCCAGGCGTAGGTGTTCGACGTTTTCTCCGTTGACCATGGTGCATATGCGGCTGGTGCTGCGGCATGGCCTCTTGCTTTCCAATTCTGCGTTGTCAGCGATTTCGCAGACCATTTCATTTCGAAATCCATCATAGATAGATACCTGTCCGCTATCTTCGTGGAACTGCTCATAGGCAAGACCGCCATTCAGCAATCTAGTATGGGCATTCAAGTATAATTGTGCGGCCTCTTCTCCAAACACTCTCTGTAATTCTATAATGCTGACCCTCTTCGCCATAAGCGACGCTTCGGCCATGACATCGCCCCCCTGTTGGGTGACTTCCGCATACCAATCTCTGAATTGAGCTATCCTTTGCCTTGCTTCATGTTCCACCTCGCCATTTTCGACCAGCCGTTCTATCTTTCTCCGCACCTCGCTGAAATCGCCGTCGTGTTCCAAAAGCAGAGAATACAGGAGTATATCCATTCGACGATACTCGCTAAGATCGTTTCCTTCTTGTATCTCCTGTACCGCCCGTCTGATCATCGCTTCTAAGCCGTACGCATTTGCGTAGGCAGCCCACCTCACCCTATCCAGCGGTTGATGTGCATCATTGATGAAGAGCGGGTATCCCATAAGCATCTGCTCCACTTCGTTGAATTGTGCGATAGCTTCGCCCTCTGTCCCTTCATGTTGCAAATGCCCAAGCCCATGGTTTACCGTGCTTACGTCCTTCATGGTGAACCGGAGACTTGGAAAATACATGCCCCGCTCAATCATTCCCAAAAAAGAAGTGTTCGTCGTCCATTCCGGATGACCGTCTAAGCAGGATGCAGGCACTGCCGTCGCATACGCATCATGGGGCATGCCCCTGCTTGACAGGGCATGTGTCTCGTTTATCAGGTCGATGATAGTTTCTCGTGGCCGCTTGATCTCTGGTTCTGGCTCAAGTTCGAGCGTCTGCATGCTCGCCACATGGCCATCAACCGGCCGGTTCAGCTTCATAGTAGTCTTGTTATGTGTGTAGCAGTCTGAACATCCGTTCAGCGCGATGGCCGCGATAAGCGGCAGAACTAAAGAGTTTTTTGCTTTTCTGATGCCCTCTTTGGCAATATATAGTAATCTATCCATTTTGTTTTGAGAGTTTAGGGCATATTAAAAACTATCTACAATTATTCTGTTTTTGGTAAGATAATAATGAAGTAAAATATCTTACTTTTTCCAGTCAAATAATGGTGGCGGAACTTGTAAAGCGGTAGAATTCTACATCCAAAAATCCTTTTTTTCCGATTTCCATACTCTTGGCAACGGCAAAGTCATATTCTTCCTCTCGTGCTATTCGTGTTGCTTCCCGATAGCAGCGCGTAATGCCAGAGGTAAAAAATACCCCCTCGCGAATAATCCTTTGGACTGCAAAAGGCCCTACTGCTTTCTGTTGTTGAAGTAAAGACTCTAAGTCAGTTATATTAGCATATGCTAATCCTAGGTATTTGAATAATTCAGTGGTCATTTTTTCTTGTAATTCCACTTTTCACAACACCCTGATTATATAAATTTTACTATTAAAATGAGTATTTAGTATATTATTTCTTCCAATAATATATAATTAGTCCCACTGCCGCCACCGTAATCGCCGCATCCGCCACATTAAATGCCGGCCAGATACGGAAATCAATAAAATCTATCACTGAACCACGTACGGCCCGGTCAATGAGGTTGCCGATAACTCCCCCCAGAAACAGACCCCAGCAGGCCTGCGTCCACCACTCTAGCGGAATTTTCCGGACATTCAAGATGATGGCCATAGCTACCACCAGTGAAATTATCGTGAGCAGTACAGTATATCCTTTTAAGATGCCAAATCCCGCGCCAGTGTTCTGCACCAACCGGAATAATCCGGTCGCGGGATGAAGATATACTATCAGCAGTTTTAGTGCTTGGTCTAAAAGGACAGTGCCTGCTACCATACTCCAGAAAAGAATTCTTCTTACCATAGCCTTTCTTTTTTCTCGGTATTGCCGGAACGTTCTAAGTGCGCCATCCGCTGATCTAAAGAATTGAGCATGGCCTTGATGGTGTCTAGTTTACTGCTGATTAACTCCAAGTCCCGCTCTTTCGAACCGGGAAGGGCTGCAGGCCGTGTTCCTGGCAAAGCCGGACGTTCAGCAGGGGAAGGTTCGTCAAACAAAGAATGTTCTTCCGAACCCGTTGGCGGGGCATTATCGGGAAAAAGCGAACGTTCCTGTCCCCCCTGTAACTCTTTTTCGGCGAGCTTGTCAAATTCCGCTTCATCGTCCCGCCTCCAGAACAGCATTTTTTTCAGGAAGCTCATGAAGTGGGGGATATTTCTTCTGATTATAAAGTTTTCTTTTCCGGAACTTTAATAGGCACCGTCTTTTTTGTGAGTGATACTGCCCAGAGTCTTCCTCGAAATCAACTGCGATGGCGTGTAGACTCGATCGCGTCATTCGAAAAAAACATACCATGATGACTCGCAGTATCACTCACTTTTCGAATTGTGCCCTTTAATAGAAACTTTAATAAATGGGGCCATAATTTCCCATCTTTACCATGACCACTAAAACCAATTCCAAAGAAGAAAAGATCGGGTTTCATAAAGGATCATTATCCACTCTCACCAAAGAGCGGGAAGAGCTGTTGCGCATTCTTCAAATCGTAGAACAACTGATGCAGATGCACATCAAAGAATTGAAAGATATGGGTGTGGATTTAGTGGCTGAAGCTAAAGATGTGGCCAAGAAACTGAAAGGAAAGAAGCCGATTGAAGAGGTGTTAAATTAAAAGACATTCGATCAATAAAGTGTCAAAACTATTTGAAGAAATAACAAAAATAGGTGTTTAGTCTGTTCTTCTAAATTGTTCTGGAAGTTCTAACCATTCAGCAACTTCAGTTAAATCTTTTCCTCTTAATCCTTTTAAAGCTGCATCAGCATATATATGGACTTTGCTTGCTGTTTCAGCATCGGGAAGTTCCTGATGATATACATTCTTTATAGAACCAACAAATCCGCCTTCTGCCGCAAAAACTTTCTTTCCAGAATTTAATTGAACTTCATACACTCTTATTTTTGCAACCAGTCCTTCACCTAAATCATATTCAAAATCACCTGCTGGTTTCACATCTCTCACTCCATCTTGTAGATAATGTGGAACTTCGCGCTGTAGGTATCTTACCATCGCTTCTAATTGGACATCATTTTTCATTTTATTCCTTCTCTTCTCAGAGAAACATCAGCGCCGCCAGGAATATAATTATTGCCAACAGCACGATGCTTCCGGCACCCATCCACGCTAACGGCCGTATAGTTTGCCAGCTATTAACGGACTCTTCCAC